>JBAYTT010000129.1:0-11601 GCA_041675485.1 Pelobacteraceae bacterium | reverse complement strand
TTCAACTCTGTTCCATACCCTGATATTCCGTAACGGCATCCTCTCGGAAGTTCGTACCGGTGGTTTTGTACAATAAACAATAAATGAACCACCGTTGAGGAGCGGCTCACTTAGCTGCGGAGAGAACGAGCCTGAAACCAATGTCATCATTCCGGTCGTCTGGAGCGCCTCGATCACGATCGGCCGCCAAAATACCGGAGCTGGCTTGCCACCCACCGCCACGATGGATGCGAGCGGAACCGGTAGCAGGCCCTTGAGGATTGTCACGACCGCTCTTCTCATACCAGGTTTCGCCATACTGGTCTTGACACCATTCCCCGACATTTCCACTCATATCGTAGAGGCCAAGACCATTTGGTTTTTTCAGACCAACAGCATGAGTCTTTGCGTTGCTGTTGTCATGATACCAGGCATACTCGCCCACTTGGTTTGAATCGCTGGTTCCAGCCCATTTTTCTTTCTTCCCCCCACTCCTGGCTGCATACTCCCATTCTGCCTCGGTGGGGAGCCGATAATGCATGCCGGACTGAGCGTTCAGCTTTCGAATAAACTCCTGAGCATCGCTCCAGCTTACATTTTCAACTGGCAGGTCGTCTCCTTTGAATTTACTCGGGTTTTCTCCCATTACCTGAACCCATTGAGCCTGGGTTACTTCATAAGTGCCAATCCGGAAATTTTTAATGCAGACCTCGTGGACTGGTTTTTCATCACTGTTGCCGACTCCAAAAAGGTCCCCCATCATGAAACAGCCACCATCTATCATTACCATTGAAATGACAGGAGGGGCTGCGTGAGCTCCGGTAACCGTCAATACAAACAGACAAGCGAGAGCCAGTGCAGTCACACATATCTTTTTCATGTCCGTTCCTCCTTTTTACATTTATTTACATTTTATCATAGAAACTCAATCTCGAAAGACAAAGTATTGTGTTAGAATCATTGACTGCGAAACAATTCTGTACGCCGCAAATTAAGAGACGAGGAGTAAGTCACCTGGAAATCAATTAACCGCCACGAAGTATGGTATATTGAAATCAACTATCCTGAAAAACGAGGAGTTCTCATTAATGATATGCCCTTACTGCAAAGAAACCATACTTGACGGGGCGATCAAGTGTAAGCATTGCGGTTCCATGCTCAATCTTGATCCAACCAACAGTATCAACATTGACAGTATTACCACAGACGAGATCCGCGCCTTTGTCGGCCAGAATTCCTACTATTACATCCAGAATTTCTCCAAATTCACCATCATGGGAAGAGAGAAATTCAGCATTACCTGGAACTGGTCATGCTTCGGTTTCACATTCCTCTGGTTCCTCTATCGAAAAATGTATGCGCTCGCGGTTATCTCGTTTGTTATTTTCTGCTTACCGGGCATAAACCTTTTCATGCACATTATTGTGGGGGCAGTGGGAAACTATCTGTATTACCGCCATGTAAAATCAAAGATAATTGAGGTCAGGTCCACACAATCAGCCCTGAATTATTTTCCAGTACTGGAAGAACTTGGCGGTATCAACACGTGGGTCACTACGTTCGGGGTTATCGTTTGTATCATCATGGCAATATTATTCGCGCTCTTCTTCTCTACAATGATCGCCTCGATGGGGCATATTACAGGTATTACGATATGATATCGATTTATCAGATAGTTACTCATTGATGCTTCGGTCGTTTCTGGACATTGACTCGAATAAGAAGTACGGTATCAACAAAAAAGAGAGTTTCCCATGAACCATACGGCTTTTTCCGCACTCCACCTGAAGACACCCATGCTCAAGAACCTCGCTTCGCTCGGCTATGCCGGGATGACGCCCATCCAGTCCCACACCCTGCCGCTCATTCTCGCCGGCAAAGATGTCATCGCCAAGGCGAAGACCGGCAGCGGCAAGACCGCCGCCTTCGGAATCGGGCTGTTGACAGGCCTGGAGGTTTCCTCCTTGCGTATCCAGGGACTGGTGCTCTGCCCTACCCGTGAACTGGCCGACCAGGTCGGCAAAGAACTAAGGCGCCTGGCCCGTTTTACCGAAAACATCAAGATCCTGACACTCTGCGGCGGCGTGCCGTTCTCCCCGCAGCTCGTCTCGCTGGAACATGGCGCCCATGTGGTGGTCGGCACCCCCGGACGCCTCCTCGACCATCTGCGCCGGGGGAGCCTCGATCTTGGCTCACTGCAGACGCTTGTCCTTGACGAAGCCGACCGTATGCTCGACATGGGTTTTCTGGAAGATATCAGCACTCTCATCGCCGCCACCCCGGACAAGAAGCAGACCCTGCTTTTCTCCGCCACCTACCCTGCGGCAATTTCAGCACTGAGCGCAACGCTCCAGCACGAACCGGTCGAAGTAAGCGTCGATGAGACCCATGACGAAAACGCCATCGAACAGGTTCTCTACGAGGTTGCCCCGGATGAACGGACGGCTGCGGTGGCACTTCTGCTCGGGCACTATCGGCCGGAATCTGCCCTGGTCTTCTGCAATACCAAACTGGAGTGCCAGGAGGTGGCCGCCGTCCTGACCAGGAAGGGCTTCGCGGCGCTGGCCATCCATGGCGACCTGGAGCAACGGGAGCGCGATCAGGTGTTAGTCCGCTTTGCCAACAAGAGCATATCGGTGCTGGTAGCCACCGACGTGGCCGCCCGCGGTCTCGACATCAAGGAACTGGCGGCGGTCATCAACTACGAACTGCCCCGCAACCCGGAAATTCATACCCACCGCATCGGACGTACCGGGCGAGCGGGTGAGCAGGGACTGGCGTTAAGCCTTGCGACATCCCACGAGACCAGGCGGATACAGGCGATCGAAAGCAGCCTCGGCATCAGCATCAGCCGGGGGGAACTGGCAGCGCTGACGGCAAGTGGCGGCAGGCCCCCTGCCCCACCCATGGTGACCATCTGCATTGATGGCGGCCGCAAGAACAAGCTGCGCCCCGGCGATATTCTCGGCGCCCTGACCGGCGAGGGAGGGGTGACGGGGAGCGAGGTCGGCAAGATCGATGTATTCGACAGCCACACCTTTGTGGCAATTGTCCGTTCGAGCGTAGAGCAGGCGCTCTCCTGCCTGGGAAGAGACAAGATCAAGGGGCGTTTTTTCAAGGTCAGGAGAGTAGAGAATTGAGAATGGTTGGGTGAAGCCGGAAAACAGGATGGATGAAACATCGGCCCGCCCGGAAGCGGAATGCCGTCACTCCGACATTTTGTAGCGGAAGATCAATACCGCGGCGACAAACGTGAGCAGCGCCGACAGTGAAACCTGCAGCACCGGCAGCAGTTGCATCTCTCCTGCAACCAGGGCACGGCGGGCACCTTCAAAAAGAGCGGTGGTCGGCAGGGCACGCACCCAGGTAACGACTGACGGCGGATAGGACGAGAGCGGAAAGAACAGGCCGGACATGAAGATCAGCGGCATGACCAGCACCGCCTCAACTTTGCCGATGGTTTCCGGCTTGTCCATGACCGTGCCGCAGATGATTCCGGCACAGGAGAAGAACGCCGAACCGGGGATCAGAAACAGCAGGTACTGGAATAAATTCTCCACCGGGAATCGAAATGGCGTAATCGCAAAAATAACCAGGCCGACGGCACACCCCTTGATGAGGCCGTGGGTGAATCCGCTCAGAATCTTGGCAATGACGATCTCGGATACCGATATCGGGGTCACCCGGTACGATTCGATGGTAAACTGAACCCGGCGATGAAACCAGAGGCTCCAGACACTTTCGTTATAGGCGGCATTGACCGCTGTCATCGTAATCAGGCCCGGCGCGATAAAGAGGCTGTAGGGAGCCCCGTCCACCAGGCCGATGTATCCCTGCATGCCGATGCCGAAAGCCAGATAGATGGTGAGCGGATAGGCAATGACCGCCACCATTTCCGAAAAAATACTGCGCCGGAGAACCTGCATATCGCGCTGCCATATCGCCATCGAACCTCGTAACATTATTCCCTCACCTTCTCGCCGGTTAAAGAAATAAAGACATCTTCAAGGGTTCTCTCCTGGAGTGAGATACGCCGAACCGGCGCTCCGTTCAGGGCGGTGACAATTTCGGAAAGGCACTCCCAGCATTCAAGTGTGACCAGCAATTTACTATCCACCTGCTCGATGTTCAGGACACATGGCATTGAGCCGAGCAGTGCGGCATAGCGATCCGCCCCCTGCCCGGTAAAATCGATTTCATAGACAGTCGCCCCGCTCAAACGGTCCTTCAGCTCCTGGGTGCTCCCGATGGCAATCAAACGGCCGTGATCCATGATGGCAATCCGGTCGCAGAGTTGCTCGGCTTCTTCCAGGTAGTGCGTGGTCAGAAAGATTGTCATGCTGCCCGCCAGGGAGCGGATATAGTCCCAGACCGCCCGGCGCGATTGCGGATCAAGTCCGGTGGTCGGTTCATCGAGAAACAAAACCCGCGGCTGATGCACAAGAGCGCGGGCAACCACCAGGCGCCGCTGCATCCCCCCTGAAAATGTGTCGGGGAAATCCTTCTGACGTCCTGCCAGCCCCATAAGTTCAAGCAGATCATCTATCCGGCTTTTGTACAACCGCTTTGCCATGCCATGCAGGCGGGCATGCAGTTCCAGGTTCTCACGGGCGGTAAGGTAGCGGTCGAGGCTGTTCTCCTGGGAAACCACCCCGATCATGGCACGGATGTCGCGCCCCTCACCCTGCGTATCCAACCCTTCGATTAACGCTTCTCCCCGGCTCTGGCGCATAAGCGTTGTCAGGATGCGGATCAGCGTGGTTTTCCCGGCACCGTTAGGACCAAGCAGGCCGAAAATTGAGCCCTGCTCAACCTCAAGATCGAACGAGTCGAGTGCGGTAAGTTCCCCATAGGACTTGGTAAGTGAGCGGGTGATTATTGAAGCCGGCATATCAGAATATTCCATGCAGGGGGGCGCCGGGGGCGGCAAGCGCTTCGATTTTGCGTTCCACCGCCGGATCATCCACAAGCGGCGGAGCATGGAACGGCTTGATCCGGGCATCGATTACCAGCGGACCGCTGCACCCCCAGTGTCTGCCGCGTGTTTCGGGGCGGATGCCGTAAATATCGGTCGCCGGATTGGAGCGGGTAAAGGTCACCCAGAGAAAGTTGTTCAGGGTTGCTGCAGTGAAACTGTTGTCGTCGCAGATCACTATCAACGGAAAGCCGTCAAAAGCGTTCCGGTCGCGATAGAAACGGCAGAACTCTTCAAGGAGCGGGTCTCCCTCTCCCCTCTCCTGCGTCGATGAAGGCCCCTGGATCGCCAGTATGCCCGGCAGACAGACAGCGGCAGGCCCGAATCCGGATGGCAGTTCAAGACCGGCGGGTTGCTCCGATGCCAGACGATGTCGCACCGGACCTGCAGCAGCGATGACGACTTTTGAGCCTTCGTTAAGCCCGGAGCCGCTATAGTCAAGGGTGTCGATTGTGGTTGCGGTCTGGAAATGGAGCGACGTGCGCCAGTCCGCCCGCTCCAGGATGTGTCCCAGAAACGCCGCGATATCATGGGTATGCAGCGAAGGTGCATCTTCCTGGGCCGCAATCAGCAGGTATTTGGCAAGCGACAGCTGTCCCTGGCCGAGAATGGCGTTGGCAACGGTCAACAGTTCCTGCGGCTGGCGGACGGGGGAATATGGCACATAGCGTTCATCGGCGATCGCCAGAAGCAAGGGATGGACACCGGCTGCATCAACGGCGTGAACCTCTTTCACTCCGGCCACAACGGTAGGAATCAGCGGACCGGTCAATTCATGGATGAAGGCGCCGAAACTGGTATCTTCCTGCGGGGGGCGGCCGACGGTCGTAAACGGGAAAATAGCATCCCTGCGGTGATAGACCGCATCAACCTCGATATACGGAAACTCATGGGCCAGGCTGTAATAGCCGAGATGATCGCCAAAGGGGCCTTCCGGCAGGGTTTTGGCTGGATGGACGACGCCGCTGATACAGAAATCTGCTTCGGAGGAAACCGGCAGATGCCCCGGAACCCTGGTCATCGGGATGCGATGGCCGGCCAGCAGACCGGCAAAAGACAATTCAGGCATCCCTTCCGGCAGCGGCATCACCGCCGCGACGGTCATTGCAGGGGCACCTCCCAGGAAAATGTTGACCCTGAGCTGGTCGCCCCGCGCAATCGCCTCGGCATGGTGAGCGCCGATGCCGCGGTGGATCTGATAGTGCAGGCCGGCCTGTCTGTCAGGAAGATAGCTGTTGCCGGAAAGCTGAATCCGGTACATGCCGAGATTCGACCTGGCAAAACCCGGCTGAGACGGGCTCTCGCTGTATATCTGCGGCAAGGTCAAAAAAGCGCCGCCATCCCGAGGCCATGAAACGAGTTGCGGCAAGCCGGAGAGGGTCGTGGAACATTCAAGCACGGGGGCGTTCGAGGTGACAACCGGGAGGAGATGCCAGGCCGCTCCGGGGGCCTTGACCATATCAAGCGGTTTTTTGAGCAGTGAAAAGGGATTGATCTTTAACTCGACAAGTCGGCGGATGTCATCAAGCGTATCGCGGAAGATGAAGCGGGTCCGCTCCAGCGTCCCGAACAGGTTGCCCAGCAGGGGAAAACGGCAGCCGACGGCATTGGTAAAGAACAGCGCCGGTCCTCCAGCCTGATACACGCGCCGCTGAAGCGCTCCGATTTCCAGATGAGGATCAAGCGGCGCATCAACATTCAGCAGCATGCCTCGTTGACGAAGATCGGCCACACATTCCTGCAGATTTTTGTACCCCACGTCAGGCACCCACCTTGCGAATCCTGGCAAGAATTGTTTCCGTCTGCCGCAATTTATCCCGGGCTTCAGATAGCTCTTGCCGCCTGGGCTCATCCTTGAACAAATCCAGACCTCGCTTCAGAATGGCATCCGCTTCGGAATATTTTCCGGCTTTGTGAACCCAACGGGCCAGGACCACAAGATAATACGCCGTGCCAGGATCAAGCTTGATCGCCTTGCGCAACGAGCGTTCCGCTTCGACCGTGCGACCCGTTTTCTGCTCTTTTTTTGCTTTCTGATATGCAACGAGCGCTATCGCTTCGCGGACATCCTTACGGTCAGGTTCACTGTCCAGTTTCTGTTCGGTCTCTTCCAAAAACACAATCGCCTCATCATGCTGCCCACTTCGAACCAGTGCCGACATGGTTGCAGCTATGGCGTCCCTGTTTTTGTAATCGATCTTGAGCGCCTGCCTGAATTTTTCGAGCGCCACCTGGTATTCTTCACGCCCCAGAGCGGCACGTCCAACCTGAAGCAATGAACGTATCTGGTGGTTGCTGAATATCAGCCGTACCGCATCGTCATGAAGAGTGCCCATGCGCGAACTGTACAGTGTGTTGAAATCCTGATATCTGCCGGTGCGCATATAACTGTTTGCCAGTGAGGTCAGATACGGGAGGAGCCGGGGAGAATCCTGCGGGTAGATTTGTTCCGCCAGAGCAAGCGCTTTTTCGAAGAGTTCGACAGACTCGGCATGTGCTCCGGTACGGGTAATCGAAAGTGCTGTTGCCCTGGTCAACTGGGCTTCATACTGACGCGACATGCGCTGATAGGCCGCAAGAGCAGCTTCTTCGCTGTCGATCTGCTGCAGTTTGAGGCGTGCCAGATCAAAATTGCAGTCGTCAACAGCTGCGTCCAGGTGAATGTCGTGCAACTCTCCACGCAGAGCCGTACCGCTGAATTCAACCTGCACGATGTGCCCTTCGGCTCGTTCGGCATCAGGATAGGGGTAGCGTAAAGCCAGTGTGCCGGGAGAAATACCGCGCAACTGTCCGACGGAAACGGTCTCCCCGCCGATATAACCGGAAACGGGATCCTGCGCATCGTCTCCTCCGATCACAAGGGAAACCTGATGGTTTCCTTTGCGCCCGGCGCAGGCCTTGCCTGACGATGTCACGACTTCAAGGCTGCCGGTAAAAAGACGCACTCCTGCACGGGCTGCGGATGGCAGAATCAGGGCTAAACCCACTACTGTTGCAATCAGGAAATTAAACCGCATGAAACCAGCCTTGAAATGATATCTTGACCCTGTACAGGGTATCATTGTAATCAATGAAATACAATCAGGATTGCACTCTTATGGAGCCGGAATGCCGCGCCTTACACTCTTTAAAAAGATTCTCGTCATCACTCTGCTCCTGTCATTGCTCCCCTTGATAACATCATCGCTGATCCTGTTTTTCAACCTTGAATCAACCAGCGCCCGCCTTACGACTGAAATCGGTGATACCGCGGATATCCAGGCGTCGGAATCGCTTCAGATGCGGGCATCTCAAGTGGCCGAGAACGTGGCGGACTTCCTGCGGCAATGCGAAAACGACCTGATTTTCCTGTCCCGGACGCAACTGGATCAGACGACGCTGCTCAATTTTTATGCCAGCAGGCGGGGTGAAATATGGTACCGGACCGGGAACGCTGCGGCCCCGTTTGAAACCCATGAGCAGGTGCCGCTCTACCGCAGCATTGCCCTGATCGACAAAAACGGCCGTGAACAGCTGGTGATCCGGGATGGCGTTGCCGTCCCGGAGGCGGAACTAAAAAACGTTGCGGATCCCTCCCGGACGGAATTTCTGACAGAGGATTATTTCACCAGGGTTCGCACGCAGCCGGGCAAGATTTATGTTTCTCATCTCACCGGCTCCCATATCTCGAAGCAGGATCAATTGAACGGCGCCGACGAACCGGAGCATGCCCTCGATGGCAAGACATATCAAGGCGTGGTCCGCTTTGCCGCTGCCCTGTTCGATGCCCGGGGGGTTTTCAACGGAGTGGTGGTCATCTCGCTCGACCATCGCCATCTGATGGAGTTTACCCAGCATATCGATCCCGGGCGCAACTTTTCCACCGTGTTCCCTTCCTATAAAAGCGGCAATTATGCCTTCATGTTCGATGACGAGGGGTGGATCATCACGCACCCGAAATACTGGGATATCAGAGGCCTTGATGCGAGGGGACAACTGGTGCCGCCGTACTCTTCGGCATCAAGCAAATCCGACATTGATAGCGGAAGGATACCATTCAATCTTGACCACGCGGGCTTTATTCACCCCAATTATCCACTGGTTGCCGATCAGGTCAGAAAGCTGAAGGGAGGTTTTGTTGACACGACCAATGTCGGCGGCGCAAAAAAGATCATGGCATACGCGCCGATCGTCTACAAAAGCGGCGACTACTCACGTCATGGAGTGTTCGGGGGGATTACCATCGGATTCCAGCTCAACCAGTTTCAGGATGCCGCCCGCAAAGGAAGCCGTCTGATCAACCAGCAGCTTGGCGAACACCGGACACGAAGCGGCGTGATTCTTCTGATAACTTCAATACTGGCCTGCATATCGGCGTGGGGACTGTCTCGCGGCATCACCAGTCCACTGCTGCAATTGACTGAGGGTGCGCGCAAACTTGCTGAAGGTGACATCAGCAGCCGGGTAGCGATAACCTCGACGGATGAGATCGGCGAACTTGCCCGGACATTCAACGTCATGGCCGATGAACTGGAGGCCCGCAAAAACAACCTGCTCGCCACTCTTGATGAGTTGCAACGGTCCCGGATCGATATCCTTGATGAACGCAATTTCAAGACCAGCGTTCTGGAAAGTATATCGAGCGCAATTATCACGATTTCCCCTGACGGTGCCCTGACTTCGATCAATGGCGTCGGGCAGAAACTCCTTTCCGATTCTGTCTCCCTTGGCGTGGAGTATCATACGGTATTTACCGCATGGCCTGACGTCTGTACCCGGATTGAGGCGGTATTGCAGACAAAACTAGGGTACGGGCGGGAACCGTTGAGCCGGCAGATTGATGGTGAAATTACGTATTACGATTTTGGCCTGTTTCCAATCGGCACCGACGCTGAAATGGGATTGACCGTAACGCTGCGCAATGAAACGGAGCGGGAACGCCTGCGCGAAGAGACCGTTCGTCTCGACCGTCTTGCATCACTCGGCAAACTTTCTGCCGGTATAGCCCACGAAGTGCGCAACCCGCTGACCGGCATTTCCCTGCTGCTTGACGATCTGCACGACAAGCCGGGCTTCAGTACGGATGACAAGGAGATGCTTTCCAAGGCGCTGGCGGAGATCGAGCGGGTCGAGCGGCTTATCAGCGCCCTGCTCAATTATTCTTCACCGGTACGCACTGATTTCAGGGAGGGGGATCTGACGCCGATTGTGAAGGACATTCTGCTGTTGATGCGCAGGCAGGCCGAAAAGCAGGGCGTTACGCTGAACGTCTCATACGCCCCGCTCCCCGCGTTCAGATTTGACCCGGAAAAGATTCGCCAGGCGCTGATCAATATCCTTAAAAATGCGCTTGAGGTACTTGAGTCCGGGGGAATTATTACGATTACAACCGAATGCCTTGATACGGTTGTCACCATTGCCATCCATGACAATGGCCCAGGAATACGTGAGCAGGACCTGCCGCTGATCTTCGAACCTTTTTTCACCCGCAAGGGGGCAGGCACCGGACTCGGCCTGTCGATCACGCAACGGATCATCGAAGAGCATCACGGCACCCTGACCGTCGAAAGCGATGATACCACCGGCACCATGTTCCGTATTGCACTTCCGCTCGACAACCGGCCGGATTGAATTAAAACACCGCCACCGCCGCATACCCGACAACCTGGTCATTGTCGCCGGTCACGTCACCGCTGGTACCGTACGCCACCACTTCCGCCTGTGTTGCCCCCAGGGTGAGGGCGGCATCGATCATGACGGTCGCCGGAACGACTCCGCACATGGTTATCCCCTTACTGTGGCAGACTTCCAGCAGTCCCTTGCCATCCAGCGCCAGCACCCGATCCAATGCCTGCTGATCTTTCCGGCGGGCCGAATCGGCCGTTTCATAATGGGTCATGTCGGAACTGGCCACGATCAGGACCTCTTTACCATACTCCCTGATAGCAGCGGCAATTCCATGGCCAATGTCACGCAGGGGTGAATAGTCGCCATGGCCGATACAGAGGGCTGAAATGGTAACGTCAGGGCGCAGGTACTGCAGAAAAGGGAGCTGGACTTCGAGGGAATGCTCCAACTGATGAGCGATCCTGTCTGGTTGGACATAAGAAGTATGCTGAAGTAAAAGCGAATTCAGACGGGAATTGATTGTTGTCGTCCCGAGCGGAGTCAGCCATTCGCCTTCCGGGTAGAGAGCAGCGGCCGCTCCGGAGCCGTGATGATTGGGACCGATGATCAGAACGGTATCGGGGATCGTAACCTGCGAAAATACCCGCCCGGCAATGGCACCGGAATAGACATAACCGGCGTGAGGTGAAATAATACCTGTTACCTTTTTTGGGGATGGGTTCTCAGGGATCAGCCGGGACAAAGCGGTACGAAGGGCGTGTTCGTTACCTGGGTAGAATTGACCTGCTACGGCGGGCTGGCGCTGCATGGGTAACCTCCCGGTTGGCTGTCACTCTCCGCCCGGGACCGGGCAGGAGTTGACAGTGATGGAATCCGATACATCCGGTTAGCAGTAAACCTGCAAACACCTTTCAATTGTATCAGCTCTCCCTGGATTATCAACAAGCAGGATATGTCGTAAAGGGGAGAGGTTCCCTATTCAAACGGTAAATCACTCTCCACCGGAACCGCCTTATCCGGCTCAAGCTGCAACTCTTCCT
>JBAYTT010000128.1:0-11709 GCA_041675485.1 Pelobacteraceae bacterium | reverse complement strand
TTACGATCTTATGTTTGGAGGTATTTGGCAGCAACACCGCCTTGTTCAGTTGGCTTCTTGTAACCCACCAGTTGAGGTCATAGGTGTTGTTGATAACCCCTACGCCCGGATCATAAATCCAGTCGCAATAGAGATGGTTTGTAAGATCTGTATAATCTGCCGTTCCGGGGGCGGGGAAGGCATCTTTCTTTGTGGTACAGGCATTCATTTGTTTGACCCAGAGTTGAACCCAGTCTGTTTTAGTCGGGTCTATATACCAGAGCGTGACCTTGGTGGCAGTATTGGAAAAATTATTAATGAAAAGGTCATAGACACCCGCGGCAACGGAAGACTGGGCAACATATGCTTCATAGCTGGAATTGCCCGCATATGAGTCCGCGGTCAGATAACCGTTCGGTGATGTTGTCCCGATCCAGGGGCTGGCAAGATCAAACGGTTCCGCGACATACAGGTCAAGATCGGCATTCGGGTTGTCCCACGAGATGGCGAAGCCGAAGTCTCCTCGTGTGGTAACTTTGGGGGCGGTTGTCCCGGTGAGCAGCTGGGAAAGGAATGAACTCCATTTCCAGCCTGATGAATCAAGAGTCGAGCCGAGGGCTTGGTAGGCACCAAAATCGGTATCAAGGTATTCGCCGTCCCTGGGAAGGAAAATCGACATTCCGGTTACTGTCGCAAGATTGGTCTGAGCACCGCTTGGAGAATATGATTCGTTCTTGATTACGGCAGCAGAAAGCGCGGAGCGGGCTGCTGTCAGCTTGACGCCCAGAGTGGCATCGTTGGTTGTGCCGTTTTTAAGCGCATCGAGAAAGAGTCCCAGATCACGGTTGATCGAGTTGAAGGAGAGGGTGCCCGTTGCATTTCGGGCGGACTGGATGGCAGGTCGCAAGCTGGAAGAGGTGGTCAGGTTCTGAGTCAGGTAGACGGCAACATCATCCATTGCTGTTTTGAACACCCCTATTTGGGAGAGGTCGATGGCCGATTTGGTGACGCTGTCCTTGCCCTGGCTGCCAAGAGAGACATAGAATTCCTTGTACGTGGTTGCAAGCATCCGGGCCACCTGGTTTGGAGTCTGGCCGGGTGTACCGGTCAATGAGGTCAAGACGCGATTGTAGTCATCGCCCTGTCCCGGTTCTACCTCCTCTGAGGCGACCAGATAATCGGCCACGTCTTTCAGGGAATAAGCCACTTCGTACATTGCCATCAGGCAGGCATCAAAATTGACGATTCCGAAATGTACCCCGGAATTTTTGATCGCCGTGGCAATATCCTGCATTGTCATCAGGCTGTTGTTCGAGTCATCGGCCAGCGCGCCACGCGTGGGCAGGCCCTGTGAAATTGGTATGGTCTTCCAGCCATTGCCGTGTGACCAGAGAACCAGCGCATAGTTGTCGGCCGGATAGTTCTGTTTTGCCCATTGGATAAAACCGGTCAACACAGTTTTGTCGGCCATATTTGATATGCCGGGAACCGGTGTGAAAACGCTCTCAAGTGAGTTGGCATTTGTACTTTTAACAATTTTCGCCCGGTAAATGCTGTTGTCGATGGCCAGGCCGGTTATCCCGGCTTTTACAAGTTCGGTAGGGCTCAGTTTTGCCTGGACAACAACATTGACCCCGGCGGATGACCCGACAGTTTCCATCTCAAGCAGATCCATCAGCGCTCCGGCAGCGAGATTGTTGTCAGCAGCCAGGTACACCATATACGTCCATTTCGGCTGACCGGTTGTGCCGCTGCCATTACCGTTTGTCGTCCCACTGTTAGTGCCGCCGCCTCCGCCACAAGCGGAAAATGCAGCCATTATACCCAGGCAAAATAGCAATGATCTGCACCGATGAAACAAATTGTTTGGACGTACTGATTTCATGTTGCCTCCCCAGAGCGTTTTGGTAAGAATGCCATACTAATCCTGTTTAATGCAAACGGTTTTATATTTTCAAAGCACGCTTCCAACCTCCTTTGTCATTAGTTGCTTTCCGATATATGGCTGCAATGTATTTGCTTGAGATTTCAAGCGTATGTAACGGCGTGTCTCTGTATGTCCGGCAACACGTTGCGGAGCATTGAGCCAATAACGGTGTTTTTATGTTCAAAGAGTGCTTTGGATAGCTCTTAAAAGCCAAAAGAGAAAATCAGTTTATTATCGCGGTATTAGTGCGGCTATTACCCTTGCATAAGTGCAGTTGATTTGCTATAGTTCCAGACCTTCTGAATCTCGTATAAGAACTGAATTTCATTAATGAATCTTCTCGCTGTTGAAAAACCTGCCCGCTACATGGGGGGCGAAATGGGCTCAATCCGCAAGGACGATGCCGATCTGCGCTTTGCCTTGGCGTTTCCGGATGTATATGAAGTCGGCATGAGCCACTTGGGCCTGCGGATTCTGTATCACATCCTGAATGAGGTCGAAGGGATTGCCGCTGAGCGAGTTTTTGCTCCCTGGCCGGATATGGAAACGCAGATGCGTGCCGCACATGTTCCGCTGGCAACACTTGAAACGGCCACGCCCCTGGCCGATTGCCATATTATCGGCTTCACCCTGCAGTACGAACTTTCGTATACCAACATACTGAACATGCTCCGGCTGGGTGGTGTTCCGCTTTTGGCGAGTGACCGGGATGAAGCCTTTCCGCTGGTTATTGCCGGGGGGCCCTGTGCCTATAATCCGGAGCCGTTGGCTCCTTTCTTTGACGCCGTTCTGCTGGGGGATGGCGAAGAGGCTATCCTGGAAATCGCACTGGCTGTCCGGGAAGCAAAAAAAACGGGCGCGAGCAAGCCGTTGCTGCTGGAGCGCCTGGCGGCAATCGAAGGGGTCTATATTCCTTCCTTCTTTGAACCGCAGTATGCTCGTGACGGTGCCCTGTCTGCAATAAAGCCCCTCAAACCGGGGCATACATCGGTTCGGCGGCGCTTTCTGGCAGATCTCGATTCGGCTCCCTTTCCGGATTCTCCTGTCGTGCCGTTCATGAAGACGGTCCATGACCGGGTTGCGGTGGAGATTGCCCGTGGCTGCACCCGCGGTTGTCGTTTCTGCCAGGCAGGTTATGTCTACCGCCCGTTGCGTGAACGCTCTCCAGCGACGATTCTCAATCTGGTGGAACAGTCGCTCAAAGCTACCGGCTATGACGAGATATCGCTTCTTTCACTTTCAACCGGGGACTATTCTTGTGTTACCCCGTTGGTGACAGAGCTGATGGCGCGCTATGCCGAGGATCGGGTGGCTGTTTCGCTTCCTTCGTTGCGTGTGGGCAGTTTGTCTGATGAATTGATTGAGGAGATAAAGAAAGTCCGCAAGACCGGTTTTACCCTTGCGCCGGAGGCCGGCAGCGACCGGATGCGGCGGGTTATCAACAAGGGGATCACCGAGGCCGATCTGATTGCCGGTGCTGCCGCGATCTACAAGGCGGGGTGGCGCTTGATCAAGCTCTATTTCATGATCGGGTTGCCGGGTGAAACCGGAGACGATGTTGCCCAGATTTCCATACTTGGGCGTCAGGTCAAGGATCAGGCCAAGCTGCAAGGGCTTCAGGGTGATGTCAATGTTGCTGTCAGCACCTTTGTGCCCAAGGCTCATACGCCGTTCCAGTGGGAAGCGCAGATCTCCATGCAGCAAACGATGGATCTCCAGTATCAGCTCCACTGTGATTTGAAAAAACGTAAACTGCGCTTTAAATGGCAGGATGCGCCGCTTTCATTCATGGAGGGGGTTTTTGCCCGTGGTGACCGTCGCCTCGCGCCGGTGCTGGTTCGTGCTGTTGAGCTTGGCTGTCGTTTTGACGGCTGGCGTGAGCATTTTTCTCTGGAGCGCTGGCTTCAGGCCTTTACCGAGTGTGGCATCGAACCGGAGTGGTATCTGCGTCGGCGGGACTTGGATGAAGTTCTGCCGTGGGATCATCTTGATTGCGGCGTGACTCGCGAGTTTCTGCTTGCTGAGCGTGAGCGGGCGTTTGCGGAAGCTGTAACGAAAGACTGCCGTGACGGCTCTTGCACTGCATGCGGTGTCTGTGATTTTACTGTTGTGACCAATCGGGTTTCCCCGCAGGCAACGCTGCCGCCGCGCCCCGTTGTTCCGAATGATGAGCCGGCAGCTGCCCGGATGCGTCTTCGTTTTGCCAAAACCGGGGTCATGAGTTTTTTGAGCCACCTTGAGTTGATTACCGTCTTTACTCGTGCTGTAAGCAGGGGAGGAGTTCCGATCATGTTTTCGCTCGGGTTTCATCCGCATCCCCGCTTCTCGTTTGGTACGGCAACGTCCGTAGGGGTTGAATCACGGGCGGAATACATGGATATGTTTGTTACCTACGGAATCTCGGCACAGGAAGTGCTGGAACGCCTTAATGCGGTGTTGCCGGAAGGTCTGCTGATTCTGGAGTCGGACGAGGTTGACGCCAAATCACCATCCATCTCAACTTTGATTGATGCGACCAGATATCGGATTACCATTGCCAATGCTGATCCGGACGAATTGCAGAAACAATGTGTGCAATTTATGGCACATGGCTCTTTTGTCATTCAGCGTACCAAAAAAGGGCAGACGCAGACGGTTGATCTGAGGGGCGAAACAATTTCGCTCCATGCTGACAGCCAAACCGTTGAATTGGTCGCTAAAAGGGGCAAGCCGGTTGAGTTCGCCCGGGCCATATCCGGTAATATGAATCTTATGGGCGATGATATCCAGGTTGAAAAGCTGGAAGTCATCTTTGTCCAATAGCTACCGTTACGAATATTTTAATTTCATATATTTTACGTTAAATGGAGAAAACCACCATGGGAGCAGAGTTAGTCATTAATGCCGCTTCCCACGAAACCCGTATTGCGCTGATAGAGAATGGCACCATTGCCGAGCTTTATATCGAACGCAGCCGCGAAAAGGGAATTGTGGGCAATATTTACAAAGGACGAGTCATTCGCGTACTGCCCGGAATGCAGGCGGCTTTTGTGGATATCGGCCTGGAGAAAGCAGCTTTTCTCTATGTTGCCGATGTGTTTGATGCAATCGAGGAGTATGAATCGCTGTTGTATGCCGGCAGTAAAAAAGACGATGAACCGGCTGAAGAGCAAGATGGCAATGATCGCCCAGAGTTTCGTCCGCTCCATCCGATTGAGGATCTGTTGCAGGAGGGGCAGGAGTTGCTGGTGCAGATATCCAAAGAGCCGCTCGGCACCAAGGGAGCCCGGATAACGTCGCATATTTCGCTTCCGGGTCGGCATCTGGTCTATATGCCGACGGTTGATCATATCGGGATTTCGCGACGGATAGAGGATGAGGATGAGCGTGAGCGCTTGAGGGAAATTGTTGAGCGCCTCAAGAAAGCGGGTTCCGGCTATATTGTCAGGACCGTATCGGAAGGGAAGAGCGAGGAAGATCTGATTGCGGATATGCAGTACCTGACCACCCTGTGGGAGGAAATATCCAAGCGGCAGGCGAAGGCTGCGGTGCCGTCCTTGCTTCACTCTGACCTGGATGTAGTCCAAAAGGTAGTTCGGGATATCGTTACCGAGCAGGTCGATAAAATCGTTGTCGATTCGCAGGTTGATTATGATCGGATTGTTCATTTTATTTCAACTTTTGCGTCCAAAATGAAATATACGATAGAGCTGTATGATGAGGAAGAGCCAATATTTGATCACTACGGTCTGGAAGTTGAAATCAGCAGGGCTCTGGGGAGAAAGGTTTGGCTCAAGTCGGGCGGTTATATCATCATCGAACAGACAGAGGCCTTGAGTGCGGTTGATGTCAATACCGGCAGGTTTGTGGGCAAGCACAATCTGGAAGACACCATCCTTAAGACCAATCTTGAGGCGGTCAAGGAAATCGCGTACCAGCTCCGTTTGCGGAACATCGGCGGAATCATAATTATTGACTTTATCGATATGGAAAAAGAGGTTAATCGTGAAAAGGTTTATGGGGCGCTTGAAGAGGCTCTGAAGGCCGATAAATCAAAAACGAATATTTTGAAAATATCCGAACTCGGACTGGTCGAGATGACCAGAAAGCGGGTACGTGAAAATATCAGCCGTATGATGTGTGAACCGTGCAGTTACTGCGAGGGGCGCGGGTATATCAAGTCAAAAATAACGGTATGCCATGAAATATTCCGGGAATTGCGACGTGAGATGCTTGATATACGGGGCACCAAAGCGACGGTGACGGTTCATCCGCAGGTTGCTGACCTGCTCTATGATGAAGAACGTCGTGGCCTTGAAGAACTGGAAAAGAGGTTCAAAAAAAGGATTACAGTTCGGGCCAAGCCGGGTTTCCATCAGGAGCAGTTTGAAATTGCGATCAACTGAAATGTGATTGCTGAATATACGAGTACATACCAAACGCTAAAGGCGGGGACAATTGTCCCCGCCTTTAGCGTTTGGTGGTTAGTGAGTGTACGGCTACGCGGCTTTCCTGTTCAATTCATTTTGCTCGTAATGAGCAGAAAAATATTCCATAGCCTCGCGCATGATATCCGAAACGCTCTTGTGGGTGGTTTTCATCAGGTTTTCCAAGTGGTCGCGCTCTTCGTCGCTTACCCTCATTGAAATGACATTGTAACGTGGATTTTCTCTCATTCTTCCCATGGTAATCTTCCTCCCTGTCTTTTATGGTTTACTTCGAGTTCGTATAAACGAATATGTCGTATACACTAGCCAATACCATGCCAAGTGCGACAAATAATATATATATTATCAAAAACAGCATGTTGCAACAGGACAACGCGGAGCGACTAGGTTTTAGAATTAAAAAGTGTGTCAGAAATGGCGCACAGGTGGCCAAAAGTATACACTATTTTGAAACAAGTATTTGTCTGTGCCTGTACCCCTATTCAGTGCAGGGCGGGAAGGTCAGCCGGAGATCGATTTTGAGCGACGGACAACTTCAATGCCATGCTTTTCGAGCAGACGATAAAAGGTTCGACGGGGCAGATTTGCCAGCCGGGCCGCTTTGGCAACGTTTCCATCAGTTTCTTCGAGATAGCGTACGATAATATTCTTTTCAGTACGAACAACCTGAAGTTCCCGCTCGGCCTTGAATGAGACCCGGCGCCGATTGACATCAATATCAAGGCATGATTCGTAGGTGTCGGTAAAAATAGTGGGTAGATTTTCCAGGCGGATGACACCATCTTTGACCAGGACTGCCGAGCGTTCGATGACGTTTTGCATCTCCCGTATGTTTCCGGGCCAGGGGTAGTGCTGCATCGCCTTAACAGCCCGGTCCTCAATCCCTGCGATTGTTTTGTTGAGCTTTTTTCGGGCTTTGTCGAGAAAATGCCGGGCGAGTTCGGGGACGGACTCCGCCCGTTCACGTAGCGGAGGAAGCTCGATGCAGAAAACATTCAAGCGATAGTACAGGTCCTCTCGAAACCACCCCTCCCGTACCCCCTGTTCGAGATCTTTGTTGGTGGCGGCTATCAGGCGTACATCAACTTTTTTGGCGGCAACGCCACCTACTGGACGAACCTCGCCAAGATCCAGAATTCGCAATAGTTCGGCCTGTAGTTTTGGGGTAATATCGCCGATTTCGTCCAAAAAAATCGTGCCACCGTTGGCCGCCTCGAACAGTCCCTTTTTGTCTGCGATCGCGCCGGTAAAGGAGCCCTTTTTGTGGCCGAACAATTCGCTTTCAAGGAGTGAGTCCGTAAGTGTCGTGCAGTTAACCGTCATGAGCGGTTTATCGTTCCGTTGGCTTTGGCGGTGGATAGCACGGGCAGTCAGTTCCTTGCCGGTGCCGGTTTCACCCCTGATTAAAACCGTTGTCGGTGTGGGAGCAACCTGCCGGATCAGTTCCATGACCTCCCTGATTCCAAGGTCGCTGCCGACGATCAGGTCTTCACCCGCCTGCCTGTCCAGCTCTCGCTGGACTAGTTCATACTTCTGCATGAGATGGCCGCGCTCTTCCTCGATCATCTGCATGTTGTGAGGAAGGCACATTTTAATGTCTGCAAGCCCCTGAAATACTGCCACAGCGTGTTCGCGGCAGGAATTGTATCCGCAGGCACGGCAATTGAGCTCGTCCCCCTGTGTGAACTTGTTGGTGGAATGAAGTATGCGTTTGATGTCGTCCTTGCCGGGGGTAGGCAGTTTCATCGACTTGTCCGAGTGGGAACGGGAAAGGTCAGGCATAAGAGCCGTTGAACGATAGTGAGGTGCCGTATTATAGGGGGGCTTGGCGCTGTTATGGCATACAATAAGTTTTCGCTTGAAAAAATGGTTGAGCTCTTTATCGCGGGTCGGGCCATCGACACAGCCGCCATCACAGAAGCGAAGATCGACAAATGCCGGTGAAATCCGTCCGGCCGCCAGATCACGAATAATGCCGGCTGTGTGCGCCTCACCTTCGGCGCTGATCGTCTCGTTATCCTGGATATCGGTATGGATATCAAAAACCTTGAGTGGCCCGCCAGTCAGTGAGAATAGACGTCCTGTGCCAGGGTCTACCCCATCAAAGGGCATTTCTGCAAGATTTCCCGGAGAGATGCCTCTGTTTTTGAAGAGCTTGTCGATCTCCTGATAGGTAAGCACGACATCGATCGCTCCGGAAGCTTCACTCTGAATTTCAAATTTCGAAGCAATGCAGGTGCTGACATAGACTACGCGGGTTTCTTCGCCAAGGATGCTCTTTACGAACCGCCCCATGGCAATCATTGGAGAAACGATCGGCATGATATTGGGAACCAACGACGGATAATGGCGCTCAATGAGGTCAACGACAGCCGGGCAATGCGATGAAATCAGTGGCCGGTCAGAAGAGCGGATCGTGTCACGGTAACTGCTTGCGATCATTCGCGCGCCGTACGCCCCCTCGTGAACTTCGCTGAAACCGAGGCTTTTTAAGGCTGCGACCAGTTGGCCGGGTTGCAGCGCGTGAAAAAAAGCCGGAAACGAACTACCGAGTACAGCTACAACGGGGGAGCCTGACGCAAGCATCTCCTGTGTCCTGGCCATGCGGTCAACGACAACTTTGGCATGCTGTGGGCAACTCAGGCAGTTGCCGCAGCCGATGCAGCGGTCATAGATGATCTGAGCAAAGCCCTCGTCAACCTTGATGGCCTTGACCGGACAGCTGCGAACGCAGGAATAGCAGCGGCGGCAGCGCTCTTTATAAGTGACGATAGGTTCCATGAATGCTCGCTCTCATACGGTGAATGAAAATGATTGTACACGACTTTAAAAAAGTGTGCAAGAATTGACACATGCGGATTATTGCGATGCTTGATATCATGGTGTATAGGAAAATCATGGATAAATTGAGAGCGGATTATTCAGCTACATTAGTATAAAAAAATATGGGTGGAAGGATGACCGTACGAAACACAGAAATTGGTGCTGAATTCAGAATAGAAGGTGTGATATTTAACAGGATATCGCCTTGATCATATTATACATATGAGCAACATCGTCGATATTTAATAGTAACAACTCATCTTCTATTAGTTTGTATTCTGGGCTTGTATCAGTTACTTCAATTCCCAGATCAATGAATTGAAATATTTTACAAGATAACCGTACTGAAGCAACCAATATATCGTTTGTTCCACATTGCCAACTTTCAGTTGAAAGCCGTTCCAATGTATTGGAGTATATCTCAGGTATGTTCCAATGTTTCAATACTCTTATTCCAAGCTGTATGTTCAGTTCATCAACAATATCATAGATCAATTCATCATTAACGTTCAATATACTTACATTGATAAGTTTGTCTATTGACTTTAATAAGTATAATTTTCCGATGTCATGAAACAATCCGGCCAAGTATACTTCATCGGCATTTACATCGCATATATTGTTATCATGACTTACCTGCACTGCCAGCCATGCACTTGTAATGGCTACTGCATGAGAATGATGCCAAAGTTGTTTTAAATGTGAATTTATAACAGGATCATCAGATTTAGAATTTGCCATACTTGCCGTAAACGCCAGGTTTACGATTTGCTGTGAGCCAAGTCTGACAATAGCATCTTTTATGGTAGTGATCGGTGTCTTTCCAGAATTATAGGTATTATTTGCCTGTCTAAGCATTTCTGCAGCTAATGCCGTGTCTTCATGGACTAATTTAATTGCTTCTTCGATTCTATACGAGTGGGCGCTCATCATTTGTTGCAGCCGCAATGCAATTTCATGGAAGACGGGAATATCAATAGGCCGAGAAAATAATAGCTGTTTTATAAGTCGTGTATATGCCAACTGTGTCATAAAATTTTCTCAGTTCAGGAATGATTTATGTTGCCTTGAAGTCACTGCCTGGATATGGGGGAGCGTGTCTACTCGTCTTTAGATCGCTACTTCCTGATAACACGACTGACTGCGGCGAAATCTTCATCGCCGCACCCCCTGGCCAGGGCAGACTTATACAGCTCATTAATGGTAGCAGTGGCAAAGAGCGGTTGTCCGACCTCTTCGGCAAGCCGCAGGGCGAGCCGCAAGTCCTTTTGCATGTGCTTGAGCGGGAAAGCTGTGGGAAACTCTTTGTTTGCAGCTATCAGTGGTCCTTTCAGTCGAAACATCGGGTTGGCGACAGCTCCGGAGTCAAGAACCTCAAGCAGCTGCGTTGTATCCAGGCCACTCCCAGCAGCCAGGGCAAGGCCTTCGCTCAGTGCGGTCAGCATGCCGCACATCACCAGATTGTTGGCCAGTTTCATGTTGGCCGCTTTCCCTGTTTCTCCCAGGAAGAGTATCTTTTTGCCCATCTTTTCCAGTACGGGCAATGAAGAGTCGTACAGTTTTCGATCTCCTGCGGCCAGGATGGTCAGGGTGGCATCTTCGGCCGGTTTCCTGCTCCCGGCAACCGGCGCCTCCAGAAACAGCGCCCCTTTTTCGAGGGCCAGACGGGCCGACTCTCGTGAGGTCTCCGCATCAACCGTGGACATATCCACATAGCCTTTGCCCGGTGACAGGCCTGCCACGATTCCTTCAGAACCGTCACGAACCGCCATGACGGCCGCCGGGGTTGCCATCATGGCGATAACAATTTCGGAAATCTCTGCTGCTGCACGGGGGGATGCCGCTACTGTCGCACCCAGGTCGGCCAAAACCCCGCACTTTTCAACAGACCGGTTCCACACGGTTACCGTAAAACCTGCCTTGAGCAGATTTGCTGCCATAGCGCTGCCCATGATGCCGAGTCCTACAAATCCTATCTTCATGTATTCCCCCCGGCTGCAATAATTTCAGAGGTAAACTGCTCTGCCTCAATGATGAATCGCCTGAAATCGGTTTGTAACTCTTCGTAATGAACCGTCAACTCAGCGCCTCCCTCTGCGAGAGGATTAGCTCGGCGTACTCTTCGGGACATTCGCCGTAATGCCGCTTCAATCCCGGAGATAGTTGCGTAGGATGGCAACAGCTCGTCAAATATGATTGGAACGAACTCCTGGAGCCGCTTCGGCATGATTGGCAGATATGTGGTGATAATTTTGTGAGCCGAAGTAAGGTAATCCGGAAGTGGAGTCTCCGACCATGATGTCCATTCTTTTGCCAGAAAGTGGTCGTAGAACAGATCGACAAATACTCCGCGATAAAGTCCGTACTGCGGCGCTAGCCGCAACCTGCTGGCTTGGAAATTGCCGTTTCGCTGGGCAAACGAGTCGATTTTTCTGTGCAGTCTCAATCCTTGACCGATACGAGGCGCAAATTCGATCCCAATCGGCCCCTTGACAAAATCCCCCATGAAGTTGCCGACCAGCAGTTCCGGATCGTTACCGGACAGAAACATAT
>JBAYTT010000127.1:0-11714 GCA_041675485.1 Pelobacteraceae bacterium | reverse complement strand
GCAATCAGCCAAAGCCAGAGCAAGAGGGTACCGCACAAATAGGAATCTCATCGCCATGATTTATCTGATTGGCGGAAAACTTAATTTCGGGTTACCCATGTAGAACAGCGAGCAGCCCGTCATTTTTTATTCTGTGCAGGTGCTTCCGGGCTCTTGACTATTTTCCAGCTCTTGTCGGGATTATACACCGTGATGGCCTTGGCAAGGCGCCGGGTGTTTTTGCCGAGATTCTTCTCGAAGATGACCCCCTCCTGGTTTACCACAAAGGTCATAACGCCGGAATTCCCGTATTCGGCCGGGTACGCCAGCAGTGCAAACCCGAGGATCATCTTGCCTTTGGTCACATAGTTGTAGGCTCCACCTTTGGCGTGTTTGCCCTGTCCCTTGAGAATCTTGAAATAGTATCCGTGAAACGGTGCAAGATTCCCTTCCGCCGTGTATCCTTCCTGAGCCGCCTGCGCGATCATCGGACCGAGAGGGCTCTGCTGCTCGCCTTCTTTGGCCTCCCAGTACAGGCCGTCGCGACTGCCCGGAGAACTTATGAAGCGCTGGGCAAATTCGACTGAGCCACCTCCGCGGCAATCCTTGCTTGCATATTCGTGTTGCGCATCGACATACGCGTTGATTACATCGATGACGTGAAGTTCATTACGGCCGATCCTCCGGTTCAGGACCTCCTTTTTCCCCTTGCCGATGTCAAATCCCCAGCTGTTTCCCTTTCTGATGATCGGGATCGGCATTGGCCAGTCATCTGCACCGATATGCAGGATCATGATATCGGCCGCTTTGGCCTCCAGAGAATGCTTTTGCTCATAGGAGGCGACGAATTTGTCCCGGCTCGCATTGTCGGCAACGCTGTCGCCTGAAGAGATCAAATCCTTGCTGCCGGGTCCGAGGATGGCCAGCATGGTTTTCAGATCATCCGCTCTGGTTGCGGCGACAAGCGCCTGTACCGCCTCATCGGGCGTTTGAAAGCGTGTCTGTAACCCTTCCGCTGCCCGCGAATCAGGGGCTGAAGCGGAAATGATCAGCACCACGGTAACTACGCAGGCCAGCAGGACCGTCAAAAGTTTTTCGTTGATCGTAAGCAACACTGGTATATTCATGGTTACTCTCCTGTATGTATCATAGACCCGACCGGGCACTGCAGTTATCTGCGTGATCCGCCACCGCGTGAAACGCCGCCACCCGGGGAGCTGCCGTCTTCCTGCCGTTTTTGCGGCTGGACGCCAGAGAAACCTCTCGGTTGTGGCCTCATTTCCTCGCCGCGGTTGCTTATACCGCCGCGCTCACTTGCCCTGCGTTCGAAGCCGCCCTCACCAATGCCTCTGAAGGGGGTATCCCGCACCACCGGACGTTGCGGTTTGTCAGGCCTGAGCTGCACCCGTGGCGTTGCTGCGCCTTCGCGACGAATTGTGGGAACCGGCACCCCGGCTGCAGGAGTTTGTCGTATCTGTGGCGTCGTTTGTCTCACCCCGCGCTGTTGTGATGGTTGGGACGGTCTTACATTCTGCTGTTCAATGCGTCCCGCCGGATAGCCGCGCCTTTCCTGGTTGGCCGGTGCTGGCGATGACACACGCGGAGCCCGAGCTCCGAAGCGTTCACTCGTTCGCAGATCCCGGTACGCGACCCCTCTTCGGTGTCGAGGGTTATGACTCCAGATGCTTACGGTGTTATCCCGACTGCCACGTATATGGTGGAAGCTTCTGGTCCGGTCGATGTCGATATGAACCCGGTGAACCGGCCAGTCGAACCAGGCCCATGAGAAGGCATTGAACCCGAAGAATACTCCGGGGCCGAAGCCGATGTAGGCAGAACTGTAAATCCCTGGCGGATAGTACCAGTAATAGGGGGGATAGGTTGGATACCACCACGGGCCGTACACATAGGCCGGATCGTACGTTGGTACATAGATGACCTCGGGATTGGCCGGTTCGATCCTGATGTCATTGTCCTCCACGATCACCTTCTGTTGGGTGGTCGTCTTGAGGTTGCCCTGATCCCTGGCCTTGCCGCGCAGTTCCTGAATAATGTTCATGACCTCATCTTCCTGGCCCAGAAAGGCATCACCCAGTTTCCTCGTCTGGTCGAGTTTCTCGCTCATGGACTTGAGGATGTCGGGAAAATGGCAGATTGACTTGACACTGGGATCCCACTTCTTGCTCTGCAGGGCGGCATCCAGATCATTGCCTTTCAGTTGCAGGTTCTGACTCCTCCAGCGATCCGCCTCCACCACTTCCAACGGATAGGTTGAGGCCATCAGGATCTGGGCGGTCAATGCATCCGGGTAGAGAGCAATCGGCGCAAGCATTTGCGTCAACTCTTCCGTGCTGAATTTGTACGCCTGATCGGAATCCTCGGCATCCTGAGCCATTATCCCGGCAGGCATCACGAGCAAGGTGACAAAAATCCATATCACCCTGCGTAAAGCTGGTGTTAGAGCTCTCATAAGGTCTCCTTTGCCGCGTGTGCGGGGTGTCATTTGTTCATATTATATCAGGTAATTGGAGATGTGTGCGGAGTGATAATAAAATATGGAGTTTAAAGATAACAGGTGAACATACTTCGATATCAGACGATGTATTCGGTACGCAGGATTTAAGCCGGAGATGGACCGGGAAGTCGTCGAAAGGAAATATTAGTGGGGTTAGATTTCCAAACTGTTATAGCAGAGCGATGATTTTCTATTTACGACAGTTCTCAATAAAGAAAACGTGTCGCAATCCAAAGAGTCGAACTTGAACGCCAAGCCCTGTTCCTTTCTTCGTGCAACTACCCCATTGATAGTTATGGGCAAACCACTTGCCGCACTGGGAACATATAATGATATCAAGGCTCTCTTCCCGACCGGTAGCCGATAGTCTGTGTGTACAGACACGCCATTCAGGCTTAGGTCTTCAGACAAGGCCTCAAATTCTCGCTGGTCAAACATCACCCTGGTCTGGCACGCGAAATTCACCCTCTCAAATTTTCTGTTCTGTATTGGCATATTGGATACACCTCTCTTTCTAATAATTTTACTCCTTATTTCGGGACAACTACAAGATCTAATTTGGCTGCATCCAAGGTCAGTTTACGGGAGCATGCAGCGGTAAACACCGGAAAACGCAGCCGCAACAATTTCGGGTGGGGCGGAGGTGAGTATTGACGCAAATTGCTATCCATTAAAACAACATGAGCTCTGCTGACACATATTGATGCATACTTGTGGTGTCGGTTTCAACGGCGCATCACCGGATAGTGTTGAGAGGATACAGCGACGTACCATCGAAACGTGAATTTACTTGACGTTGGTCAAAGTCCCGATTGTGGATAGCGGTTATGATCGTCGTGACAGATCAGGTCAGACGAGGGGAGCGATCATGGCAGCACTTGGCAGCCAAGGCGATGGCAAAGACAGCAGGTCAATGTCAGCAGCCTTTGGTAATAATTCAATAAAATCCACCACTACAATTCGCATCGTTGTGCAGTGGTTCTTTTTGTTTTGGGTGGTCGGTATCGGTGTCCGCTTCGGCATGTTTATTAATTCAGTTGAAAGCGGTGCAGCTGTTCCCCTGGTTTCCCGTCCGCCGGGTGTGGAGGGGTTTCTACCCATCGGCGCCCTGACAAGCCTAAAGTACTTGCTGATATCCGGGAAAATCCATCCGGTTCATCCTGCGGCACTGGTGATATTTTTGACAGTCCTGCTGATGAGCCTGATTGCCAAGAAATCCTTTTGTTCCTGGCTTTGCCCTGTCGGAACCCTTTCGGAAATGGTGCACAAGGTGGGGCGGCTGGTGTTCAGGCGGAATTTCCGTGTCTGGCTCTGGCTTGACCTGTTATTGAGGGGCATCAAGTATCTGCTGCTTCTGCTGTTTGTTGCCGTTATCCTGCTGGGCATGTCTGCCGATGCCGTGGTAAAGTTCCTCGATGCACCATATTGGGCCGTTAGCGATGTCAAGATGCTCCACTTCTTTACTCACATGTCCGGTACCACGATGGTTATTCTGGCGTGCCTCACATTTTTTTCCCTCTTTTACAAAATGTTCTGGTGCCGATATCTCTGCCCCTATGGTGCGTTGCTTGGCCTGGCAAGCATGATCAGTCCATTCAAAATTCGTCGGAATGCGAGCGGATGCACCGGGTGCCGGCGCTGTACTGCCGCCTGTCCATCAAGCCTTGAGGTGCATGCCTGTACCGCTGTTTCTTCACCGGAATGTACCGGTTGCCTTACCTGTGTGGCACATTGTCCGGAGAAAAACGTCATCGCAATGCAGCCAGTCTTTTGGACCAGGCCGCTTTCGCTCTGGGTTTTCCCTTCAGTAGTCACACTCATCTTTATTACGGGGATAGCAGCCGGAATGGCGAGCGGGTACTGGCAAAGCTCGTTGAACTATGCGGATTATCAGCGTCTCGTCCCTCTCGTAAAGAGCCTGGGTCATTGACTGGAAGAGGGGTAATAATGAACGCTGGCGGCTGGACAACGTCAGCTGTAATCAAATCGTCAGTAAGGGGTATTGTATGATCATTTTAGCATTGTTATTGAAACCGATCGCCTGGTATGTTGCCTTCAAGTCCGGTACCATTGAAAATCTGAACAAAATGCTGCTCTGGGCGGCAGGGATCAGCGTCGTTCTTACTCTTGCGGATAAAGTGAGCGTTGCAGGCAATCTGGCATTTTCAGCAATTCTGCTGACCCTGGTTCTCTACGCTTTGATGTCATTCACGCTGCTCCCCCTCGCCTGGAAGGTGAAGAAGGCGGGGTTCTCAGTGGTTCTCAACCTTGTCGGCATGATCGGAGCTTTTGCCGGTGTAAATTTCACCATGGATTTCATCAGGGGATTTCTGCCGATTATGAACCGATAGTGAACCCACCTGCTCGCTTAGACAGCACCCTCACTCCGGAGCGTCGTCCACTCTGCCCGCTATTCTGCTGAAGGACCAATAGCTTTTTCACCCGACTCTATACTGTGCTCCGCCCGGTAAGCCAATCACCCGGCTGGGTATTGTATCGGGTATGGTTGCCTTGGTTTCTTTCTCCGATTCTTCATCGGTAAAAGTTATCACCAACCCGTATTTGTCCTCAAATTCTCTCATTATTTCTTCTCTGGTTGCGACTTCCAAATTCCCAACCTCAAGAATTGCTTTCCGTACCATTACTTCATCGCGCAAGTAATCCATAACTTTCTGCAGTTCTTTTGGCCTATCTATTAGAAGTCGTAGCATCAGCATCGCTACTTCCGCTTCCGTTGACATGGCTTTAATCCTCCAGCACCATTTTACCATAACCGATGTGCTACGGATGCGAATTTAACAGGCAAAAACCCTCTGCTCCTGTCAGTTTGCTTCAAGCTGAAAAGCCCCTGATTTCTCGTTAATAGCCAATAGTCTATTATAATAAAAAGCTGTATAATAAAAAAATATGCGGCGCGCAGCAGAACAGAGTCGCCGCCGCATAAACATTCAATCGTTAACGACGTCCCTGGAGTCCCATGCCCTTTTTTTCACTTTCCACGCAAATTCCCGGTTTGGATCAGTCACCATCCATAATGCTTTCCGTGCTTAAGCTATTCATTATTCCAGTCGGGGGCGGAATCCCCGCTGGAGTTCTGCTCGCTCATGCCAAAGGCTTGGCCTGGCCAATCACCTCAATGCTCTATTTGGTCTCGGATATCGCTCTGGCTCTTGCCTTTGAGCCAATACTGCGGCTTCTCGCGGCGGTGGCAGGGAAAATTCCTTTTCTTGCTCGCTTTAGTGCTGCTTTGAAGGCTGCCACGGCACGAAGCGTGGCACATATCAGCGGAACCGGCACAGGTCCCTTCGCGCTTGTTATGATTTCCTTTGGGGTAGATCCAATGACCGGTCGCACCACAGCGCACGCAGTGGGTCACGGGTTCCTTGCCGGATGGGCCTTTGCCATTGCTGGAGACATGCTTTATTTCGCCGTCATCGCGCTCACAACGTTACGCCTGAACTCTTACTTTAAAGATCCAAACACCACAATGCTGATTGTCCTTGGCGCGATGGTTGTCGTGCCAATGCTCATGCGCTATGTTCGATCCATACGAAGTGTAACAAGTTGAATTTTAAGCGGTTCCGGTACTCGCTCTGCGGGTGGTCGTGACTTAAAGAATCAACCGCAGATGACCAGTGTAGGGGGTGGGGCGGGTCGGGGCAGGATAGGGCAGTGGGTAGAACAGAGATCAAGATGATGCATAACGCTTCAAATCGTATCAACGTGTTTCAAATTATATCAAATGAGTTATGAAGTCTGATCGTTATAGTTGTTGAGTAGTCTCCGCAGGGTCAGGTAATCAGGAACATATTTACCGACCAAATGCCAAAAGTTCGCACCGTGATGCCGTACCTTGATATGACAAAGTTCGTGGATGATTACATAGTCAAGGCAGGCGAGTGGCATTTTGATCAGGTTAAGATTTATGGCAATCCGCTTGGTGCGATAAGAATAGCTTCCCCAGCGGGTTTTCATGGGGCGGATGGTAATTGGTGGTAACGGAATGTTTTCTTCTTTCATCATTCGGTGACATTCAGTTGACCGTATACTCACAATATGCTGTGCCTGTTTTCTGTACCAGGCGTCAATAGTTCTGCGAACTGTCTCTTCAGAAGGAAGCTCAGGCGCAACAAGCATCAGAAGCCCTTCGTGAAGATGAATGGACACGTGTGGGGCAGATGCAAATTCCAGACGGAGCGCCTCTCCCAGGTACATAAAAACTGCCCCGTGGCCATAGTCCTGCGATTGCGGGGTTGGCCGTGTATCCAGATTCTTCCAGACTTTCAGCACCCATCCTGCTCGACTGGAGACAAAATCTCTTGTCTCTTTGAGTGATGTCCGCATTGGCACACGTACTAAAAACGTTTTATCGGGTAGAACCCTTATGCCAAGTGTTCTACGCCGTGAATGGCACCAGCTGTAGTTAATTGTAACTCCTGCCGATTCGACAGAGTCATGTCTAATTTCATTACTTTTGGATGTCACTGAGGCGGTGTCCATATAACTGATCGTGTAACTATATGTGAAATAACAGTAATATCAGGTTCAAAAAATATAAATACCCCCAAATATACCCCCAAAATATTTTGTGTACCGTGTTTGAGTCATAATTTGTTGCAGTAAAATATCTCCTATCCATCGTTCAATTCAGCCTGTCTAACCTGAAAATGCCAAATACACAGACCTCTCTCGCGGACCATCAAATTCACAAAAATATATTCCTTGCCAGGTTCCTAACCACATTTTGCCTTTCCGAATGATTACCTGTACTGATGACCCATAAAAACTGGCCTTGATGTGAGCATCCGAGTTTCCTTCGCTATGGTGGAAGCGATCGCTCTGGGGAACCAATTCGTTGCTGAATGATTCCATGTCCCTCGCGACATCCGGATCGGCATTTTCGTTAATGGTTACTCCGGCGGTAGTATGCGGCACAAATATCGTTAGTACCCCATCTTGCCAGCTGTTGTTTGATATGACTTCGGCAATTTCAGAAGTGATAGAAACAAACTGGGTTCGCCTGAGTGTTGATACGCGGATCTCAGCGGTTGACATATAGTAGTCCTCAATGCGCTCTGAAGTGATATGAACGATTTCCCCGAATATAGCATGACCACTGCTAATATTTCCCCTTCATTTTGATGCCAGACTAAATTTTCCCAATAAAATAGCTCCCATGACTTATTCTGTCTCATGCTTATGGTACGCTGTATTTGACAAGATGATCGCCGATAAATGACCTGCATTATCATGCTGCACAAACAAAAAGGAGTCTCTCATGGCGCACGAACTCTGGATTGAAACGGCGAGCGGCACGCATAAGAGTTTGCTATGACCCGTTACGCAATCGGCGACATACACGGTGGGGCAAAGACCTTCCGAGCACTGCTGGAAAAAATCAACCTGCGGCGTTATGATCGGCTCTACCTGTTGGGTGATTACGTTGACCGTGGCCCGAACAGCAAAGGTGTACTTGACATTATTCTGAAATTGACGGCTGCCGGGTTTGACGTTCGCCCCGTTCGTGGCAACCATGACGATATGCTCATTCGGAGTGTGGGAAACGATCATGACGAGTATTCATGGAATTACATGCAAGGCTGGGGCTCTAAAACATTACAGAGTTTCAGCGTTACGTCTCTCAAGGATCTACCAGAGCGCTATATACTGTTTCTGCAAAAATTGCCCTACCTGCTGGAAGACGGAGATTTCATATTCGTACATGCCGGTCTTGATATGAGTAAAGATGATCCCGTTACCCAGACGGCACAGGAATTCATGATATGGGGCAATGGCGGCTTCATCAGCGATAACGATATTCCGAGAAGAAAAATCGTCAGCGGCCATAAGATCCGCTCAGTTGCACGAATAGAAGCGTCGTTGACCACACCTCATATTCAGCTCGATAACGGAGCTTTTAGCAACCAACCGCCTGACTTGGGTCATTTGGTGGCGCTCAATCTCGACACGATGCAGTTTACTTTCCAGCCCTGGCTGGATAGCGAGGTGGATTCATGATTACGAGTGACCAACTGCGAAAACTTACGGATTCAGAACCGGTTGAACCACGTGGCTGGTTCCGTTGGCTGCATAATCACTACCTGGGGCGTTCTGGTGATAGGTATGTCGGCCAGACTTTTGGCGACCTCTTTGAGGGCGAGTGGCGGAAGCTATCAGACAAGCCAATGCCTTTGTATGAGAGGATTGATGACCCGGAACTGATGATAGCGTTTTTGAATCGCCATGCCTGGATGGCCGGAATGCGTTTGATGGTGCAAACCGTAGGAACCTATTGGCAGCAATTGGATACGACGGCGCGGGGCAACTTCTTTGCCGGTGTTTCTGAGCGGGATGGTTCCGGCCAACAATTTGATAGAGCGGTGCGAAATATACCCATTATGGATTTTACTCCAGAATCCCTCTGCCAGCTTGCCTGTAATGCGATCAAGCACAACCGGATTGATCTTCTTGAATTGCTGCTATCCTCCAAAGTTGACCTGACCGCTAATATCCGCCGTTTTGATGGGATAGATACATTGGAAAGCGAAGAGCTTGAGCAGATCAGCCATAGGGTGGTTGATATGATACTTGAGGCGGCACTGATACGGAACAGTCCGGATGCTGTCAGGCTGGCATTGAAGCATGGCGCTGACCCGAATATACCGGTGTGGCAGTTGGAACGATCATTTAACGAGAAGCATAGCGCCCTCAGCTATGTTATTTCAGAAGATCAAAAATTGCTGGCGGAAATGCTGCTACAGCATGGCGTTTCAGCGTCCGGTACATCTTTTGCGGGTGAAAATCAGGCGATGTATCTACAGAAACCTCAAGCAGGTTGATGAACGGAAGGGAGCTATGAATTATGAGAAGTGAAATTCTCGACAACCTTGACCGAATTGAGCAGGAGCACAACGTCCGCATCCTCTACGCCGTTGAGTCCGGCAGCCGTGCCTGGTGTTTTGCCTCAAAGGACAGCGACTATGACGTGCGTTTCATCTACCTGCATCCGGTGGAGTGCTATCTATCGATCCGCAAGCGTCGTGATGTGATCGAATGCCCCATCTCCGGCGATCTGGACATAAGCGGCTGGGATTTGCCGAAAGCGCTTGGGCTGTTCCGCAAATCAAACCCGCCGTTGCTGGAATGGCTTGGTTCTCCTCACGTCTATCTTGATCGTTACGGTTTTGCGGAACGGCTAAGGGAACTCATGGCTGTGTACTACTCCCCCAAACGCTGCATGCTCCACTACCTGCACATGGCGCGGGGAAACTTCCGGGAGTATCTGAAAGGGGAAACGGTCCGAATCAAAAAATACTTCTACGTCCTGCGCCCGGTACTGGCCTGTTTGTGGATCGAGAAGCACAACAGCATGCCGCCGACCAAATTTTCCGAATTATACAAGGATGCGGGGCTTTCTCCATCCATTGCGGCGGAGATTGACAATCTTCTGGTTCGCAAGATGGCAGGTGATGAGTTGGATATGGAGCCGAAGATTGAAGCGCTCAATGATTTCCTTGAGCAGCAGATTGAGCATTGTTCGACCTTTGTTGAGGGGATGGAACTTGCGGATGTTGATGAGCAAGTGCTGGATGAGTTGTTCCGGGAGATGCTGGGGGAGGTATGGGAGGGGATGGCTGACAGAATGAGCTTCAAACAATAATCCTGACTCTCATGAAAAGGCTTTCCGGTGGCTATTTTAGCTTGTTTCTGATAAATACATTCGATCTTTAGTTCCGGAAATATAGGTCATATTCCATGAAGCTACTCCAGATATTCCCTGCCAAAGCCCTTAATAAAGCGTACCTCAAGCAAAGCCTCAAACGCGATCAGGTTGAGCTGTTCAAGGCCAACCTGATCCGGATGTTTGAGCGCATACGCAGTGATGAGCATGAAGAGCATCTCAAGAATATAGTTTCAGACTTCCTTAAAGACACCTGGTACAAGCAAACCAATGAGATCAACACCAGCGGCAGAACCGATTTGGTTATCCACAACGGCAAGAATTCTTCCGATACGGTTGGAGTACTGATCGAGGTGAAACGTCCGGGCAACTTTGAGATGATCTCCCCCGAACGCCCCAATACCAAGGCATTGCATGAGCTATTGCACTACTACATGCAGGAACGGTACATAAAGGACAACAAGGAAATACGCCACCTCATTGTTTGCAATATCCATGAGTGGTATATCTTCAATGCCGCAGATTTTGAGCGGTTCTTCTTTGGTAATCAAAAGCTGGTCAAGAGCTATAAAGATTGGAAAGAAGGAACACTGCCCGGCATGGGCACCGATTGGTTCTATCAGGAGATAGCCAAGCCTTTCATTGAGCAAGAGCTGGACGAACTTACCTGCGTTTATTTCAACCTCAAGGATTATGAACGAATTATCCGAAATCCCGCCAAGCTGGAAGACGGCAAGCTGAGTGCGCTGTACAAGGTACTCTCCCCGTCGCACTTGCTCAAACAGACCTTTGCCAATGACAGCAACTCCCTCAATAAAGAATTCTACAGCGAACTTCTCCATATCCTTGGACTGGAAGAGGTTAAGGATAAGGGGAAGAAGCTGATCCGCCGCAAGCAGGAAGGGAGCCGCAACGACGGCTCGCTTCTGGAGAACACCTGCAACTTTCTCAAAACCCGCGGACGGTTGTCGGCGCTCTCCAATCTGCAACAGTACGGAGCAGATGCCGACGAGCAATGTTTCAGCGTTGCCCTGGAATTGTGCATCACCTGGCTGAACCGTCTGTTGTTCCTGAAACTGCTGGAAGGACAGTTGATCGGCTACCATAAGGGAGATCGCGGTTACGCCTTCTTGAACGGCAGTCGGATCGGCGATTTTGACGAACTGAACGAACTGTTTTTTGAGGTGTTGGCGGTCAGGATTGAAGAGCGGAGCGGGTCGGTACGCGCAAAATTCGGGAACATTCCGTATCTGAACAGCTCCTTGTTTGAGGAAAGCGATCTTGAACGCGCAACCATGCGGATCAACGAGCTGAAAAACCGGCTCGACCTGCCACTGCACAGTGCAACTGTTTTGAAGGGCGCAAACGGCAAACGCCTCAGCGGCAGCAGAAGCACCCTCGCCTATCTGTTCGAGTTCCTGGACGCCTATGATTTCGGCGCCGAGGGAAGCGCCGATATTCAGGAGCAGAATAAGAGCATCATCAATGCCTCGGTGCTTGGACTTATCTTCGAGAAGATCAACGGCTACAAGGATGGCT
>JBAYTT010000126.1:0-11723 GCA_041675485.1 Pelobacteraceae bacterium | reverse complement strand
TGTGCCAACACTGAAAAAATCGACTTCACGGGCAAGGAGGTCGGCCAGGGTAACTGCTGCCGGAATTTCAATCATCACCCCAACCTGAATCGTACTGTCAAAGGGAGTACCGGAATCATTCAGTTCCCGCTTGGCTTCTTCAAGCAGTGCTTTGACTGCACGCACTTCCTCCATACCGGAAATCATCGGAAACATTATTTTTACCGGTCCGTCTGCGCTGACCCGTAATATAGCTCGCAACTGCTTTTTGAATTCATCCGGCATGCACAATGACAAACGGATCGCACGTACACCGAGGGCGGGGTTGGTTTCCTCTACCTGATCCATTCCCTCAAGCAGCTTGTCGCCACCGGCATCAAGAGTGCGAATGGTAAGAGGGTGTGGAGCAATTGCCTGCTGCATCGCCCGATATATGGCAAGCTGTTCTTCTTCGTCGGGCATAAAGGCACGGTTCATAAAGAGCATCTCGGTACGATACAATCCGACGCCGCTCCCACCATGCCCCAAAACTGAAGCGCCCTCTTCCGGTATCTCAACGTTGCCACGCAGATGCATCGAATGGCCATCAAGTGTTACAGCTGGCAAGGGTACGGTTTTCAGAAGTTCATATTCAACGTATTCATAGTGCTGCTTACGACGGAGAGATGACTGAAATGTTTCCTGATCCGGATCAACAACCACAGTTCCGGATAATCCGTCAACAATAACTGCAACACCATCCAGGACAAGATCAGTTATACCCTCGACACCCATAACCGCCGGCAGATCGAGAGCGCGAGCAAGTATGGCTGTATGAGATGTTCGACCGCCAATTTCAGTTATGATGGCAAGAACATTGGTTCGATTGACCTGAAGCATATCGGCAGGAGAAAAGTCATGCGCTGCGATAATAGTCTGCCCCTCATGCTGAGGAAACGGCTCAACAGCTTCACCGCTCATACTACGCAGCACGCGTTCAATGACCGTTTCTACATCGCTGATACGCTCACGCAGATACGGGTCATCGATGCTGGCGAAGGTTTCCCGGTAACGGTGAAGGGTTCGCCTGAGGGCTCCTTCGGCATTGATCATGCCGGTTCTTATGATTTCTGACGTTTCAGTTGCCAGTCGCTCATCAGCCAGGATCATCAGGTGAGTTTCAATAAAAAAGAGGTGGTCTTCACCACTTGTTTCTGCGAGGCGGGTTTTAAGCGATTCAAGTTCAACGCGGGTATCTTCAATCGCTTGGGCAAGCCGGGCTATTTCATGGCAAACAGCCTCAGAGGGAATAGGATACTCGGAAACGACAGTTCTGCTACGATCAATAATACACAGCCTTCCCATTGCAATCCCGGGCGACGCCGCGATTCCAGAGAAAGTTCGCATATCATTCCTCGCCAAAGCCATTGGAAATCAATTCTCCAATAGTCTGAAAAGCCTCGGCTTCATCCGCACCGTCGACCGTCAAGCGAACTGAAGAACCCTTCGAGGCCGCCAGCATCATAATACCCATTATACTTTTTCCGTTAACCTCCACACCCTCCCGAGCCAGCTTGACGTCGGAATTGAAACGGCTTGAAGTTTTCACAAGGAGGGCTGATGCACGTGCATGCAAGCCAAGTTTGTTTATAATTAAAAACTCTTTCTGGAGCATATTTCAGTATTCCTTGAGATGCATTATTATTTTTTCAAATTCACTTTAATAATTCTCCCGCGACGATAATACCTTCGCGACCAGATCGATGTAAATTTGTTGCAAGCTCGGCAACCGGCATTCGTTCACGACGCGAACAAAATTCTATCAGCATCGGCAAATTCACTCCGGTAACAACTTCGACACACCCCTCCTTTAAAAAAGACATCGCCATATTTGATGGCGTACCGCCAAAAAGATCGGTCATAATAATTGCACCGTCAGAATGCACCGATTCAACAGCTGCCACTACGCGAGCCATGATATCATCGGCCCGTTCATCGGGAGCAACTTCCACGGTAGCGCAGCTTTCAATTGATCCGACAATCATCTCAGCAGACAATTTGAGAGCAGTTGCCAGGCCAGCGTGAGTAACAAGTACTAATCCTATCATTTAAGCCCCTTTTCAATATCCCTGTGAGTAATTCGCACTGAGGGCCACGTTTCCTGTAAATGCATCCCGGTGGCCTCTGCTATGGCAACAGAGCGATGACGCCCACCAGTACAACCAATTGAAATGGTTAAATACGTCTTCCCTTCCTGACGATGTGCAGGCAACAGCATATCCAGAAGAGGGAAGAAATGATCCAGAAATTGTGCTGTAACAACGTTATCGAGGACATAATCTCGAACCGGATCATCAAGACCTGAACCATCTTTCAATTCCGGCACGAAAAACGGGTTCGGAAGAAAACGAACATCCATGACGATACTGGATTCAAGCGGCACGCCGTACTTAAATCCGAACGATTGGACTTCCACTACAAGCTGATTTTCTTTCTCTTCACCCCTGACGATTCTCAGAATAAATTCCTTAAGCTGGTGTACCGTAAACTCTGAGGTGTCAATCAATCGGGTTGCCATCTGCCGAAGGCCACTCAGACGATCCCGTTCAATTCGGATGCCTTCGGCAACCGTACACTGTTCATCGGCCGGGTGGCGCCGTCGCGTTTCTGAAAATCTCCGAACCAGAATATCATCAAGAGCATCAAAAAAGAATATTTCTACCGTATGTCCGGCTCCCGTAATTTTGTGAAAAGCGCTTTCATACCCCTTGAAAAATTCCCGCCCACGGATATCTGCAACAAGTACGATACCTTTGAAACTCTCACCTGATTTACCGATCAAATCAACAAAACGTTTGAAAAGGCGCACGGGAAGATTGTCAATGCAATAAAAGCCTTCATCTTCCAAGGCTCTGACTGCAGTTGATTTCCCGGAACCGGACATCCCGGTGATAACGATAATACGCATACCCTACTCTACCTCATCCCCGAGAGGCCTGGCTTCGATACGAGCCAAAAGACGTTCCTGGAAATCGCGGGCCGAATGGTATCCCATACCTTTAAGCAGATTATTTCGAGCTGCAACTTCAATAATTGAGCCTAGATTTCGACCAGGTCTGACCGGAATAATGATATGCGGTATCTCAATACCAAGGATCGTTACGGTACGGTCATCTACACCCAACCTATCATATTCATGCGATTCATCCCACTCCACAAGCTCCAGGAGAATATCAACAATTTTCTTGTCGCGAATAGCGGAAACCCCGTAAAGGTCCTTGATATTGATAATACCAAGGCCGCGAATTTCCATCAAATACTGCAGCGACTCCTCTGCCTGCCCGATCAGTACCGCCGGCATTTTCTTCTTTATGAACACCATGTCGTCTGCCACAAGACGGTGCCCACGAATAACAAGATCAAGGGCACATTCGCTTTTACCGATGCCACTTTTCCCGGAAATCAAAACACCGACACCAAGTACATCCATAAGAACACCATGAAGATGGGTCGTCGGCAACAATCGTTCTTCAAGGAATTTAGTGATCAGTGATATGAAAGTGGAAGATTGATGAGGTGTAGCAAGTACCGGAATAGCGTGAGAGTCTGCCAGGTCCAGCAGGAGTTGTGGCGGTCGTAAATTTTTTGTAACAATGAAGCACGATATTGGAAAGCTGCAGAGAGCAGCAAGATTCTCTGCAGCTACTTGGTTGTCAATCTGCTGAAGGTAAGAAATTTCGGTATTGCCGAGCACCTGCAATCGGTCCGGATGCAGGTGCTCGGAGTAACCGGCCAGCGCCAGTCCCGGTTTCTGAATACGTGAACTGGAGACACGATGCAGGAGTCCCAGCCTGCCTGCCAAAAGCGACAAACTGAGGCCATATTCGTTTTCAGTCAGCAGATCTTGTATCGAGAGCGAAATACCGTCCATAAGGATCGTTCTACCTAGGCACGATGCGGTTCTATCAAACCAAAGTTTCCGTCTTTACGACGATACAGGACATTAATTTCACTGCTGTCGGCATCAGTAAAAACAATGAAATCCTTGTGGAGAAGATCCATCTGCATAACGGCCTCTTCAACCGACATCGGCTTGGCGGTCTCTGTGGTGGTTTTAATAACAACAGACTCGGTGCTGGCTTCAATACTCTCCGCTTCAAAAATCTTTTTAGAGAGTTGACGTCCATGCTCATCACCGTTCGGTTTGTGAGCTTTGATCTTTTCCTTGTAACGAACAAGTTGACGTTCAATTTTGTCGATGACCGCATCAATGGCGGCATACATGTCATTAGTCGCATCGGAAGCCTTTGTGCTGACCCCTTTTGAGTTAATTACAATTTCAACAATGTGGCGAATCTTTTTTTCTACGGAAAAGAACACCTGTACATTAATCGGGCCGTCAATATACTTTGTGACCCGCTCAAGTTTTTCTTCAGCATACGCCTTGAGAGCGTCGCTCTGTTCCATGTGCCTGAAAGTCATCGTTACCTGCATACAATCCTCCTGTGTAATTGGTGCTGTGAAGTGGACGACTGCCAAAACAGCAGATCGTCAAAAATGTCTTTTTCGCTCTGAAGATGAACCATAATTCAGCATCTCGCGGTATTTGGTTACCGTACGACGAGCTATATTTACCGTTTGATCTGCCAGCAATTCAGCAATTTTCTGATCGGAGAGCGGTTTTTTGGGATTTTCCTTTTCGATAATTTCTTTGATTCTGTTTTTTACACTTTCGGATGCGACAAAATCACCCTCACTGGTCGAGAGTCCGCTGTTAAAGAAATATTTCAGTTCCAGCAACCCCTGCGGTGTCTGCATATATTTATTGGTTGTAACCCGACTTATGGTTGATTCATGCATGCCGATATCTTCGGCAATGTCTCGCAGCACCAGGGGCCGCAGGAACTCAATACCCCGGTCGAAATACTCGCGCTGAAAGCGGATAATACTTTTTGCAACCTTATAGATGGTTCTCTGCCGTTGTTGGATACTCTTGATCAGCCAGACTGCCGACCGCATCTTATCATTAATATAATGCTCAGCCTGCGAGTCAACTGCAGCATTGCCACGGGCATCTGCATACTGGGTGCTGACTTTCAGGTTAGGCAATCCTTCTTCATTCAGCATGACAACGTAATCGTCACCAACCTTATGCACAAAGATATCCGGAGAGATATAATGCACGTCATCGGTGCTGAATGACGAGCCGGGGCGTGGATCAAATCCGGAAATGATCCTTGAAGCGGCAAGCACCTGATTCATGTCAACTTTTAATGACCTGACGATTTGTTTGTAGTTTCTTTTTTCAAGGTCACCAAGATGATTCTGCAAGATACTTTCGACTACACTCCCGGCCATACCCAGATTCCGTGCCTGAATCAGCAGGCACTCCCGGAGATCACGGGCAGCAACGCCTGGTGGATCAAATTCTTGAATGCATTCGAGCACATCCATGACATCCTCTTCAGTCGCTGAACTTGCCGCTGCAATTTCCTGCAGGGACGCACGCAGATAGCCATAATCATCAACATTGCCGATGATCACCTCACCCACACGAACATCCATTTCAGAGTACTGGCCCATATGGAGCTGCCACAACAAGTGATCGATCAGGGTACCTTTTTTTGTCAGCAGATTTTCAAAGGAAGGGCGCTCATCTTCCCCACCGTACTGCTGTTCTCCCGAGCTGTAGTTGTATCCGTCAAGGTAGCTGTCCCAGTCGCGAAGGGTTTCCTCACCGGTTTCCACCTCATGGAAATCCGCAGCCTCATGATCAGGCTCAAGTTCCTGTTCCGCCACTTCGAGTGTGTCGGGCTCACGAATTTCTTCCATCTCAGTCGATTCTTCAAGGAGAGGATTTTCTTCCAGCTCTTGAAGGACAAGATCCTGAAGTTCCAGACGCGTCAACTGAAGCAGCTTGATAGCCTGCTGCAACTGGGGTGTCATCACCAGTTGCTGGGACATTTTCAGTTGTTGACGCATCTCCATTGCCATGAAACACTGACCTCAATCCGGATACGGGGTCTAATCGTATCGAGAGTATATTAATTAGAGTCGAAAGTCTTTACCCAGATAAATCTCTTGAGCTTTTTTACTTGCTGCAATCTCGTCCGGAGTGCCGTATTCAAGAACCACGCCGCTGCTCATAATATATGCTGAATCACAGACACCCAATGTCTCACGGACATTATGATCTGAAATCAATACACCAATATTTTTGTTTTTAAGAGAAACAATCAAATCCTGGATATCCGCAACAGCAATTGGATCAATCCCGGCGAATGGCTCATCCAGCAGAATGAAAGAAGGGTTTGTTATAAGAGCCCGAGCAATTTCGACCCGTCTCCGTTCTCCACCTGAAAGCGCATACCCCTTGGATGATGCAATATGTGTAATGGAAAATTCCTCCAGTAGCTGTTCCATTTTCTCACGACCAAGGTGCTTGTCAGACTCAACTGTTTCAATAATCGCCATCAGGTTATCTGCAACCGACAGCTTGCGAAAAACAGATGCTTCCTGCGGAAGATAACTGATCCCGCGCCTTGCTCGCTGGTACATAGGAAGCACTGTTATATCTTCATCACCAAGAAAAACCTGGCCACTGGCCGGCTGTGTCAACCCGACCACCATGTAAAAAGTTGTTGTCTTACCGGCTCCGTTTGGTCCCAGCAGTCCGATTACTGATCCGGATGAGATCGAAATATCGACACCACTGACTACCTGGCGACTGCCGTAGTTTTTTTTAAGAGATTTCGTCCAGAGTCTGGAAGAGTCAACGACTTCCGGCATCGCTTTCCCTTGCCGGCGGGTTAATAACCGCCTCGACACGTGCTTTCGGATCCCCGCCACTTGAGACATCACTCTTGTCGTCATCAACGTAATAGGTAATCACTTTTCCTCTGACACTGTTACTTCCCTGCTCAATTCGGGGCGATCCGCTCAAAACGATACGACCGTTGCTGCTTTCATAGACGGCCTGATCGGCAAATCCGGTTCTATTCTGCTGAACAATCCTGACGCTTCCAAATGCTTCAACCTTTTCAACGTCCCCTTTTTTATCCGAATAGCTGACAACAAGTTTATCGGAAAATATGGTGACATCGCCCTGTTTTGCTACAACCTTTCCGGAGAAGATCGCCGTTTTCGCTTTGTTGTCAGTAGTCATCTCGTTGGATTTTACGGTTATCGGCAGGTCAGAACGATCCTTGTGAACTGAGGTAGCGTCAGAAAAAGCTGATACAGGCAAAAGAGACCACAAGCAGATCACTATGATGCAAAGCAGATGTAATTTCATCGAATATACCTTAGCAAAAGTCGGGTGACGACAACAATGTATCAATACGTTACCCATCTCTATCTGGAAAAAATTGAAGAATTCACCGAAGAATAAAAACGAGCCAGCTGAGTTTTGACATTAAAATTCATCCCAACGGCAGTAAGCTGCAATCTTTGTTGCCGAAAAGTCACCGGATCGGCAGTTGAGAAGGTAGCAGTTGCGCCCGTGTACAAAATGGAACTGGTTTCAAAACTGGCTCCATCTTCAGTTTTAACATGAACATGACCATTAAGCCGGACCGTTTTTGCAACACTTAAATACTCGCCTCTGTCTGCTGTAACAGTTATCGCCCCGTGCGACCGAGTGCGTTGGAACTCCATCCGAATATCAGAGAGATACGCCGTATCGCCCCCTTTATCGTAGTCAACCCGTTCTGAAACGAGCTCCCATACAACAAGGCCACTCTGGATTTCTGAAAAACGAGCCTTTTTCAAGGCGACATCAATGTTGTGGGGAAGCTGCTGATTGGACGATCGAACCGGCGCTATTCCATGAGGACTATTCCGGAACACGACGGTCGCGATGCCGATAATCGCCGCCATCACAAGGAGTGCCAGCAAAGGCCTGATATAAACGGGCGATACCATAATAGAGAGGAACTATACCATTGAGGAGCAGGACTGTCCAGTACAACGTAGCATGGTTGATGTTTTTGGCACAAAGATTGAATCTATAATTCGTAGCGGGCAGCAACCTCATCCCACAGCCCCCTGCCTTTGAGAATCAGATCACATACTTCACGCACCGCACCGCGTCCGCCGGAGCAGGAAGTTACATAGTGGGCTGCGTTACGGGCTTCAATAAGCGCATCAGCCGGAGCCGCTGCAAAACCCACGCGCCGCATTACCGGAACATCAATGACATCATCTCCCACATAGGCTATCTGACTGTCAATAAGCCCCGTCTTCTGTTTCACATCTTGATAACTCTCAAGCTTTTTCAGCGCTCCTTGGTAAACCAGCTCGATCCCCAGCTCTTTGGCTCTGATATCAACAACCCGTGAGGTACGACCGGTAATGATACCAACTTCGATACCATTTCTTTGCAGCATTTTGATGCCGTGACCGTCTTTGACATTAAATACTTTGGTTTCCAGTCCATTGCCATCGTAAATAATTCCCCCGTCGGTCATAACGCCATCAACATCAAGCAGTAACAGGCGGATATCTGTTAATTTGTCATTCATCAGGCAATACCGGCCTTAAGGATGTCATGCAGGTGAATAATACCGCATGGAGCGGAACTCCGGTCGTCTTCAAAAACAAACAGGGAGGTAATGGCACGTTGCTCCATTGTCTTCAAAGCTGCCGCAGCAAGTTCGGACCGTTTGATGCGTAATGGGCCTTGTTTCATAATTTCCGAAGCACGTTGATTAAGAATATCGAAACCTTTCTCCAGTGACCGGCGCAGATCGCCATCCGTTATAACGCCAATCAGAGCGCCGCACGAATCACTGACACCGGTTACTCCGAGCCCCTTATCGGTAATCTCGAACAGAGCCTCCTTCATTAAGGTATCCTCCCGCACCAGCGGAACAGCTTCACCAGAATGCATCAGATCTTCAACCCTCAGAATCAGTTTTTTCCCGAGCGCCCCGCCGGGATGAAATATTGCAAAATCCTCCGCCTTGAAGCCCCGTTTAACCAACAGTGCCACCGCAAGCGCGTCCCCCATTGCCAATGTGGCAGTAGTGGACGCAGTCGGAGCAAGGCCAAGAGGGCACGCCTCCTCGGCAACAGACACATCAAGAAAGACGTCACTCGAGCGAGCCAGGTTTGATTCAGAATTGCCGCTCATTGCCACGAGAGGCGCCCCCAGACGCTTTATCGAGGGAAGTATCCGGAGGATTTCCTCCGTTTCGCCACTGTTTGATATGGCAATCACGACATCTCCGGTCATGATCATCCCCAAATCGCCATGGATCCCTTCGGCAGGATGCAGAAAAAAAGCCGGCGTACCGGTGGAAGCCATGGTGGAGGCGATCTTCTGGCCAACCAGCCCTGATTTCCCCATCCCACTGACAATCACGCGACCTGGACTTCGTAATATTAAATCAATCGCCTTTTCAAACGAATCGTCAATGCGGTCAGCCATGGCAGAAAGGGCCTGCGCCTCAACCCGGATTACCCTGCGTGCCTCATCAATAACGGTCATGCCGTCGGCCTTTGTTTAATAACAAAATCAAGAGTTTTCAGAGTCTTCAGCAGTCCCGGAAGTTCACTAAGGGGAATTGAATTTGGACCGTCACAGAGAGCCTTGTCAGGGTCTTCATGGACTTCCATGAAAATGCCGTCAATTCCGGTGGCAACCGCCGCACGCGACAGATATTCAACAAACTCGCGCTGACCGCCCGAACTATCCCCCTGCCCTCCGGGGAGCTGGACGCTGTGGGTAGCGTCAAAGACCACCGGATAGCCGGTGGAGCGCATTACCGGAAAGCTGCGCATGTCCACCACGAGATTGTTATAGCCGAAAGAAGCCCCACGTTCTGTAAGAATAATATCCTCATTACCGCTGGCAGCAATTTTTCCGGCAACGTTTTTCATGTCCCAAGGGGCCAGAAACTGCCCTTTTTTGACATTGATAATCCGGCCGCTCTTTGCAGCCGCCACGAGCAGATCAGTCTGCCGGCAGAGAAAAGCCGGAATCTGGAGGATATCCAGCACTTCAGCGGCCGGTGTAATCTGCTCAATGGAGTGAACATCCGAAATCACCGGAACGCCCAATGCATCCTTGACCTTACGCAAAATGGCAAGTCCATCTTTCAGCCCTGGTCCACGATACGCATTGATCGAGGTCCGGTTTGCCTTGTCGTAGGAAGCCTTGAAAATCAAAGGGATCGAAAGTCCATTGCAAATCGTCATCAACCGTTCGGCATGCCGCATGGTTGCGGCCTCATTCTCGATCACGCATGGCCCGGCGATCAGAACCAGCGGGCGATTGTTACCGATCTTCACGTTTCCTGTAAAAATTTCTCGGGTCATGATCTATCCCTTGTTTCTCTGCACCAGAGAGGCACCGACAAAAGCCCTGAAAAGCGGGTGCGGAACAAGCGGCTTTGACTTGAACTCCGGATGAAACTGGCACGCAAGGAACCAGGGATGATCCGCAATTTCCACCACTTCGACCAGATCTTTGTCCTTGTACACTCCCGACAGGATAAGCCCTTTTTTTGTCAACAAATCACGATACGAGTTGTTGAACTCGTAACGGTGACGGTGACGTTCCGAAATATCGGTTTCATTATAGGCGGTATGGGCAAGCGTTCCCTTTGCGATGGTACAGGGGTAAGCTCCTAAACGCATGGTGCCGCCTTTTTTGCTCACCGCTTTCTGTTCCTCCATCAAGTGAATGAGGGCTTCGCCCCCTTCCTGCCGGAATTCGCTCGAACAGGCTTCTTTAATTCCACAGACATTGCGGGCGAATTCAATCACCGCCATCTGCATACCGAGGCAAATTCCAAAGAAAGGGATCTTGCGCTTACGTGCATACTCGATCGCCATGACTTTCCCCTCAGTGCCGCGCTCGCCAAAGCCACCGGGGACGAGGATTCCGTCGACGTCCTCAAAATGCCCGTCTGCACCGTCACGCTCTATCTTTTCTGCATCCAGGTATTTCAGGGAAACCCTGCAGTCGTTGGCAATTCCACCATGCGTCAGCGCCTCAGCCAGTGATTTATAGGACTCAGTCAAATCGACGTACTTGCCGACAATCGCGATACGCACCTCGCCGTTGCTGGGGTGGCGCAGTTTTTCCACCACATCCTGCCATTTTGTCAAATCAGGCGCTTTGGTCCAGATATTCAGCTTCTCGACAATCTGATCGTCCAGATGCTCTTTGTTAAGCGCCTGCGGGACTGCGTAAATGTGTTCGGAATCGACGACAGGAATAACATCCTTTTCGCCAACGTTACAAAACAGTGCGATCTTCTTCTTCATATCATCCGGCAGGTCACGCTCGCAGCGACAGAGAAGTATATCAGGCTGAATGCCGATTTTGCGCAGTTCCATAACAGAATGTTGGGTCGGCTTGGTTTTCAGCTCGCCGGCTGTGCGGATGTATGGCACCAGAGTAACATGGACATAGAGCGCATTACCCTGCCCGCGATCAAAGCGGAACTGGCGGATCGCCTCCAGAAAGGGGAGCGACTCGATGTCGCCGACCGTCCCGCCAACCTCGACTATCGCAACATCGGCACCTTTGGCGTTTTCAATAATCTTGTGCTTGATCTCGTCAGTGATGTGCGGAATGACCTGGACCGTCCCCCCCAGATAGTCACCGCGACGCTCCTTGGTGATGACGGAAAAGTAGACCTGACCAGTAGTAAAGTTGCTTTTTTTTGAAAGAACGGCACTCGTAAAGCGCTCGTAATGCCCCAGATCAAGATCGGTTTCAGCACCATCATCGGTAACAAAAACCTCACCATGCT
>JBAYTT010000125.1:0-11765 GCA_041675485.1 Pelobacteraceae bacterium | reverse complement strand
TGGAAACCGGCGCTCCAAACGTTTCAAGTTATGTTCGGCGAGGATCGGGTGCCGTTGAACCTGGTGTACTGAAAAAGCGGATACACAGTTCATTTGACAGACCCGGCGGCAGCGTTTTTGCCGGTATCTTTATCGAACCATTCGACATTAACGACCCCCATTTTGCGAGTTAAATCTTCATGTTCCCTGACAATGCCCAGAAAGAAATCGGCCTTGCCTGCATGATCCGATTCTGTTATTTTCAAGCGATTCCACGAGAAAGTTGACCGGCATGAAAATCACTATTTTGGGATGTGGAACATCGACAGGCGTGCCGATGGTCGGCTGCAACTGCCCGGTCTGCACCTCGGATGACGCACGGGACCGGCGTACCCGCGCATCGCTTCTGATCTGCTATGATGACCAAACCGTGCTGGTCGATACCTCCACCGACCTGAGAAAGCAGGCACTGCGCCAGCATATCAGGCGCATCGATGCAGTTCTCTTCACCCATGCACACGCCGACCATGTCAACGGCATCGACGACCTGCGCGGGTTCCATTTTCTCCATCGGGAAATCATCCCCTGCTATGCATCCCGGACGACTCTTGACACATTGCAGAGCGGCTTCAGTTACATATTCAACGAGCATGACGGTTCCGGCTACACGCCGCTCCTTTCTGCCCACGAAATCAGCGCCCCTTTCGAATTGCTCGGCAGGACCATTATTCCGATTCCGCTCGTGCATGGCAGAACCGTATCGTACGGATACCGAATCGGCAAATTTGCCTACCTGACCGACTGCAGCGCCATTCCGGAACCATCGCTTGCGTTGCTGCAGGGGTTGGATCTATTGATTATTGACGGACTGCGCTGGACGGAACACCCCTTTCACTTCAATATTACCGGGGCGATTGCTGCCGCACGGCAACTCAACGCCCCTCGCACCATCCTGACTCATCTTACCCATCAGATCGCATATTCTGAGGGAAACAAACTGCCGCCCGGATTTGAATTGGCGTATGATGGCATGGAATTCGACCTGCAGTAACGCACAGTGCCATTTTTGAGGAGAGAGTAGATGCATAAGGACATTCGGCTGCACGGCATGATTGGAGAGCAGACTGAGTATTTTGTCATGGTCGCGGGCAATGATGCCTACCAGCGCTATTTCTTCAACATCGTCCAGGAGGAGGACCAGCTGCGAATCTTCTCTCCCGGCAACGAAATGATCATTTCTCCCGATGGCATCAGCTATCAGGGGAACGGTGGCAATTTTTGCGAATACATGTTCGGTGTGGACCAGCCATCCTCCGATCTTTCCAAGCCGGAAATCATCAATCGCCTGGTTATGTACGGTGCCCGCTCCGACGAAGATGGCTCCGTCCGCTTCAGTGACCGCACGTCAGGCTCGGAAACGTTTGACAATATCTTTTTTGAAGGAAATGCCGTCTGCAATTATTTCTACTTTGTCCACTCCAACCTGCTGTCGCGCAAATTGAAAAACCAGCAGGAGGAACTGGTCAAGCGGCTCGGCAAATGCATCAAACGTTCGGAGGCCGTCGGCGACGAACGTGACGATGTTCTTGTTTCCGAATTGTATCCGTTATTGAACGACGAAACCTCCCAACTGTTTGTGATCAAGCTGATCAATCGTTACCATCGCGAATATCGCGACCTGTTTCGAGGTTTTTATTTCAAGAACAAAAAAATTTCCGACGAAGATTTTGCCCAGCTGATCTCCGTTGCCGCAAAATATAAAATTGACCGGTATCAGCAGGAGCGCATCAGAATCGATGCGATGTATCGCAGCCCGGCCAACAAGCGGATTGTCGATGAGTACCGCAATATTCTGCTGGCGTGCAATGCCAAGGGGGAAATCAGCAACCTCGACAATGCCCGTCTGACCCGCCTGAAAACCCTGTCGGTGCGCAACAAAATTCCAGGAGCCCTGTTTTATACGCTGGATGAGATGCTGAGAAAGGGGCGCAATCTCAAAAATGATGAGGAGCGCGATTATATCGCTGCCACCCGCGAAATCCTGGAAGGGATCTTTTTCCGAGAGATCGAGATCGAGAGCCGTATCGACCGGAATGACATGCTTAAACTGATACAGGCAAAAAAGAAAGCGATGGAACATCGGGATCATTCCTTCGATCAGTTGATGCTGGATGCCAGCAAGGAGTGCGATGAAAAAATCCGGGACGGCGCCGACTCGTCGCTGCTGGACGGCTTCTCATATGTCATTACCTATCTTGACCGTTTCGACACCGTTTCGAATCTGATCAGCCAGCTGGCTTTCATGGAAAACGTCCGGATCAATGAAGAAATGCTGCGCAGCCTGCTTGAGCATAAAGCCGCCTTCGACAATCTGCACCAGGACTGTTTTCAGGAATTGTTCATCAGGGATCTTTTTGCCAACGCCTATCTTGGCTGTTTCGGGCGCAGAAAAGTAAAGGCTCTCATGGATGGATTGGCGGCAATCGAGGCCCGGCAGTCCACCACTATCGAAGAACTGCACAGCCAATTGACCGAGATCGATCAGGAAGAACGGATCGCAATTGTGCTCCTGGAACATGTTCGCGACCGTATCCGCAATTTTTACTCCAAATTCACCACAAAGTCGGATCAGGAAGCGCTGCGCCGTGAAGTTATCGAGGAACTGAAAACAAAAAAACGGATCACCGCCGATATTCCGGATCACCTCTTTAACGAAACCATCTTTACCATCAAGAAAGAGGCCATGTACCTGCATTCGCTCTTGCCGCAGATTATCGTGGAGCGCAACGTCGGGCTGCGGGAGGACTTCCTTGAAAACTCCGGGCTTGACCGGTTCTATGTTGAAGAGCTGGAACGCGAATATTACGAAAAGAACGGTCTGGACATAGAGGAACTGTATCAGATAAGGAAAGGGCTCAACTGACTTTCGCGCGACGCGCTGCACGGCAAACGCCCTCTCCTATTAAAGTTTTACCGGGATTCTGCCGATGGGCAAATCATCAGCACCAGAATTGCCTGATGAGCGGAGGACGAGATGAAAATAGATGATCGCGTTTCAAATTATATGGCGTTGCTGGACAGCGAGGCGGCCAAACCGGCAGTCAAACATGGCGACGCCTCCGGAACTCACACGGTTGCTGAAGCGGCTCCCGTCGCGGTTGACCTCTCCCAGGCCGCGGTTCAACTGGCCGACGATGAAGCCCGGCGCGAGAGGCTGAACGCCATCCGGCAACAGCTGGCAGAAGGTTCCTACAATATCAGCGGCAAGGATGTGGCCGACAAGATATTGAACATACTCAAAGGGTAACATCAGCGCCCCGCCTCCAGGCGGGGCTGCGGCAAACCTTCGTTTCTCACCATTTCCTCCTTGACCCGCCCTGCATCCCGCGTTACATTCCTGCTGTGTATATTTTATACTCACACGTGTAAACAAAAAAACAGGCAGGGGACATCATGCAGCTCACATCCCGCTTTAAAGAGTTTCAAACCACTATCGCCGCCTATGGCAAGGAAAATCTCGGAGAACTGCTGTATGCCCTGGCTGAGAACGCCAAGCAGCTTTCAGGGAGTGAACAGGTCCGCATCTATCTGGAAGACCTGACCCGGGGGACGCTGAGCTGTGTTCATGCCACCGGACCGCTCAACAAAGAGCTTGTCGAGACAACTTTTCCGATTGTGTCGAAAGAGGCGATCGTTTCCAATGTGTTTGTCAGCCAGCTTCCGCACGACTTCAAGCTCTCCGGAGCTGCCAAAAATTCTCCTGATCATGAATATGCCGTACGTTTCAGGTTCCGCTCCAGCTATATCATGCCGGTCGTCAGCCTGGGAAAATCGATCGGAGTACTCTGTGTCGATCAGGATCACCCCGGCGAAGTACTGAACACCCAGGCTAAATCAGAACTGTCTGAACTCGCCGCCATTGCGGCCAATGCACTTGATCAGGCCAGAATCTATCATCAGCAGGTGCGCCTGGCAAGGCGCCTTGAAGAATTCAAGGCACGCGAAGCAGCCGGAATGATGGTTGAATCGGCGGTCAAGCTCATTGAGAAGGTTTCACTCGCGACAGTTCTGGTACCGACACACCAGGAGGGCACCCCTGGCGCTCTGGAAAATCTTGCCAGCTTTTCCGCGGATGAAAATCTCAAAAAAAAATATGACCTGCTCGGGGCACTGGATCTTCGGAAAGGGATGTCACTGATATCCAACTATATCAATGACCAGGGGTTCATCACCGACGAGCGCCTGCTAAAACCGCTGTTCATCCCCGATTTGACTCAGCACAACCTGCAGAAGAGGGCCTTGACGGAATCGCTGGAACTCCGTTCGCTGTACGTCGTCCCTCGTTACAACCCGGAGACACGCCGTATAATCTGCCTGCTTAATTATTATTCCCACGATCTGTACCAGTTCAGCGACTTTGAGATGGGGCTGCTGCAGACGCATGCCGAAATGGTCGAGAAGGTAATAAGCGAGGTCGGCGGGGAGCATCTCGAAATCCGGGTACTCTCTGAAATCAGTGATCTGCTGAACGAGCGCACAGAAAATCTGCAGCCGTTTCTGACCAGGGTTCTTTCCAAGGCAACGGAACTGATCGGCGCTGATACCGGCAGCATTGCCGTTGTTGCCGAGCGGGACGGCACTAAATGGCTTGTGGTGGAAGACGAAAACGGTACCATTATTGGTGCCAAGAACAAGGAATGGCTGAAAAAGTATATCCCGCCTCTCCAGGTCGGTGGCAGCGAACTGCCAAAGGAAGAGCGCAGCCTGACAGGATATGTGGCTTTCACAAAGCAGCCGAGAATCACCGGACGGGTTGAGACGGAACTGCAGGGAGAGGGCTTCCACCGTTCCATGAGTGCACTTCTGAAGAGCGAAATCGCGGTGCCGATCATCTGCGATGACGAAGTCATAGCAGTTATCTGTCTCAATTCGCTGCAGTACGATTATTTCCGCGAGGAGCATCGCCGAATTCTGCAGATCATCGGCACGTTGACGGCTCGCCACATATCGGATCTGCAACGCATCGAGCGCCTCCAGGGCGAGGTAAACCGCCTCACCACCGATGTTGCCTACAAGGATCCGCACGTTTCCTCATATCGGCTGGGCAACATCATCGGCAACAGCCGCAAATCCCAGGAGGTCGTTGATTTTATCAACACTGTTTCGCCACCACTGTTTAATCGCATTGTCTTCTGGTCGCGCAACATCCTGCAGGAAGCGACCATCGGCCTCCCTTCAATACTGGTAACCGGGCAGACAGGGTCAGGTAAAGAATTTTTCTTCAACAACCTCTACAACAAACTAAATGAACTGTACCGACGCGACATCAACCCCAACGGCGAACTGCCGGTTAAAAAAACGAATATAGCCGCATATTCCGGTGACCTGACCTATTCAGAGCTGTTTGGTCACAAGAAAGGGGCATTTACCGGTGCCTATACCGATCGTCGCGGCATTTTGGAAGAGACCATCGGCGGCATCGTCTTCCTCGACGAAATCGGCGATGCGGACCCAAAAACCCAGGTGCAGCTGCTGCGTTTTCTGGACAACGGCGGCTTTATGCGGCTGGGAGAAAACACCGAACGTTACAGCAGGGTTCTGCTGGTTGCAGCGACCAACAAGAATTTATCCGACGAGATCGCCTCAGGACGATTCCGCGAAGATCTCTACCATCGGCTGTCCGAACTTTCGATTCGCCTGCCGTCACTCAACGAACGGCGCGAAGATATTCCCGACCTTTCGGTCCATTTTCTGGGCAAGCTCTACCGTACCTACCGCTCTGAGAACGACATGAAGGAAAAACCGCCCTATCTGGCCAAAGAGGCCAAAGACATCCTCATGCACCACAGCTATAAGGGCAACATCCGCGAGCTGCGCAGTATCCTTCTGCGAGCGCTGTTTTTCAGACAGAAGAGTGTCATAACAGGTGAAGCAATCAGCGAAGCGATAGCCTGTACCGGGCGTCTGGAAACACGCACGGAATCATCAGTAACCCATGATCTGGATGAGCGGCTGGCAGGTGAAATAGTCGACAAAATTCTCGAAGGCGGTGATTTTTGGTCTGATATTTACGAGCCTTTCTCCCGAAACGATATTTCCCGTGAAACGGTGCGGCTGGTCATAGAGCGCGCCCGTGCTGCGGCCGGCAAGACCATGCCGGCAGTCGCACGCTATCTGAAAGCTCTTTCGGATGGAGTGGGGAAGGAGGAGGAACAGCGGCAGCTGTTTCGCTTCAAGAATTTTTTGTATAAAACCGTGAGGATCGGCTGAAGAAGACTATTAATGAAAAACCTTGCCATACACGAACAGATAACTGCCACCAAAACACGCAAACAGAATGATATGCTTCACCACCAGCATGTTGCGGCGGACCCGCTCCGCATCCGGGCCATACCAGTTATCCACATAGGTGAATGTTCTCCCTGCGCCGGTAGCCATGATCATCACCATGGCCACGATGCTGGCCCAGAATGACTGATGTTCAATAATGGCGATTACCCCGGTGATCTCTGGATGTATGCTGTGGGTACGATGGAGCATGACGATGTTGGTAATGACCGCCAGCCAGATACCGGCGGCAAAATCGTGCACAAACCCGTTGAGGACAACAAGCGATTTAGGTATGTTCATAATTAGGTAGGTCCTTGGCTTACGGAATAGGAGCCACGGCGGGGTGGCGATCCGTGTGCCCGCCGCCCATCCCCTTGACCCCGCCGAGCATTTTCCTGACATCTTCCGGCATGCCCGCGCCGTCCCGCATGGCCGATTTCATCTGCCCTGCCAGGTAGGAATGATTAATCAGCAGATTCAGCACCGAGAGCATGAATTCCTGTTTCCAGGGACTCAGAGTATGGAGAGTCTGAAATTTGTGCATGAAGAACTTCTGTGACGCCTTCCCCAGTTCGCGCCCCAACTCCTCGATGGTCATATTATTTGGTTTAATGACCGGCTCTACCAGATTGTATTTGCTATAGTCCCTGGTGGCGACATATTTTTCCAGCTTGGGATACAGGTCAGCATAGGGCCAAGGCGCGATTGCCAGGAAAAAGGCCATATCAGGGTTGTAGTATTTGGCCAGATCCACGGTCCAGGCGATGGATTCGGGGGTGTCATCCGGCATGCCGAGCACAAAGGAAGTTTCGGAAACGATGTCGGCATTGTTGATCAGATCGATGGCCTGTTTGGACTGGGCCACCTGGGTATCTTTCTTGAACAGGTCGAGCGTTTCCTGCGTACCCGCTTCAACGCCGACATAGATATGATCAACACCGGCCAGGCGGTATTTGTCCATGATGTCGGCATCGCGCAGGATATCGTCAACACGTGTTTCCATAAGCAGCTTGACCGGCACCCGGCGTTCGATCATCAGGTCAAGAATCCGCTCCCACCGGACACGGTCGAAGGTCGGAATTTCATCGGCCAGCATGGCGACTTCCACTCCATGGTTCCGGCTGAGCAGCTCCAGTTCGGCAACCACGTTTTCCGGACTCCGTGCCCGCCAGGTCTGGGACCAGAACAGCTGCTGGGAACAGAAGGAGCACTGCTGCTTGCAGCCACGCGAAGAGGAAATGATGGCCAGACGGGCGTCATGCTTGGCACGATATTTATAGATCGGCCAATCCACCAGATCCCAGGCCATGGGGAGGGCATCCAGGTCCTGGATATAAGAGGCCTTCGGCGTGACCACCACGCCGCCGTCCCGCCAGAAAGCAAGGCCGCTGACTTTCCGGGGGTCGTCGTTCGCATTCACACAATTGAGCAGTTCCACCAGGGTGACTTCCCCTTCACCGCGCACGATAAAATCGACACTTTTATTGTCATGAAGCATGATTTCTTCGTAACAGAAGGTAGCGTGCACATTGCCCAGCACGGTTACTACAGCCGGATTGATTTCTTTGGCCAGGCGGCAGATTTTGATGGCATCATCGATGGATGCGGTAAACGAAGTCGTTGCCACAACATCCGGACGGAACGCTTCGATACGCTTTTGAATATCCGGCCAGCCATGCCACAGCGACATGGCATCGTAGTAATCGACCTCGTATCCCGCTGCCCGCAACGAGCCGGCAATGGAGACAAAACCGACGTTAAGCCAGGTACCGGCGGATTCGACAACACCGGAATGATACGGAGGAGTGATGAGGATAATACGCTTGATGGTCATGTGATATCCCTCCCGATCTGGCTACTTGAAATATTCCGAGTGTATCGAACCGCTCAATGTGGCCATTCCAAACAACGTCACAAGAGAGATGATGAAACAGACGATTAATGCCCACGCAGCATAGGGTCCCTGTAACCGGAAAAAACGGCGCAGATGCAGATACGCACCGAACATCAGGCAGGTAATCAGTGACCAGGTTTCTGTCGGATCCCATCCCCAGAAGCGGCCCCATGATTGATAGGCCCAGATCGAACCGGCCAGCATGCCGATGGTCCAGAAGATAAAACCGAAACCTGCAAAACGGTAACTATAGATGTCCAGCGTCTCAAGCGAAGGAAGCTGCTGCAGCCACCCACCCTCGGTGCGGCTTTTGAGCAGGTAGAAAATTGCCAGCGCACAGGCAATCACCAGCGTTGCAAGCGCAATCTTGTACAGTCCGATATGGATGAGCAGCCAGACGCTTCGGAATGTGGCGGGAAGGGTACGGATTCCCGGGTTGTAAAACATTGAGAGAGCCAGCATCAGGAAAGTGGCGGGGAAAGCCAGCACACTTGCCGGTCTGATACGCGGATAAATCCTCAAAAAAACAAAATAACTGGCCATGGTCACCCATGCATCAGAGGAAAGTACTTCGTTTGGTGCCATATAGGGACCATGCCCCACCTCGGCCCACCACACTGCAATCAGGCCGGTGTGCAGGGCCATCCCGACCCACGCGATCCGGTAACTGATCCGTTCGAAACGATCCTTCCTGAAGAGCGCTCCGGAAACATTGGCGATCGTAGCCAGGACATAGACGATGACAACCGCCCAGTTGGAGGCTATGTACAGTTCCAACGACATTTTCATGATTCGTTCTCCTTTTTCAACGCCGTTGCAACTTTGTCCCGCTCGTCCATAAAGAACTCTCTGAACGATGCTGCTTTCCAGAACACCGTAAAACTGCCGTGCTGCTGCCTGACTGCGATCAGTTCACGGGGCGGCATGCTGTAGTGAATGAGCCCTCCGATCATGATGATCCCAAAGCCGGTGAAGACCAGCGGCATGCCGCTACTATCGACAACAATAAGCTTGGACCATCTCGAAACTTTGTTCAATTGGACCTGATACTCCCCCAGTTCCCCGGATCGTCCCTTTGTCAGCGATGCCTGGGCGATTTCCTTTCCCCCCTGGGTTAACCGGAGGAACAGTTCAGGATTTGTACTGGTCATCGATTTTTTGTCCGCATCTGCATAGTATTTTGCAGAGAGCAGATACGGAGACCAGTTCACGCCAAATTCTTCGCTATATCCAGCTTCTGTCGGACTTGTCGGCTGCTGGGCGGCAATTGTTTCGGAATGGATAGATCCGCTTTTATCTGTAAACGTAACAGCAAACGCATTCCCGTATTGGGCTGTATGGTAGATGCGCATGCCCCCGAAGCGTAGAATCCGGTTGATTGATGCGGTCAGAGAATCAACCCGTCCGGATGCTTCGGTAATGGAGATGTCAGAAAACACCTCTTTCGGCTGATGTTTGTTGTCAAACTGCACCCGTACCGCATCGAGGCGGATGGTTCCCGGCAGAAGCAGGGGGGAAGCCAGCAGGCCATGCTCGGATACGTCCCAAGGCTGGCGACTGTCGTGCGGTTCCCCCTCAACCAGGATCAAGGCGCCTTGCCGGGCGGTCAATGCCACGTACAATGACACGATAATCACCAGCGTCATGCCAATATGCAGCAACAGGTTCCCGAAAAACCCCCACGGGTTTCTGACAAACTTGAGCTTCCTGTCACTGCCGGCCTGAAGTAGACGATACCGATTGGCGCGGGCAACGGCACACAGATGCAGCTCCGTTATCCCTGTGGCCACCTCGTCCGCGGAAGCCGTGCCGGATGAAGAAAGTTTATTCAGGGATACGAACAACTGGTCATACGATGAGACTCCAAGTGCCAGTGCGGCAAACAATACAAGCGCCGCAAACAACGGCTGGGAATAAATGCTATGCAGGTTAAATGCATCAACCAGCCAGGACAGGCGGGCATGGCCGAGACGCCAGACCCCGATCTGCCCCGGAGTAGAATCGATTCCTTGCGGGATGATTGTCGAAAGATACATCAATCCCGCAAGGAGCAGGATCAGCCCCAGTGAAACCCGACGGGCCGTAATAAATTGTTTTGCTTTGTTCACTCGCTAATTCCCTGTGTTGTAAGATATCCACTGTCCCGTCCTCTTCCTGACGTTACCGTTCAATTCTACCATCTATTTGTTTGAGTGCCACCTCCCGAACAACCGGCACTGATAGTGCCATGCACACAGGTCGTACCATTGGCCGGGATGCCGACACCCTTGGCACTGTTGGTCGGAGTAATGCCGTTAACCATGGGGCCGACGACATTCGGCTTGCCGTTCCTGACAGGACCGGCAGTTGAACCTTTTCCGTGGTTTATACCGGAATTATTACCGCTTGTCGTGCCGGCGCCGTTATGACAAACAGTACAGGCAGCAGTACCATGGGCGCCGTCTTGCGAACCGCCATGATACCCGATCCTGTCGGGATAGGCCGTACCTACCGGGCGGCCGATCCTCGTGGTTGTTGCCGTACTCAACCCGTGACAGGAACTGCAGTTGGCTCCGGCAACCGTACCGGTATGAACAGGGGCAGCTTTCAGGTGACAGCTCATGCAGTCGGGAGGATTGCCAATTACCGCTGCCGGATAAGGACTTGCAGCGGTTCCCATGGCATGGCATCCGAGGCAGGCGGTGTTTCCTCCTGCCGCCACAACATCGGCTTTATGGGTATCGTACGGTACGGCGTGACCACCGGAGACCTGCACTGTACCGTCGATGTGCAGGGCCTTGTTCACGAAGATATTCGCATAGGTGGTACCGGTCGTACTGATGTTTGCGTGGCAGCTGCAGGTTGTTCCAAGCGCACCGGTAGCAGCTCCGACGGCGGGCCATGAAGCAGGCAATGTAACAGCGGGATGCCCGGAAGCCGCAGCAGGCGGGAAGCCGTGGCATGAGGCACAGGCCGCACGGCTGAGGGTTGCCGACAGGAAGGCGACGTTCCAGGTCGGTGTCCGGTTGCTGCCGGCAGTGTCGCCCCCCGGCATGCTGGCGCCGTGGCAGTAGACGTTGCTGCACTGGCCGGTCGCTGCCGAGTAGGCAGGCGTCAAGGCCCCCCCCTTGGTCGCCAGGGTGCTCCAGGTAAAGTTTGCAGCTCCGTTCATGTGGGTCGCACCGGTAAAGGTGACGGTGCCGTGGCAGTCGCTGCAGTTCAATGCAGCCGTCAGACTGTCCGTGCTTGTAATGTGCGACGTGTGGGCGCCGGCCTTGGCATCGGTATTGGCGGTTACTTTAGCCGGATACGAGGTGCTGTAGAATGGCGTACCGGCCGTCACTGCGCCGGCTGCCGTACTGCTGTGGCACTTGCCGCACTGGTCGGTAGTGGACCAGAGCGGGGTTCCCCATACCGGGGCGCCCTGGCCATGGCAATAGGTGGTGGAACAGGTGATTGAGGCGGGGGTCCATGCGGCCGAAGGACCGGCCTGGGCACTGAAAGCGACCTTAACGCTGGCCTGGGTTGCCCCTGCCCGGTTGCTTGAACCATGGGTAGCGGTACCATTGCCGCCTCCGGTATG
>JBAYTT010000124.1:0-11769 GCA_041675485.1 Pelobacteraceae bacterium | reverse complement strand
TGCAACGGCTATACAACGTCAGTAGATGTTCAATTTCTTTAGGCGTCGGTCCTGGGGCAGATTTCGCAGGAGAGAATGTAACGTGGTGTGGAACCTGGCCGTCCTTGGCATTTTGTCGCTCTCTGAGCTCGGAAATTCGCCGCTGTTTTCGGTTCATAATCATTGATCCTTGCGATATGATTTGGTTTTAGAAATTGTGAACATCAAAACAGGGGGCGGCGCAACGTTAAAAAGTCGCCAGGAGCTCTTCCAGGCTTTCTCGTGCGGCTTTCTCCTCCGCATCAAGAAAAGCTGTTGGTTGTTTATAGGTTGCGTAGACATGCTGCACTCTTTCCGAGTTAACATGACCCTTGAGTTGTACCAAGCGCGGAGCCAGGGGAACTCCGGACTTACGCAGGTAAAACGCAACTTTCGGTGAATATTCGACTGCGATATTTGGTATACCCAGTATATCGGCAATTATAACCGAGTGCAGCCTCATCCCGATATGTAAATCCATCCGGCCAAGAATCGGTATGAATTCAAAGGGTGTCGCGAGGGAATGGATAATATAAGATCCAGGTTTCAGATACAGGGAAATCTGGTGATGAAACCGATTATCGTCTTTCTCCCGCGAATGGGCCGGCAGAAAGTTGATACGAACTCCGAGCTCGGCTACAAGCGTTGCCAGCACTCCTCCCCAATGCTTCGCCACCTCCGGTGTCTGCCCGAACACGCCGGAAAAGGAAATTTCACCTCGCCAGGCACTATGCCGTGATGTTACAAGCCTCCTCCAACCAAGTGCCGCCAGGTCCCCGCAACTCGTGCACGCCCCGCTGAAACCGAGCACGTTCCGCGCAACGGCCAGAGAGTCATCATCACGGAATGAAATATACCGTGCTCTGTTGAGGATCTCCAGAGCGATCCTCTTTATTTCATGCGAAGCGACTGTTCCGATGCCGATCGCAAAGAATGCAAAAGGCACATTCAGGCGAGCACATAATTTGAGAATTTGTAACAGCTGAAACATACCCGAGTTATCGGCCTGCTCACCAATACAGGTACCCCCGCCAAAACAGACGAGGTCTGCCTGGCACAGGGCTAATAGTTTTTTGAATTTACCTGATATCCCGGACGATATGAAGCGCGTTTTGGGGAAGGGCTCATAATAGTTATTGTTGCACACGACGGTCACCGAACCAACAGAACGATCACCGCCGAAATGCAGCAGCAAACTGCGCAACATCAGGTCATCTCCGATGTTGCCCATACCATAGTACCCGATCACGACAATCTTCATGCAACGCTTCCCTTTTGGTATTAACACCATCATCCCATTGCCATATCGGTAACTATCACAACGAGGTCTGCCGGGAAGCAATGATCAATCTACTTCGCACGTACAAGACCAGCCACCCCAGTATTCTCGAAAGTACGATTGCAAGCACCACACCATACAACCGGAAAGCGCCGATCAGCAACAGCGAGCAGACAACCACAATCGCCATCTGGCCCGCTTTAAACCAAAGAATGGTCATAGGATCACGTGCATAGTAGTAGCTTTCCAGCGGTGTGAAGAAAATCCCTCCCATATAGGGAATCAACAGCAGCCTGAAATAGGGAACCGCCAGAATGTAGCGGTTGCCGAACAATAATGGAATGATCTGACCGGCAAGCACCCAGACGACGGCAAATACCAGCAGCATATGCGGCAGGTAGCGCAGTTGAGCGGCCAGTATCTGCGACAGAACTTCGTCGCCCCGCAGTGCGGTCTCGCGCAGCAGAATGTTCATCAGAGAGATGGTAAGCAGCGGAAACACAAACGCAAGCGTGTTGGCCGCTGAATAGATGCCAAGTAGTTCATCTCCGAGAAATTTCTGAATTACCAGGTAATCGAAACGCATGGTAATCACGACCATGATGGACGAAACGCCCAGCGGCACCAGGAGGCGGATAACATCACGCCGTACCTGCTCAACAGGACACTGCTGAGCCAATGTATTCCCCGTAGCAGCCACAGAGACCGCCAGTGCTGCCAGCGTCGCTGCCAGATATCCCGTCAGTGCGGCGCTGTACGGGAGCATGACCGGCCACCAGTATGACAGCGCCAGTACACACCCCGACCCGAGCCCGAACTTGAGCCCGTTCGCGACAACCTGAAGCCTGTTGAAACGCCGCCAGTCCCCGAGTGCCTGATGAACGGCACTGATATAGCGATAGAGGGCCAGCGAGATTGATGAGACATATAACAGTCCGGCTTCAGGCCCGGTCAAGGCATAGAAATGACGAAACAAGACAAGAACCGGTATGCTGATCGCTGCAAAGATCAGCAGCAACCGGTAAAAGAGGTAGTTTACAACTGCTATTGGCGAGGAGATTGAAGCACTGTAGCGATTGTGAAAAATGACCACACCATTACTGAAGCCAAAATCGGCAATGCTGCCCATGACAAATACCAGTGCAAATATGAATGACGCCCGACCGTATGAGGCTATGTCCAGCATCCGTGCCAGAACAATATTAAACAGGAAGCCGAGGCCTGCTCCTGCCATGTTGCTGGAAGCGATATTGAAGAAAGTCTTCCTCATTGTTCCGGTTGGGAATGCCCTGGTTTATGTGTCATCAGTTCAGATATCCCCTGATTGCCCGCACACATTTCTTCAACGGCTCAATTCTTTTCAGCACCGTGCGCATCCTGCCGTCAAACACTGCCTGGATCTCGGCCAGTCGTCTCAATACATCGGCGGCGGAGAAGTCGGGGGTAACGATGCTTACCGAATAACTTGTGCTCAGGATATGATTGCGGTCGAACAGATCAGCTACGGACCGGTTTACAAAGAATCCGTTTTCTTCACACTGCCGGAACAGATCCGTGCCGGGGTAGGGCTGGGCCAGATTCGCACAGACTTGAATGTTGCCTCCCAGTGATTTAATGGTACGCAGGACAGTGAGCGAATTTTGGAAGCGCGCCTCGGTTTCGCCGGGATAACCGACTATGACAAAGATGATTATCCGTGGCATCCCATGCATGACCAGCAGCCGAATGACGTCCAGCGCCCTGTCCAGATCAAGACGCTTGTCCATAATCGTCAGCATCTCCTGATCGCCATGCTCCAGGGCAAGAACGATTTCGCGGCAGCCGGAACGGACGATCTGCTTGATTAATGCTTCGTCGAGCGTATCAATCCTGACTCCGTTCGGAGTTGCCCAGGTCAATGCTCTGTTCGCTTCCCGACGTTTGATCAGTCCTTCGACAATCTCTGCCGCGCGTCCCCGGTCAAGGGTAATGTTATCATCCTCGAATTCAACTGCAGTAACACCATACTTCCCGGTGAGAAGGTCGAGTTCCGCCAACACATTGTCAGCCGACCTCCCGCGCCACCCTCTTCCGTAAACCGGATGCACCGAACAAAATCGGCATGCATAGGGGCACCCGCGGGAGGTAATGATTGATGCGGTCAATTCTCCCTTATGCTGGCGTGGCGAACGAAGAAAATATGTTTCAATATCCGGGATATCATAATCGGGAAAAGGAAGCTGATCGAGATGAGCAACCATTTCAGCAGCCGGATAGGGCCCAGGGTGTCCCGCCGGGTAAACACCCTGCAGAGATTCAGCAGGGAAGCCCCCGGCTATCCGCGATAATACGGTTTCCCCCTCGCCGACGACAATATAGTCAACTCCGGATTGCAATGCCAGTTCCGGTTGGGTCGAGGGATATACCCCCCCCATAACAACCTGCATCCCGGGATAGCGCCGTTTTACTTCAGCAACCAGTTCATGTACAAGCGGCGCCAGCAAACTGAATGGGGCGGAAATGCCGACAAGCTCGGTATCAGCAGGTATGCGCTCTGCAATTTCCAGCGGCGTAAGTCCCACGACAACAGAAGCGCCAAAGGGACGTATCGTGTCAAACCCTTCTTTCAAGGCATCAACAAACGCAACCTCATGCCCGGACTGTTTCAGGTACGACGAAATATATCTCAGACCCAGGCAATGCGAAAGGATTCTATCTTTACGATGGGGGAAAACAAAGGGTGGATTGACAAGGACGATTTTCATTTACAACCCGTATCATCTTGTTGAACAGCATAATAGTGATTATGGATAGGCAGTGGCGTAAATGGATTAGGCGCACATGTGTGCGCCTAATCCGGGTGATGCAATGTTCAATTGCCCTTACTTGCTTTTGGCTGGTTCCGATTTGTCCGTCAGCGGTGCCTGCTTGTTCTCAGGCTCCGCAGGTGCAGGAGGTGCTGCTTTTGCCTTTTCAACCTGATCTATCCCGTCCTTGGCCCGTTTTTGAAGATCTCCATACTCTCCGCCCTTTTCTTGTGCTGCTTTATAAAAGCGGAGCGCCTCATCGAGGTTCTTGTCCACGCCAAGGCCATGTTGATAGTGGTACCCCAGGTTGTAATAGGCAACCGGATAGCCGAGGTCGGCAGCCTTGCGGTACCACTTTACCGCTTCGACATGATTTTCCGGTATGCCAATGCCACGGGCATAAATAAAACCAAGGTTGGTTGCGGCCAGCGGGTTATTGCGTTCGGCAGCTTTCTGATACCACAAAACCGCTTTTTCTGCATTCTGCTTTACTCCGCTCTGGCCTGTCTGGTATATCCTGGCCAATGACATCTGGGCATCGACATTCCCCTGATTAGCGGCCTTTTCTAAGAATTCGAGCCCTTTCGCGTCATCCGGTGTGACCCCTTTGCCGCTCAGATACATGGTGCCAACCTTGTAGGCAGCAGCAGAAGCGCCACTTTCCGCAGCTTTCAGGTACCAGGCAAATGACTCCTTAAAATCGGGCGCAACACCGAGCCCGCTTTCGTAAATCTCAGCCAACCGCATCATGGCGCCCAGGTTACCTTTCTCGCTCGCCTTACGGTAACCGGCAATTGCAGCCGCACTGTCCTTGCTTCCGAAATCACCACGCTCATCGCCGAGGGCTATGTTGAAAAGCGCCGCCTCATTACCTTGCTCGGCAGCTGCGGTGAACCATTTGCGAGCTTCAACAACGTTTTTCTCGACACCATCACTGCCATTGAGACAGCGCAGGCCCAACTCGTTCTGCGCAAGGTCAAGCCCCGCTTCTGCTGATTTTTTCAGCCAGACAAGGTTTTCCTTTGAATCGGCTGTTTTCTGCTGTTCCGAAATCATTACCAGGGCGTACTGGGCATACGCATGCCCCTTCTCAGCCGCCTTGCGGTACCATGTCAGCGCCACGGCTGCATCCTGTTTTACCCCCTGGCCGTTGAGGTACAGCGATGCCAGATTGTTCTGAGCCTCAGGATTGCCGGCAGTTGCAGCCTTGGTGTACCATTTCAGAGCTTCCGCATAATCGATGGCTACGCCCTGCCCGGACTCATACAAAATCCCCAGGTTGGTCTGAGCCACCGGGTTCCCCTTGGCGGCTCCTTTCCGGTACCACGCTGCAGCCGAGGCATAATCCTGCGGCACTCCATGGCCGTTCTCACTCATGGCGCCAAGGTTGTTCATCGCCTCGGAGTTCCCTTTTGCTGCCGCCTTTTTCCACCACTTCAGCGCCGCAGCGTAATCCTGCTTCACGCCGTTGCCGGTCGCGTACAGAGAGCCCAGTTTGTTCTGGGCGGCGGCATTCCCCTTGTTTGCCTGAGTCGTCAGGCTTGCCAGCGAAACCGGCGCCTTCTTAGCGGGTGCACCGCTCCAGGCATCAGAAACAGTCATCAAACCGGCCAGAACAATGCATACGGATACGATCTTCTTCATACTGCGCAACTCCGTTGTTTTATTGATCAGTAGTGATGCAATCATTTTTTATCACCCAGCCTGTTTACTTCGATCAGCGAATCAAAGAATTTCGTGTCAAGGCCCTGCATCATCCCCCCCAGCCAGACGAACGTCGGTGTTCCGGCAATCTCCACCTTTTCGAGCACCTGCTTGAAATATATCAGGCTCTGCAGAGCCTTTTCTTCGGCCGCCGCGCTGATAACCGGCTCCTTCGCGTCATAGTCGCCCGCCATCGTCTTTATAAATTCATCTCCAGGACGTGCAGCGCCAAGGATCGCTTTTGTCTTTTTCAGGCTCTTTTCGCCCGCCAGCAGAATGATATAGCGTGAAAAGATTTTTTCCTTCCCTTTGAAATACTGCTCCGACTGCCGGCAATGGCTGCAGTCGACATCGGTGAATTCTACCAGTTCAATGGGGCCTGTCCCAATTTTGAACAACTTTTTCTTATCGACTTTACTGAGTACTTCATTGGCGATATTACTCGATATTTCACTGGCACGCTCCGCTGTCAAACTCTTTCCGGTGGCAGCATCAAAAATCTGACCCGAAAATATCAGTTTTTTATCCGGATGGACATACACAACCTGGCGGTTGGGAAGCGCTACTTCGTACATGCCTTCAATGGCGGTGGTTCTGACATCAAGTACTTTCTCGACATGCAGTATCTTCATGATTGCAGCGCGGGTATCCTGCGCAATCGCAGCAGGCTCCGCGGCAGCAACTCCGGTTAAGAGGATTATGATGGCATATACTGCAATGAGCGACGCTATCTGTTTTTTCATAACCTTTGCTTCTCCTTGCACGGTGTGGATCGGATTCGATCTGCAGGTAACATACCTTATAAATCTTTCATGGTTTCACGTAATGAAAAAGGCGGGGATTGCTCCCCGCCTTTACGTCCTGCCAATTCAATGCAACTATTAGTTGACGTTGTACTGGCCCTGTTTGAAGGACTTGAACATCAGGCTGATGCTGCGCTGTGAACCACCCGGCACCAACTGGATAACTACGCCGTTGATGTAAGGATCGACAACTGAAGCAGTAGCTACGCCAGCTGCGGAACCAACAGCAGTGAGTGAACCACCGCCCAGAATAGGTACTGCATTGTCAGTCAATGTTGTGAATGCTGGGCTGCCGGCCTGAGCAGGAACGCGGATCAAGAACTTGATCGGTGTGCCGGACTGACCTTCTGCTGCGGTGATGATGCTGTTGTTGATCAGGTCGTCGCCGGAGATGGTAACGAAGGATTTGATGCCGATCTGGTCGTTAGGAGCAGGCAGCTGTGTGATGCTCGTTACGATCGAGTCGCTGATCTGGTTCATGTTGGCCACATACAGCTTGGCAGCCTTGGTGTAACGGTTGAACAGCTTGATGTAGGTTTGATAACCGGCTGCGCCGTCCACTTTTACGAAAGGAACGATAGCTTCGATGCCGCCGTACCAGTTGCCTACGCTGCCAAGAGCAGATACGCAGGTATCGGTAACGCCGTTGATCTTGAAGGTGAATGCTGTTGTGCTCCATGAAGTCGGAACCATTTCTACGGTTGCAGCGCCATTGGAAACGTTCAGTGCGTTGCTGGTACCGGCAGCGCCGTTAGCAGCAGCAACACCAGGAGTGGTCAACTGCAGAGTTGTGCCAGTACCGGTGGAGCAGGTGAATACTTTGTTGGTAGCAGCATCTTTGGTACATGCAACAGCAGCAGGTACCCAGTTGTAGTAGGACATGCCTACGCCAGCCTGTGAAGAGAGCGAGGTCAGCGTGAAGTCAAGCGAAGCGCTGGCAGTCTGCGGTACGAACGAACGGAACATACCCTGGTAGGCGTTAGCAAGAGATACCGTGAAGTGACGGTCAAGCAGGCTGTACAGTGAGCCGCCGTAGCCGAGGCTGCGGTTGTACTGTGCATAGATGGTGTTGGAGGAATCGATGAACTGTTTGAAGTCATCGTTGGTCGACAGTTCCTGCTGCATGGCTGTTGAGCCGGCAGTAGCGACGAACTGCGGAATGATCTGCAGAACGGTAGTCGGGTTGATGGTCTCCTGGTTGGTTACCAGGTGGAGCTGAATGTCCTTCGGTACGGTGCAGGAAGGATTCAGATTGTCTTTAACATACAGGTTGAGTCCGAAGGTAACGGAAGGAATAACACGGCCTACGTCAGTACCGGCGACGTTGGACAGGGTACCCTGTGCGGTTGAGATCCATGTGTTGGAACCGGTCGGAGTAAGAGCCATCACCTTGTCGGTGGAGGTCAGACCTGCACCGGTGGCGCCAGCGCCAATGGTTACATCGCCGGTGTTCAAACGGCAGAATGTACCGAGGTCGGCACCCAGCATGGTAACCTGGTTCTGAACGCCAGTGGCGTTGCTGTCGCCGATGACGACATAATTTGTGACAGGCAGGGCAGTTGGTGCATTGAAACCTGTAACAGCGAGGTTACAAAGGCCGCCTGCTAAAAGAGACATTGTTGCACCAGAAGCACGGCCAGTGAGTGCAAGTGCACCGCCAGCTGTAATCGGGTGGTTGTTGGCTGCGATGGTCCATGCGCCCAACGATGCATTGTTGATGGCGATGTTATCGGTCATGCCGAGCAGGAACAGGTTGCCGGAACCGAGGTTGACGTCGGCGTTGTAACCTTTGATGTTGACCGAGTCGCCCTTGGAAACGTCGCCGCCCAGACGGGCAAAGAATTCAACGTTGTTGGAGTTAACACCGGTGATGTTGTTGTACATTTCGTACGCAATGTACTTGACCTGATAAGGGTTGTTCGGTGCTGTTGTTCCGCCACCACTGATGTCAGTGATGACTGGTGCGGCTGCCATGGCTGCAGTAGCAGCTGATAGCACGGCCACTCCGGCCATTGTTGCGAGAATACTTTTTTTCATGCTTTCCTCCTGTTTTTTGTTGTTGGCTACTTGTGTTAATTGATGAAACCTTTGAAACGCTACTAGTTTAGTTACTAATGGATGGTTGGTTTCTGGTGTTTCACCTCCTTGAATTTTTAGAGTTGAGTAATTACGGCTTCAGTCATACGTTCCGAGTAAGGCAATTTACTACCTGTCCTCGTGATTTTTTGTCCTCTGCCGCCGGACAACCTGCCACTTCTTTGGTGGGCGTGAACCCTGTAAATCTTGCCACCGGCTGTCCGGTAGGCGGGTACTCCATTGAAACGTAGCGTGAAATATAACGCAGAAAAATATAATGTCAACAAAAAATATATAACGACCACTCATAAAATCAGAACAGTCGCTGTTTTGCGCAAAATATATTTGCCTTATGCCTTGATTTACGGGCATCGGCGACCCGTACTATAGCTATTGCCCTGTGTTTGTCAAGGTTTTTGTGAGTGGCGAGGTAACCATGTAAAGCCGAAAGGGCACTAAATAAAACCCAGGTATATTCTCAAAAGATTTTTTCTATGCACTGTCGTCCGTAAACCTTTTCCGCGTTTTCTGCGCAACCTGTGCAGGAACTGCTTCCAGCAGAAGCATTACACAAAAATATTTCCTGTCAATCATCTATTTTGCCAAAATCGTTTTTGCATCGTTTCAATCGATTCCCAGGCACGGCACTGCGGTCACGATTACCGGCCGGGATCATATACCGCTGAAACCCGTTCCAGTTTACTCTCCAGCAACTCCTGCAAAGGGACAACCCGGCGGTTTTCAAGAATGCGCGCTAGGCGGGTGTAAATACGCATGGCGTAGGCTGACTGGCGCCATCCTGTCGGGGAGTGATACGCGCCGACCGCTTTCCAGGTAAAACCATGGTCCTTGATTGCCATAGCCAGTATGCGGGCGCCAAAATCCACATTAAAGCAGACGTCCAGACCCTTTTCATATGGCACGCCATATCTTTCAAACCACCAGCGGTTTACCTGCATGATGCCGACATCGAAGGTGGGACGTTCGCTGCCGATCCGCTTGAGCACCGCTTCAGCCTCTTCACGACTGCGGGGAAGGATGGCAGCACCAGCACGGTTCATGGCAAATGGAGTCAGGCCGCTTTCGGCTTCGGCCACGGCAATAAGAAGTTCTACCGGTATTGTGTAGCGGTCGGCGGCCTGCCGGAAGCAGGCCGAAGGTGTGGGAAGAGCATACTCCTCGGCGTGTAATGGCTGTACGGCAAGGAGCAGGAGCAGTATCGGTATAGCTGATTCGAAAAATATTTTCTTCATATCAAAACCTGATCAAGCTACATCTCGTCAAATGCTTTATCCAGATGTTCAGTCTGAATATGCAGATGAGTTATTGCAGCAGAGAGCTCACCCAAAAGATCTTCCTGCTGCGATTTTGTAAGTCTGCCAACTTTCAATGCTTCAATATACTTGACAGTATTCAGACATTCCTCTTCCAATTCAGCAAAAAGCACCGACATAGTTTTGTTTGGAACACATTTTGTTGCCATACAGACACTCCTTTCAGCCAAGCCGTTTCTCAGCCCTCTCAATACTGGCAGCAAATGCAGATATTTCAGCTTCCCAGTGATGAATCAAACCTTCATCTGGATGGAGGTTCATCAACTCATTCTCAATTTTATGTCGGTGCTCGTTGATTCGTGCTTTCAGGCTTTCTATCCGTTTTTTCAGGGCTCTATTACCCATGGCTCATCCTGGCAACCCACATATATACACTCACTTTAAAAATATCGTGTCCTTGAATCTTTTGGTTATGTATTCAAGCTGATCAAGGTCATTAAGTATATAGGGGGTAATCTGCACTATCAATTCTGTTTTGGCGGTCCCGGTTGAATCTGTCTTGAACAGCCTGCCGAAGAACGGAATGTCTCCAAAAAACGGGACTTTGCTCTCTCCGGTACTTTTGTTGCTGCTGATGAGACCACCCAGAAGAACGGTCTCACCACTCTTTACCGCTAATGTCGTACGGATGCTTCTGTTCAGTATCAAGGGGGAGTCGATACTTGAAACCGTGTTGTTCTGGGCTTCACTCAACTCCTGGCTGATGTCAATGGTCATGGCGCCATCGGAGTTTATGACCGGCTTGACCCGCAGGATAACGCCCGTGTTGCGGTACTGTACGTTGCGCAGGATGCTCGGTTTTGCCGTGCTGGAGCTGATATCGGTTGCGCTCGTTTCCGAGGTGACTACCGGCACTTCGGTGCCGACCGTAATGGTGGCCTCTTTACCGTCCAGTGTGGCGATATGGGGGGTAGAGACAATGTTGATCAGGTTCTTCTTGGCAAACATGTTGATATTTGCCTGAAAATCACCCGGTATTTTGGTAATGGCATAGTTAAGCCCCGTGCTTCCGAGCGCCAACCCTCCCAAGGTGCTGATGGTGCCTTCATAATTGCCGGCATTACTGGTATTCAGGGAATGCCTTATAAACCACTCCATGCCGAACTGAAGCTGGTCGTTGAGGGTTACTTCCATAATGGTCGCTTCTATCAGGACCTGCCGCGGCGGGGTGTCAAGCTGGGTCAGGATATTGCGGATGAGTTTGTAATTGGCTGGACTTGAAGAGACAATTACCGCATTGCGCCCTCTGTCAAGGATAGCGGTAAAGCCCTTGCCCGGCACGGAAACAGAGCTGGACGCTGGGGGGGCGGCTGTCTTTTGTGTTCCTGAAGCTGCGGTTGTTGCAGAAGGCACCGCCCCACCGGAAGACACAGCCTTGAGCACTTCCACCAGTTCTTCGGCTGGACGGTTCTTGGGATGGAAGACAAACATCTGCATCTCGTCGCCCATCGATTCGACAGCATCAAGTTTTTCTTTCCAGGAGAGGAGCAAGTCAAACCACTCCTTGCGGGAGTTGATGACAAGCAGCGCATTGATCTTTTCAAAAGGAATGGTAAGCAGACCGGCATCTGCTACGTTTCTTCCGAACGGTACACCGAGTGCAGGAAGGACCTCTTTCATTTTTTTGTCAAAGTCCATGACATTGATATAATCGAAGTAGACCAGGTTGAAATCACGATCAGCAAACGAGGTGCGGTCGAGCTGGTCAAAAAGCCCCACCACCCGGTTCAATGAGCTTACGGTTCCCGATAGTGCCAATGCCTGGGTTC
>JBAYTT010000123.1:0-11780 GCA_041675485.1 Pelobacteraceae bacterium | reverse complement strand
CGACCGGGCGGGTCGTCACATCAACCGTGGCCGGCCAGATCACCGTCGCCTGGAATCAGGTTGCCGGTGCCACCTCGTACAATGTGTATTATCTGCAGGCAAGCTCGACGCCGACGAAAGCGGCTGTGCTGGCCACGACTCCTGCGACCGCCGCCACGCCGCCTCTCAACGTGACTGGCCTTACCAGCGGCGCAACCTATTACGTCCTGGTTACGGCGGTAAACGCCGGCGGCGAAAGCGGAACACAGACAAATGTCCAGGCAATAACAGTTCTGTGATGTTATGAGCCGATGCTCCCCCGGTGTTTTCGGGGGAGCATCGGCTTTATTTAATTCCTGTTCCGGTGGTAATTCATGAATCAGAAAGCCCTGCTATTCCCTTTACTGGCGGCTCTTTGCAGCCTCTTCCCCTTTAATACGGAAGCATATGCCGCCGATGCCGAGGAACGCCAGGATGTGTACACCCTCGGCGAGGTGGTTGTTTACGGGAAGCAGTCCGGTGTCCAGACAACTCAGACGATACACATCGTTACCGCCGAGGACATCCGGAGCAGTGGCGCAAAAACCCTGGAGCAGGCCATCGCACTGTTGCCCGGAGTAAATGTAAGAACCGGCGGTGAAGGTGTCCCGCGCATCGATATCCGGGGGTTTCGCACCCGGCACGTTATCCTACTGCTGGACGGCATCCCGATGAATTCGGCCTTTGACCAGCAATTCGACCCCACCATCATTCCTACGGAGAACATCGCGGAGATCAAGCTCACCTCGGGTGCCAGTTCGGTGCTCTACGGCCAGGGAGGACTCGGCGGCGTCATCAACATCATTACGAAGAAGGGAATTACGGGGGTGCAGGGAATGGTTGCCGGAGAAACCGGCGATCATGCGCCGTATCGGGGCAGGGGCAGCATCTCCGGAGCAACGGATCGATTCAATTTTTTCCTGAGCGGAAGCGCCACAAAGATGGATGGCTATCCACTTTCCGGCGCTTTTAAACCCACTTCCGAACAGGGTGCCGGGTATCGTAGTAACAGTGACAAGGTAACGAACAACCTTTTCGGCACGGTCGGGTTCACTCCGAACAGTGACGTGTCCTTTGGCCTGACGTTCAACGTCACCCAGGGTTCATACGGAAAAACTGCCAGCACAATCAATGACCCATTCGGTCTCGATCCTTTTGCTTCCCCGCCCAAATACGTCAGGGTTGATAAATTTTCCGGATTATCACTACAGCTTGCAGCAGATTACACCGTGACGGACCAGCTGAATCTCAGGGGGTGGGCGTTCATCAACCGGTTTACGGAACATCTGAACCAATACGACAGCAGTGATTTTAATTCATTCAACCGTGTGGCCGGTTCATTTCAGGAACAGGTGGTAACATCCGTCAAAGGGATAACCGTGCAGCCGCGCTACGTAATGGGGGATGTCGGCGTGATCAGGGTCTCTCTTGCCGCCGAGGGGGACAGTTGGGAAAACAGCGGCCCGCTGACCGTAGCACCAGATACGTATACTCCGCTTGAAGCGAGCAAGTCTCTGGCACTGTACTCAGCCTCCCTTGAATACGAGCTGTCACCGTTACCAGGACTGGGACTCGTGGCAGGCTATGGCCATTATCTGCATACGAGGGATGAACTGCGTGATAACGACTACAGCCTGCTTGCCGGCGCCAGTTATGACATTTCCGAAGAAACGCGTCTGAAGGCATCTTTCAAGCGAAGCATCCGCTTTCCGGCCCTGGGGGATTTGTACGCTCTTGACAAGGGCAACCCGAATCTGGCTGGCGAGCGGGCCTGCAGCTATGAGGCGGGGATTGAGCAAAAGCTCCCCCTGAACAGCTCCCTCGGTCTGACCGGGTTTTATACCGTGGCCAATAATCTCATCCAGAACGACCAGACGAGCGGCAAAAACACCAATCTGGCGGAGGTTCGCCTTGCGGGTGTTGAGCTGTCGGCAACGGCGCAATTCATACAAAACCTCTCACTACGTGCTTCGTATGCCCATCTCTACTCTGAAGATCGCTCGCGTGCGGGAAGGGATCAGCAGCAGTATACCCCCGGCGACAAGGCGTCGCTGGAGGGGAAATATGATTTTGCTTCCGGCTTCTCTCCCTGCGTTTCCGTGCTGTATGTCGGCAACCAGTATTTTTACACGAAAAACAACGTTACCCCTGTACAGAAGGGGAAGCTGAACGACTACACGCTGGTTGCCGTCAAACTGAGCCAGAAAGTATGGGCCAACAAGGCTACTCTCTCCATCGGTGTCAACAATCTGTTCGACGTAAACTACGAGACGAGCTATGGCTTTCCGCAAGCCGGGAGATTTATCTATGGCGGCATCGAGTTCAGGATTTAGGTGATGGCGCCCTGTGAGGAGAAATTTCTGGAGGATTGCCCATGAACCACGGCTGGCGGCTGTTTTCACCATTATTGATGGTCGTTTTTCTCTGCCTGCTGCTCTGCGCCTGCACCAGCGACACCCCATGGCGCTACGACCCCGGAGCGCCTGATCGGCCGTTTGGCCTGGCTGCAACGGCGGACAACGGCCAGGTCTCGCTCAGTTGGCCAACAGCAGGCAATGCCGCGGCATATCGTATTTACGTTTCGACGACCCCGGACGGTGCCGCTGCCAACAAAACCAGAATCGCCACCGTAACCGGCACCTCGTATACCCAAACCGGTCTGACGAACGGTACAACCTATTACTTTGTGATCACGTCCGTTAATTCCAACAGCGAAAGCGCAGAGTCCAACCAGGTGTCGGCAACTCCGGCACTGCTCGGTTCCTATGTCCAGGGAGATGTTGAAGGCACATGGAACTTCAATGCTCTTGTGTCGGGAGCAGGTGCCGGTTGGATGCGCGGCACTCTGGCCGTTGATAACGCTGGTGCGGTAACGTTCAGCTCCTTCCTCGACAGCTCCGGACGTGTCCGGCCTCCTGCCGACCTGTTTCCGGCATTGTTCGTAAACTCAGCCGGCCAGGTGCGCGACACGAGTGCCGTCATCCCCGCGTTTCAGGGGGTAATGGCTGCTAACCGGAAAATGATCGTTGGAAACTCCTCCCCTGATGGCACGTCCCAATCGTTGGTCATACTTCAGAAACAGGTCCCCGGCATCACCTTTTCCAATGCCGGAGACCTTCAAGGGTTCGGCAACACAGGTGGCGGCGGGCGCCGTTTCGTCTACCACCAGCTTTCAAGCGGATTTAACCAGGAATGGGAGGCTGCCGCCGGACAGATCGGCAGAGATCTCTCGATCAAATACACATCGGTAAACGCACCTTCGAATCACGCCCTGCCGGGGGATAAAGCCAGCATGGTGAACATATCGACCGACGGCATTGTGACGGAGAGCCGGACAACCGTCTTGCCGCAACCGGCGGCGGTGATCGACAAGGGGATCATGTCAGCCGACAAGTCGGTAATCATAGGAACCGCCACGGATTCAAGCGGGGCGTCGCCCCGATATATTTTGCGGATTTATCAGTTGATTACTATGATCGCCAATGACTCAAATTCGTTCACGGCAGCGGATCTGGCCGGTACGTACGATCTCCTGACGTTGACGGGAGGCACAAGCACCCTGTCGTCAAACGGAGACATCACTATTAATGCTTTCGGTTCCGTTGCATTTTCATCCTATACCGACAGCAGCGGTGCTGGGAACCTGCCGCCAGATTTCACTCTTGCCGCAGACGCGAGCGGAAATCTCACCAATGCAGCCGATGCATCTTTGCTGGGCAAGTTTTCCTATTTTAAAGAGATGTTCGTAATGACCAAAACCGACTCTTCTGGAGCCTGCAGCCTCAGCATTGCTCTGAAACGTCAGTTCTGAAACGGTTGCCTGACAGAGAGAACGGTGATTGTCCTGGAAACGTGTAAGGAGCCTTGCCCCGGCTTCCTTATTGACAGTGGTGAAAAGCGTAGTAGATTGACTTGGATACAAGTAATTCATCTTTTCCATAGACATGTAACAACAGGCGCAGGAGGGGGCATATGAGTCACAGGTATGAAGTCGATACCAGGTTTATAGGTGAAACCCTTGTCCGCAAAGGCTTTATGAGACAGCAGTCTGATACTCCCTCGCTCAGGCTGGTTCCGGATCTGAATGTCGTCAAGATCGGCGGGCATGGAGCAATCGACTACGGTCGCGAGGTTGTCATGCCGCTCATGGAAGAGATCGGCGAACTGTCGAAACAGCACAAGATGCTGGTTGTCACCGGTGGCGGGGTGCGGGTTCGCCACATCCTCGACATCGGCATCGACCTTGGCATGCCGACCGGTGTCCTTGCCGAGCTGGCGGGCAAGATCAGCGAACAGAACGCCGTAATCGTCACCCTGCTGCTCTCCAAATGGGGAGGATCGCGGATAAAGACCGGGGATCTTCTCGATCTGCCGACCCTGCTCCACCTCGGACTGCTTCCGGTTGTCCACGGAACGCCTCCGTATGGCCTCTTCGAACACCCGCCGGCAATGGGGCTCATCCCCCCGCACCGCACTGACACAGGTGCGCTCCTGATGGCCGATGTGCTTGGCGCAAAGAGCTGCATCCTCGTCAAGAACGTAGATGGCCTGTTTACCGAGGATCCGCGGCTCAACCCGAAGGCAGAATTGATTGAAGAGATCACTGCCGATGAGTTGATCAGGATGGACATGGAGGACATGGTGCTTGAGCGCAAGATGCTCCATCTCTTGTGTGACACGGTAAACGTGAAAGAGATACGGATAGTCAACGGTCACAAACGCGGCAACATAGAGCGTGCAATCCGGGGGGAGAAAGTCGGAACGGTGATACGGGTATGATCCCTCGAAAACCCGAAAAAGGCGTATTATGAATGTGTAGTAAATCCTCTTCTGTTCTCCGGGAGGATAAAAGGAAAGGGGGTGCATCCATGGCGGGGAAAATTTTTTTCAGGCAAAGGACAAAGATGAAGGACGGTGCGCATCAGCCACGTTATATCCTGGTGGCTGTGTCAGACCTTAGTCTCAAAGTCTACGGTAATCACCTGAGAATGTGCGAGTTGAAGATGATCGCCGAGACGGTCGGAGCTGAACTGGTCGAGCTGCCGCGCGGGCCGAAACACCAGGGAGAAGCGGCAGAGAAAGAGCACGATGAGGACTGACAGGATCTTGAAACAGGAGTATGCAATGGGGGGAGTGCAGCAAAAGCTCTCCCCATTGTTTTTGTTTAGGTGCCGATCGGCTGTCAAAAAGACGGCAGGAACTTCATGTGCAAAACGTGTCGATAATCCTGCGGGCAATGCTTCGCCGTGGCGGAAGGGCAGGGAGATTCGAGATGGGGAACCAGCGGGCATCTTCCAGCTCGGAATGGTCCACGACCAGTTCGCCCCCGGCATATGTTGCGACAAAGCCGGCCATGATTTGAGATGGAAAAGGCCAACTCTGGCTTCCCACGTAAGTAATGTCAGTAATATCTATACCGGTTTCTTCTTTTACCTCGCGGGCAGCGCAATCCTCCAATGACTCTCCCATATTGAGAAAGCCGGCTGCCAAGCTGTATCGTCCCGCCGGCCATGCCGCGTTCCTGACCAGTAACACCTCGTTATTGCGCCTGACCAGAACTATTGCGCAGGGTGATATTTTTGGAAATTGCCGGGCGTTACAGACGGAACACTTCCTTCCCCATTCACGGGTGAAGGAGAGGTTTTTGCCACCGCACTGAGAGCAGAAGCGACTCTGCAACTCCCAATGAAGAATCTGCCGGGCAAGGCCGCCGATGCCAAGAATGGCATCATCCATTGTTTGTATCGGGGCATTAAGCGCTTCCGCTATGAACGGTGGCTGGACAATGAATTCGCTATCAATGGAGAAGATCCGCAGGGGGCGTCCGTGCCACAAACCGATGGTGAGTGGCGCGTCTGGTGCTGCAAGCCAGTTTGGAAGCTCTCCCGACGGAAGTTCCGGTCCGGATTCTCCGACATGCAGAATGAGATTGTTGCCCTGAACGATGGCCCAGTATCCATGCTCATGCGGCTTCGTCGAATAGTATGGCACCGCTGGATCAAACAGATCCCGGATGAAGGCGTTGTTAAAGGGGATGTTGATGAGGTCAGGGTAGGGTGCCCTATGGTTGCTTCCTTGCATCAAGGTAGTCATTAAACAGTTTCCTCTGATTTTCGCCGCATTCCGGACAATAACCGTGCGAAAAATCAATGCCCCAGTTATTTTTGAAATAGGTTTCCAATGCAACCCAGAACTCGTCAACGCTCTGAACCTTCTTGCACTTCATGCAGATCGGCACAATTTCCTGAATGGCGAGCAGTTCGCTGATATCCTCAATGAGCAGTAACACAAGTTTTTCTCCATTATGTACAAATGGAGATGCTGTAATTACGACAAATAGTTCGGTTGATGCACCATCCGTACGGATTTCTATTTTGGTCCTTTTTCGGGAAATGTGTTCACCCTTGCAGGCCGCGGCCACCGAGTTCCGGATTACGCAGTTCTGGCATGCGGGGGCATGCCCGCACCCCTCAGGCACTTCGTGCGAGTGGATGCAATGGATGGCTTCCCCGGCCCGCGTGTTGATGATTATCCGGTTGCCATCAAGCAGCGTTGCTGCGGCGTTGTTGTACTCAATGATCCGTACATCATCATCGACTGCAAATACATATGCAGGTATTGCATCCAGAATGCTCTTCGTGTCCGATGCCGTCTTGCTGTCAGCCTGACTCATTTCCATCCTGTTCGTCTTTGATTCTCATGAAATGCGAATGGTGCTTTCTCCAATGGCTGACGTTCACCACGAAGAATGAATGCTTCCCGACTGATGATAGCACGTTAGTACTACCGGTGACTTGACTGTTCCCCACGGATCGGCAGAATTACCGTAAATTGCGACCCCTCTCCCTCGCGACTTTCCACCATGATCTCGCCGCCATGCCGCTTGATGATGTTGTACGACAAGGCAAGTCCAAGCCCGATTCCCTTGCCCACTTCCTTGGTGGTGAAAAACGGATCCCAGATGCGGTCGATTACATCAGGAGCAATGCCGCATCCCGTATCACGTACCTGAACATGGATAGCCCGCTCTTTTACGGAGTAGTGCGCGGCAATTTCAACTTGTCCGCCATTCTTGACAGCATGGCAGGCGTTTATCAACAGATTCATGAAAACCTGGCGCAACCCGGACGGGTCGCCGAGCAGAAGGGGAATGCCTTCCTCCAGATCGGCCATGACTTCCATCTCTCCGTAGTTTGGCTGGTGCCGTATGAGTTCAAGAATTTCCGTCAGCAATGCGTTGAGATTCACGGTACCGATCAACCCGTCGGATTTTCTGCCAAAATTGAGCAGACTGCCGATAATCCCCTTGCAGTGGTAGGCCTCCCTGACAATGACCTCAAGATATTTTTGAAAGACATCCAGCCTGATATCCTTACTTAGCGCGGGCTCGTCACGAAAGCGGCGCAGGAGCGCCTCAGCATACCCTGCCACCGATGTGAGCGGATTGTTGATCTCATGGGCAATCCCGGTGGCGAGGACTCCAATGCTTGACATTTTCTCGGTTTGTATCATCTGCATTTCATGAACCCGTTTGAGGGTAACATCCCGCAAGAACACCAACGCCCTGGTTTTCTCCCCCAATTCATCCTTGATCGGGTTGGCGGTGATGTCGATATAGCGGGTGTCGTGCCCATCCCGGACAGATACCATGGATGTCTCCACCCGCTCGCCGCGGAGGGCCAGTTCAACAGGGCAGTTAAGCGGCGAAGTAGCCAGTTCGGGATGGAACACATCCCGGCAGCCGCCTTTGGCAAGAACTTCCGGCGGGAAGAACTGCGGACAGATGTGATTGAGATACTGAATCGAGCCGTTATGATCAAAGACAATGATACCGTCGTTAACCGAGTCGAATATTGCCTGCAATTCGTTTTTCTTGTTGCGCAGCCTGACCTCGCCCTGCTTGCGTTCGGTTATGTCCTGGGTCGTGCCGTAGAGTCGCACAACCTGCTTGGCGAGGTTGACGGACGGTTCGACAATCGTATAGACCCATTTGACCGTGCCGTCCCGAAGCAGCAGGCGATGCTCGATCTCATAGTTGCTCCCCTGTTCGATGCCGCTTCGGAGCTGGCGCATGACGTTGTCAACGTCATCGGGATGAATCAGGGAGGAGAACATTTCCTGCGTTGCTTCAGCGCGTGTCAGGCGCATAATGCGCAACAGTTCATCCGAAACAGCCAGGTCACCCGTTATCGGATCCGAACTCCAGGAACCGACGTGTGACATGGCCTGTGCCTTGGACAGCTTGTATTCGCTTTCCCGCAGGGCTTCTTCCGCCCGCTTGCGTTCCGTGATGTCTAGCAGCGCGGCGTGGCACTCCTTGCCCGATGCAGTCGCCATCATATCAATGCGTACATACAGGGCAGGACCGCCCAGGTTCGCCAGTTTCAGCCTGCAGGTCATCTTGTCCCGGCAGGCAAATACGGCGTGCAGGAAGTCGATGAAATCGGTGCGATCTTCGGTGGCAACAAACTGCTCAAAGCGGAGTCCGGTCAGGGTGGAGCGCTCCATCCCCAACAGTGTGGCCCCGGTCAGATTAACGGTTTGAATGTCACCATTGCTGTCGAGCGTTACATACCCGACCGGGGCAACGTCGTACAGGAAGGCATACTTGTTTCGTGACTTTTCCAGCTTCTCGTTGGAATGTTGCAGTGCTTCGAGCTGCTGCTCCAGTTCGTGCTGGCGGAGCTGACATTGTTCAAGGAGTTGTGACGGGTCAACTACTGTACAGGGTGTAGAATCGTCCGCTGTGGCGGCAACAAGCAGCTTTTCAGAACAGGGATTATTCACCGTAACGCCTTTTTGTAGCGGGTGCCGAGGGCATCCGCGGTCAAGATTGCGGCTTCTACCATATCCGCGGTAACGGGAAACCATGTAGCATGAATGGTTTCTCCTGCGCTAACGGCTGCAACGGCAACCTTCCTGATCTCTTCCGCTGTCGGATTTTCAATGCCAAGCTCTTCCAGGCAGAGCGGCAGTCCGACACTGAAGCAGAAATCCTGAACCTCCCTGACAGTACCTGAAGGACGCCCTTCCAATACAAGCTGGGCAAGGAGTCCGAAGGCTACCTTTTCGCCATGCAGCGTATGACGTGCTGATTTCAAGGTCGTTAAGCCGTTATGAATGGAATGCGCGCCTGCGTGCCCTCCGTTTTCAGAGCTCAGGCCGCTTAGCAGGGTATTTGCTTCTACTATTGCATCAAGGGCAGGAGTTACGACATTCATTTCAACAGCCAACTTTGCCTGAAGGCCGGACTCCAGCAGCGTTTCATAGCAGAGTCGCGACAATGCCCCCGCAGCCAGCGTGGAACGTACCCCGCCGGTGATGTGATTAGGTTTTCCGCTTCTGGAGCAGGTGTCTGATTCCCAGAAGGTTGCAAGCGCATCCCCCATTCCAGCGACAATAAACTTTACCGGGGCCTGGGCAGCGAATGACGTATCAACCAGGACGCAATCCGGGTTTTTTCGCAGCAGCAGATAGCGCTCAAACACTCCCTCCTCGTTGTACACAACCGACAAAGCGGAACATGGCGCATCTGTTGAAATAATGGTTGGGACGACTACCACAGGGAGCTTCATCTCATGCGCCACCGCCTTGCCGGCATCGATCGAGGCGCCGCCACCCAAAGCAATGATGATATCGGCCCTGTTTGCCGCCGCAAGCCCCGAAAGCCGCCTGATTTCCTGCAGCGACGAGACCCCTTGAAAGATTTCCTGATAACAGGAGATGCCTTGTGCGGCACAACTGGTCAGAATGTCCGGCCCACACAAGGACAACGCGGTCTTGCCGCCGATAATGAAGGCGCACGTCCCAAGCCTGGACGCGTGCAGACCTATTTCCTTGATGGCGCCGGCCCCTTGTACATAGCGACCCGGCGAAAGCAGCATCAGGCTCATGATATTCCTTCCCTCACTCTCAATATCTCACCGATGCTCATCACCCCTCATGTTTTTTGCCGACTTCTTCGTAATCAATAGTCCCGTGTCCACCCTCCACATTGGGCGCCCAATCGCCCAAATGGGCGGCACAGAGATTTTCCGAGCTGTTTGCCGTGGCACCGCATTGCCTGCATGTGACCGTGGGGTGGTCTGAAAGACTTTTGATAAGGTCGGTCTCCCCCTCTCTTTTGAGTACGCACATGTGCTTCTGGTGATGTTCGCTATCGCAACTCATATCTGCTCCTTTTATCGTTTGTCTTTGCAGTATCACCAATGGCTCCGCCCGGACGGTTCAAATTCCGCCTGGCTGCCGCTGCTGCCCGCGCCACGGGTATAGTAGTCCTTGGAATCGTAGACTTCCGCTGCTTTGGCTTCCAGCAACCGTTTCCTGTCAATCGGTTCCGCATGATCCGCATAAATGTCGCGGAGAAGGTCTTCGACGACCATACTCAAATCTTCAACCGTCTTAACGACTTCCACCTTGTCGCAATAAGAACCGTAAATGTCCATCAGACAGTCACCGCGGCTCCAGGTATCGCGTTCTTCCGGGGTAAGCCAGAGCATGTAGCGGGCTTTCTCCCGAATTTCGTCCAGCACCCAGTCGTTGGCTTCGTCGTAGTTGTTTCGGGCATCCCCCAGAATGATAAAAGCCGGCCTCCCGCGCAGGTTCTCCAAATACCGTTTCTTGAAGCTCAGAAAGACCTGCCCGAAACTGCTGTTTGCATCCAGATCGACGATGTCTCCCTCGTCTATGGCTTTCATCAGGTCGTTGACCGGCATATTGGCGAGCATTTCGGTTATTTCCTCAACCTCCCGGTTGAAGATGAAACTGCGGACATCCAGATGTTGATTGTGCAGGGTATGGAGCAGCAACAGCATGAAACGGGATGCATGGCTTACCGAAAAGCTGACGTCGCAGAGCACCACCAGGCGTGGTTTCTCCCGGCGTTTGCGGCGCAGGGCCACCTGGAAGGGCACCATGTCGTGGCGATAGTTTTTCTGAATCGTTTTTATGACGTGGAGTTTGCCGCGATTCTGATTGTTCTGCATCCGCTTCATATCTTTGCGGAGGCGCATCATCATGCGGGAGACCACGTCCTGCATGGCGGCCTGCTCTTCCTGGGTAAAGGTGATGCCGCTGTCGGCACTGTTGTTCTTGTTAAGTTCGATGGTGAGGGGGTTCTGCGTATAGCGTCTTGTCGGTCGCGGGGCCTTTTTTGCCTTACCCCGGTACCCCTTCATCTGTACCACGATTTCTTTCCCGTCGGAATCCGGGTCAACCTCGGTCAGACTCTTCAGATCCTGCAAATCTTCCGGATCGATATCGCTGTCGAGCTTGATCAGCGGGCCGGGTTCGTCATGGTCGTCGCCAGGCAATTGGTCCAGATAGTTGAATTCCCCCTCCATCTCTATGATGGCGGCGTTCATGATATCGGACACGTCGATGTCAGGGATATCAGGTTGGAAACGGCTGAAGAAGCGGTTAAAGACGTCATCGAATATCGGCATGTCATTGACATTCTTCACGAGCGTCAGGCGCAGGAGCTGGCGGGACAAGGCACGCCGTTCCATTCCGGCCAGCGACAAGGCCTGGACCGCATCAAGGCTTTCACCAGGTGAGACGCGGATGCCGCTTTCACGAAGAGCGGAAACGAAGCGGGCGACTATCCGTTCCATGGTGCGCTTAACTCTTGCACAGCCAGTTCCGTTACCTTATGCAGATCTGTCTGGTGTTTGGCAATCACACCGACGGTATCGGCAACCACCGCCGGGGTAAGCCGTGTTGCCTTCAGGATTGAAAGCACCTGTGCCCAGTCAAGGGTTTCG
>JBAYTT010000122.1:0-11808 GCA_041675485.1 Pelobacteraceae bacterium | reverse complement strand
TGCCTTCTGGGCCATCTGGCAGGCGTTTCCCTCCTCAACGTTGTTCGGACTGTGCGGAACCCTTATTACCCTGCCGCTGGTCAACCCGGTTGCCAGACTCTGCTACCGCATGTTCGCGCGTATCCGGGGCTATCTGCCGAAACGGCGCACCAGCTGTGTGGCCGGCTCATGCAGGATCGGACGGATGTGACGTGAGGATAAAGTGTCAGTAATCGATCCCCTGCTGTGCTTCGATATCCGCACGGTAGGCATGCTTGACCTCCGTCATGCTGGTCACGGTATGTGCCCGGTAACAGACATCGGGGTGAGCATCCCGCCCGGTCAGCACCAGATGCATGTCCGGAGGTTTGATATCGAGCAGTTCCAGGACCTGGGGGAGATCCACCAGTCTGAGCGTGAGGGCATTGTTGATTTCGTCCAGAATGACAATATCGAACTGGCCGGATCGGATCTTTTCCTTGGACAGTTCAATGGCACATTGGGCATTGGCGCGATGCTCATGATACGGAATGGTATTCCCTTGAATGCCGCAGAAACCCTTGCCGGTCTGGTGGAATTCAACCAGCGGGGCAAGCCATTTCAGCCCGTCGATTTCACCGGTGTAGAGATCACCCTTCATAAACTGGATGATGCACACCCGCATCTTGTGTCCCACCGCCCGCACAGTCATCCCCAGCGCCGATGAGGTTTTACCCTTGCCGTTTCCGGTCAGCACGACAATCAGTCCTACCTTTTGTTTTGGCTCCAGATGCTGCATATATGTTCGCCACCTTTCGGGTTTGAATAGGTGAAGCTTCCTTCTCTTATGATAGCGCTTTTTTACCTCTGGTTGGCCAACAAATGCATGTATGATTTGCAGATGGACTGCTTGACGCGCAGTTTCCTAAACTCATAAACCCGAACAGAATTCAGGGGCCTTCTTGATTCAAAAACGACATCCCTGAAGGTAATTATATAATTCCGTTCTATCTAACAGCCTGATAAATAAACATAAAACTTGATTTCATTTTTTATTATGATATTGTCGCACAATGCATACGGATTATTGTTTTGTACATAAACTCGGCGAAAGCGATCTTTGCATCTGCCTGGCACAGAAAGAGGAAAGAGACGCATGTCCCTATGTAAATCGTCACGATTTTACTGTTGACCGTTTTTGTACTCACCCCAAACGACGTACGATCCAGAAAAAGCCTCTTCCCGCCACACACTTACCGCACGATTTTGAATGGGTGTAGTATCCCTTTGAAGTAATCATTCTCATATTCCAGAGATCACAAAATGTCCCATAAGATATATTATGTAAAGTACGCAGTACGTGACATAATATCTGCTCAGTAGTGTGCCTATCCAGTCTACGGCTTTAATCGCATAATAAACAAATAGGTAATCAGCAGGAATGGAAGCGTGGAAAAGGCGGCTGTCAGGTTGCCGGCATAGAGCTGCCAGGTTGAAAAGATGACGAGACCGAGGACAAACATAAGAAGAAGGATCAAACCGAATTTTTTCATAGATTCCATTGATACGGCGGCCGGATCACCTGCTGCCGCTCGTTGATTGTATATTTACTGATAGTAATAGCACACCGCACACCGGAAACAGAACCACAAAGATGTTCGTAAGGTGTCTTTAAATGCACTTCTGTAATCCGGATGGATCGGATGGACGCTGCTAACGGCAGAATCTGAAAACCGTATTTTGATTTCATCCGTGTTCATCCCATGTATCCGTGGTTCTAAAACAGACTCTTTCCTCCCCTCTCCCACCATATTTCAAAATATCTATAACACGCGGATTTAAATGATGAATTCAGAGAGATGTAAAAAAACCGTTACACTTTATTAGAATTTAACTGATCTTCTACAGTAATTTTTGATAGTTGTTTGATATCGGTATATTACAAGGCGCAATTTTGCTCTTGGCACCATGAATCTGTGCTTTGAAAGCCCGTTTTTCTATGCTCTGATTGCTCTTATTGCTCTGATCGTTGCCTTGAGCTTCGTTGGTGGTCAGCACACAGATGCATTTTATAATTACGATTTGATCGTCAGAAGAAATAAAAAACGGAGATTATGAAGAGGCGGGAGACCTGTTTGGGAGAGAATTAAGTGCAAAAAAACGATACTCAATCATAACCACTCAAAAATTTCAAAATGTAACAACCTGTTTTATAATGATTATTCGGTGCATATTTTTTTACAACTTTTTTAAGCAAGTGTAAAGAAATGGCACCCCCCATGTTGGACTTAAACCAACATCATTTGTGATAGGGATAAATAGGATGCAACTCCCCCCTCTCCTCTTGACAAAACGGCCTCACAAGTTAATAATCCGCTTTTACTGTATACACAACCCTTGAAGGGAAGTTTATCATGCGCATTGAAAGCGATTTCCTCGTTATCGGCAGCGGTATTGCCGGTCTCTCCTTTGCCCTCCAGGCAGCCGACCACGGCAGCGTCGCCATTGTCACCAAACGTGATATTTCTGAATCGGCCACCAAGTATGCCCAGGGAGGCATCGCCACGGTTTATTCAGACGACGACTCCTTTGATGCCCACGTTGAGGATACGCTCGTTGCGGGGGCCGGTATCTGCCACGAAGATGTCGTCAGGATGGTGGTGGAGGAAGGACCCCAGACCATCCGCAATTTGATCGAATGGGGGGTGAAGTTTACCACCAGTGGCGAATCATACGACCTGACCCGTGAAGGTGGCCACAGCGCCCGAAGGATCCTGCATGCCGAGGACATTACCGGGCGGGAAATCGAAAGGGCTCTGGTCTATGCGGTCAGACAGCACCCGGCAATTACGATCTATGAGAACCACATCGCCATCGACCTGATTACCTCCGCAAAGATAGAGCGGCGCCAGCTTGAGAAAAACCACTGCCTGGGGGCGTACGTACTCGACATCAATAACAATTCCGTTGTGACCTTCAGTTCAAAGATCACTCTTCTGGCCAGCGGCGGCGCGGGCAAGGTGTATCTGTACACCTGCAATCCTGATGTCGCTTCCGGGGACGGCGTTGCCATGGCGTATCGTGCCGGTGCCACGATTGCTAACATGGAATTCATGCAATTTCATCCCACCACCCTGTTTCATCCGCAGGCCAAATCATTTCTTATTTCCGAAGCGGTACGCGGCGAAGGCGCCATCCTGCGCCGACGTGACGGTACGGCTTTCATGGAAAAATATCACAAGCTGAAGGATCTGGCGCCCCGCGATATCGTTGCCCGGGCCATCGATAATGAAATGAAAACCAGCGGCGATGATTGCGCCTTTCTTGACATTACCCATGAACCGGCCGACGTCGTTCGCAACCGCTTTCCCAACATATACCAGACATGCATGGAATTCGGCCTGGATATGACCAAGGAGTGGCTTCCGGTCGTTCCTGCCGCACATTACCTGTGCGGAGGGGTAGCGGTCAATTTTGACGCCGAAACCGATATCCCCGGCCTGTACGCTATCGGAGAAACCGCATTTACCGGTCTCCATGGCGCCAACCGCCTGGCCAGCAATTCGCTGCTTGAAGCCGCTGTATACGCCGGACGCGCCTATAACCACGCCAGCGAGGCTGTCAAATCAATGCCACAAGACCATCGGGAAATACCGCATTGGGATTCCGGCACCGCCACCAACAGCGATGAAATGGTGGTCGTCTCCCAGAACTGGGACGAAATCCGGCGTACCATGTGGAATTATGTGGGGATTGTGCGTTCCGACAAGCGTCTGGCACGTGCCATGAGCCGCATTAAGCTGATTCAGGGAGAAATAGAGGAATATTACTGGAATTTCAATGTAACGTCTGACTTGATCGAGCTGCGCAACATCGCCACCGTGGCAGAACTGATCATAACCTGCGCACAAAAGCGCAAGGAGTCGCGCGGACTGCATTATAACCTTGACTACCCTTTTCTTGACGATGAAAACGGGAAAAAAGACAGTTTTGTCAAGAAACAGTTTTAAAAGGAGCTGCGACAGTGGATATCAATGAAACCCGCAAGCGGATTGATCTTCTGGATGATGTGCTGTTGCGTATCTTTAACGAGCGTGCCCGCCTGGCGCTGGACATCGGTCATGCAAAGAAGGAGCTGAATCTGCCGGTGTTTGATCCAGCCCGTGAAAAACGAATTTTTAACCGGATGAAAGAGGATAACCCCGGACCGCTGGATGATGAAGCAATCGTCAGGATGTTTGAACGCGTCGTTGATGAGTCCAGGCGCCTGGAACGCATCATGTCACATACAGAAGAAGATTAAGGGAGTATAGTTATCATGCTGATTATTATGAAGAAACATGCTGAAGAAACTGCATTGGATTCAATCAAGGAGTATCTGATAACCCGTGATTTCGACATCCATCAATCAACGGGTGCCAACCGCACCATTATTGGCGTAATCGGCGATACCGCAACCCTGAATGACCATGAGATAGAAACCATGCCGGGCGTCAGTCAGGTGGTACGAATCAGGAAAGATGACTAGAAGTGGATATCATTACCTCATCCAGGGCATTTTTCAAACGTTCGACGGTGTACGGTTTCTGAATAAAGAAGGTCAGATCATCTTCCGTTATTTTTGACGAGGCATCTTCCCTGCTGAAACTGCTCGATATAAGCACCGGCACCATCGACCCCCTCATCCGTAACTCATGCAATACTTCCGCGCCATCCATTTCCTGCATGGTCATATCCACCAGCAGCAGCTCTATCGAATGCCCCCGTTCGGAATAGATCTGCAATGCCTCTCGGCCACTTCCTGCGGTAACAACGGAGTACCCGAGCGCTTCAAGAAGATTTTCAGCCATTTCTGCAAGCAGTTCGTCGTCGTCAACCACCAGAACCGTTGATTTTCCATCGGATCCATGCATTTTAGGGGTGTCATCGATTGTCACCGGAATAACATTGTCTACACAGGCTGGAATAGCCAGCCTCACAACTGTGCCCACGCCTTGCTGGCTTTTTATGTCGATTGTTCCTTTAAGAGCTTTTACCACCCCTGAAACAGCAGACATATCAAGCCCTCGACCGGTGAACTTGGTGCTGAAGAACGGATCAAACACTCTTCGCAATGTATCCTCATCCATTCCGCAACCGGTGTCAGCCACTTCCAGAATAACATTCCTGCCGGTTGCCACAACCTCGGAGTACCCCGAAATGGTAATGGAACCCTGCTGTGATCCTATGGCTTCAACCGCATTGTTAACAACACTTACAATGACTTGACGCAGCTGGTTTGGATCGGCTTTAATCAGGGGAAGATCATTTGGAATATTCAGCGTCAGAGCAACATTTGCCCCGCCAAGTGATGCTCTGATTTGCTCATGCATCTGATCAAGAAGTGTTTTCAGAGATATCTTTTCAAGCAGATAGAGGCCTTTGCCGGAATACGCCAGCATTTTCCGGCACAACTCCGCGGCACTCTGTGTTGCCTGCAATATTCTTGCAAGATACGGTTGCGCCGGCGACTGTAAATCCAGTTTCATCTTTGACAGATCAGCCGCTCCCTGAATCACCATAAGCAGATTGTTAAAGTCATGGGCAATGCCACCGGCAAGGGTACCAATATTTTCGAGGTGGCGGGCATGCTGGACTTGTTCAAGAAGAGAAAGCCGCTCGGTTTCAGCCCTCTTGATATCACTAATGTCTTGAACAACCCAGATTGAACCATCATCCGGTTTTTCCGGATCAATGGCCTGGCCTGTAAGAAGACACGGGAACAGGGTCCCATCAACCCTTTTCATCATTACTTCGGTCGTGAACATGCCACCATCGGCAAGTCCGTTATACCCCTCGTCACCAATGCGCCGGCAATCATCCACATCAGCATAAAAACCAAAGGTATTCATCCCCTTGACCTGACCCGGTTCATAGCCGAACATTCTGTCATGAAGAGCATTAGACCACTGAATGGTACGATTCTTGATGAATCCTATCCCGACGGAAACGTTATTGAGTATGATTCGCTGTTCATTGACCGAGGCTGCCAGGAGCGAAGAACGCTCATCCAATTCTGCCTGCAGGACCTTAAGTTTATCAAGATGACGAAATATCGTGCGGGTCAGTACCACAATGAGAAGGCACAAGCCGAACGTAAAAGAGGACTGAATAATCGACTTATGAATCCATGGCCTAAGAACATCATCCTCATGAAGCGATACGATTGCCACTAACGGAAAACGGGAGAGCTGATTATATGAAATTATCCGATCTGATCCGTCTACGGCACTGCTGTTAACATGATACGTCCCGTATGATTTACGAGGCAGCATCTCCTGAAACATTTTTGTCTTCTTGAAATCAGTATTGTAGGCGTTTTCCACATGTGGCTGGATAACCAGTGGCACTCCGTCGGTGCGCATCAAGACAATTCTTCCGCGAGGTCCGAGACTTGCCTTGCTTAAAAAGCGCTTGTAATAGTCCACTTCGAATGCAGCGGCAACCATACCGTTGAAAGACTGACCTTGACGATTAAGCTTTCGCATAAGATTGAAGCGCCAGCGATTCACCAGACGACTCATGACCGGTTGCCCAATCGTAAAGTCAATATCCGGGTGACTCAGATAATTCTGAAAATAGACTCGATCGGCAACCGATATTTTACGAGGAGGATAATCCTCCTGCGTGTTGGTAAACATCACCCCGTTAGTGTCCACCAGAAACAGAGCCCCGATTTGCGGTGAATTTTCACGCAAGCGCCGCAAGTCGCGATGCAGCAGGAGCGGATCAACCGTATCAACGTCCTTATACATGGCAATGTCGTGAACAACCTCACGCAACACACTGTCAGCTTCGGCAAAAGCGCTCTCGGTATGCTCTGCCAGAGCTCTGGCATAATCTGCCGATTGCCGTTCTGCCTGAATTAATGTTTCACTTCGGCCGGACAACATATCCCAGGCAGAAAGGGCTATGACAGCGGCAAGTATAAAACCGACAAAAAGTCGCAGGTTTGATTTGATTTTATGAATGGTCGGTTCAGCCACACCTTGATCCTTGCATTTTGAATATATGATATCCGTGTTCAGCTGATAATCAACGACGATGTGTAATCTAATTAAAATGTATACAACACACCCTATAATCTTTCAACACGATTCGCACAAACACAGCAAATAATCACACAAGTCTGACCGTTGTTTGCCATAAGGCTGCATTTCATAGATTCATCCAAAATACAATTTGCTTGACACCACTCGACTGATAGTGCTAAACAACTAGCTTCAATTTCGATACTTACACAAAGAAAATTTTTGGAGGTGCAGCTTGGCTCATCATAAGTCGGCAATCAAGAGGATCAAACAGACAGTAAAGAAAACCGCCCGTAATCGTCATGTATCATCGACGCTGAAAACATATATCAAGCGCGTTCGTGAAGCGGTAGAAGCCAAAGACAAGGATGCTGCTGTTGCGGCTCTTAAGGTAGCCATCCCTGTTATTGATGCTACTGCAACGAAAGGTGTCATTCACAACTCAACAGCTTCCCGCAACGTGTCACGCCTGACAAAACTGGTCAACACACTCGGCTAGAGTTTATCCATAACGAGAAAAAGGGGGCTACGATATCGTATGCCCCCTTTTTCTCGTTGTAATGAATATAAATGTTGCTCTTCCGATTTCAAAATAAATAATATCAAGGTGGCGAGCAAGTAAACAAGCGAGCGCCCTGGTGTGGAAGCGTGAAAGTGGAATTACCACCCGCCGGTACAGATCCCCATGCTCATCCCGTGCAGAAGAGTATACGACTGCCCCCCTCCCGTTTTTGAAGCGACGTCACACCGGTAAAATTCGTCAAATATACGCTTTAATTCCCTTCTCGAAAAGTTTCGTGCCTGTGTGACGATATCACCCAAAAAGAAAGAATTTATATTGAGTTCCCTGCCGATATCAGCCTGAGGTATTTTCTTGTCGAGCAGTTCTCTGACGCGCCATAATTTTCTAAAATGACTTGTCAGAGCTCCAATTATCATCGGCGCATCCTCACCATGCAGAAACAGCGCATCGAGACTTCTGATTGAATTCGGAACATCGCGAAGTCCTAAGAACTTTGCCAGTTCAAAAGCGGTAAATGCCTTGCTGCTGCTGGCCATGATACGGACATCATCAACAGTTATGCGAGCCTTTGTTCCTGCATAGGCCACCAACTTCTCAATCTGCGAGCTTAATTCCTGTAAATTGTTACCGATCAACGTGGATAAAAGTTCTGCTGCTGCAGTCTCAATCGGTTTTCCTTGGGCGACCGCTTCAGTTTGAATAAATCCTGAGAGCTTGTTGTCATAAAAGCGCTTGTACTCGACCAAAACCCCAAGTTTTTTAAATTCAAGAAAGAACTTCTTGCGTTGGTCAATCTTGGTTCCGGTCAACAGCAGACAGGTACCGGGAGCCGGATTTTGGATATACGGAAGCATGGTTTCAAGAGCTTCAGCTTTCAGTTGTTCGGCCCGTTTAACCAGAACCGCTCGACGCTCCGAAAACATCGGTAGGGTCTGGGCGGCATCAACAATATCAACTCCTTTGGATTCATTGCCAAAAAAGACGTTAAAGTTAAAATCCTTAAGAGTCGGATCGATAGCCCGTTCAAGCAGCGAATGGGCCGCACGGTCAACGAGAAATTGCTCTTCACCATAGAGAAAGCAGACAGTTGGTACAATGCCCTTCTTCAAGGCGGTTTCAAACTCTTGGGGTGTCATGGTTAATAGGACTCTTCCAATGCGGAAATAAATTTATGAGCAATATTGCGGGCGGCGGCATCCAGAGCCTGTTCTTCAGCATTGCGCTGCAGCGCAAGATTCGTATTGGCTGGGTACTGTTTTGATCCTTGAATCTGTCCTTTCCAGAGCGGCACATCTGTACCTTTCTTTACAATTTCAAGTTCAACATTCAAAGACAGGTTGTATTCCCGCGCTTGATCAAGGGCATTATACGATACCACCTTGCCGGAATAAGAGAGAATCCGCGCCTTCACGGCAAGATCGGCATTGCTTTCGCTCTCAGCGGGATTCAGTCCGCGCAGGGCATGAAACTCATCATAAAACGCCCTGCGCAATACAGTTTGTGCAGTTGGGCTGAGACTCTCGTTAGTGAAGAACGGTACCCAGATATTCTGACTGGTCCCGAGCCGCCCGGATTGGGAGTTGGTCACATGATACCCGCACCCCGCGATAACATTCAGCAGCAGGCCAAGTATCACCCTCCTCCCCCACAATGAAGGTGTCATCTCCTACCCCACCACGATGTTGACGAGCTTCCCTTGCACACAAATCACCTTGCGGACCGTCTGCCCTTCAATAAACTGCGCAATTTTTTCATCGGCCAATGCCAGTGCTTTAAGCTCTTCCTCACCGGTAGCAGCAGCAACGGTTATCTTGGAACGCAGCTTCCCATTAACCTGAACCACAACCAGGAGCTCTTCATCAACCACGGCACTCCGGTCATAGTCCGGCCATGAGGTTTGAGTCAATTGAGTCGAGTTTCCCAGGCGCTGCCATAGTTCCTCTGTGACATGGGGGACAAATGGCGCCATAAGCAAAATGACGCTTTGGAGGGCTTCTTTCATAACCGCGGGAAATTGAGGCGAGGCAAGTTCCGCAGGCTGAAGAATGTTAAGCAGCTCCATTACGGAGGCTATCGCCGTATTAAAATGGAAACGGTCTTCCAGATCTTCCGAGACCTTCCGGATAGTTTTATGTACCGCTCTGCGCAGAATCCTCTCCTCGGCGGTCAACGAACCGGGATCGAGCGGGCTGGCATTTTTGATCATGCCAATGCGGTCATGGACCAGTTTCCAGATTCGATTGAGAAAGCGGAAGGAACCGTCAACCCCCTGGTCATTCCAGTCCAGGTCTTTTTCGGGTGGTGCGGCAAACAGTGAAAACAGACGGGCAGTATCCGCCCCGTATTTTGAAATCAGTGCGTCAGGATCGACAACATTTCCCTTCGACTTGCTCATTTTAGCGCCATCTTTAATGACCATTCCCTGCGTCAGAAGATTAATGAACGGTTCATCAGCGGTTATGTGCCCCAGATCGCGCATGACTTTTGTAAAGAAGCGCGCATACAACAAATGCAATACGGCATGTTCGATGCCGCCAATATACTGATCAACCGACATCCAGTAGTCAACGCGATCGCGGTCAAGAATGCCGTCTTTGAAATCGGGACAGCAATAGCGAAGGAAATACCACGACGACTGTACAAATGTGTCCATCGTATCGGTTTCACGCCGAGCAGATTTTCCACATTTTGGACAGGAACAGTTAACAAAAGACTCCATCTGGGCCAGCGGACTCCCGCCTTCGCCGCTGAATGCAACATCTTTCGGAAGGACAACCGGAAGATCCTTTTCCGGGACAGGTACTACTCCGCAACTGTCGCAGTAAATGACCGGAATCGGGTTTCCCCAATAGCGCTGACGTGAAATCCCCCAGTCTCGAAGACGGAAGTTTACCGTTTTGGTACCATGCCCCTGCGATTGCAGAAAGTCTGCTATTGCACTTTTTGCATCGCTGCTCTGCAGACCGTCGAACTGGCCTGAATTCGTCATGATTCCCGCTTCGGTAAATGCCTCGGACATGCTGGAGGGATCGAGAGTTACTCCGGTTGGCTGGATAACAACCTTCAGAGGAAGATCGTATTTTTTTGCAAACTCAAAATCGCGTTGATCATGGGTCGGTACCGCCATGACTGCACCCGTGCCGTAATCCATCAGGACAAAATTGGCGAGGAAGATCGGCATCCGTGCGCCGGTAAGCGGGTTTTTGCAGTATGAACCGGTAAATACTCCCTCTTTCTCAAAATCATCAGCAGTACGTTTGATACGATCTGTTTTTCTGATTTTATCGATAAAGCCGACGACCGCATCTCTTTGGTCAACAGTGGCAAGTTCAAGGGCACGGGGATGCTCAGGCGCCAGCGACATAAACGTCGCACCAAAGAGGGTGTCCTGGCGTGTTGTGAACACCCGGATCGATTCAGAACCGAGTTCCAACGGAAAATCGATCTCGCAACCGTCACTCTTGCCAATCCAGTTACGTTGCATGACAAGAACACGTTCCGGCCAACCGGGAAGATTAAATGTGTTTTCCAGAAGTTCTTCGGCATAATCAGTAATCCGGAAAAACCATTGATCGAGTTCCTTCTGGTTGACTTCCGTATCACAGCGCCAGCAACCGCCATCCTCAACCTGCTCATTGGCAAGAACGGTTTCGCACTTGGGACACCAGTTTACAAAGGAGGTTTTTTTGTAAGCCAACCCTTTGGCAAACATTTCCAGAAAAAGTTTTTGTTCCCAGCGGTAATAATCAAGATCGCACGTTGCCAGTTCGCGATCCCAGTCATAAGAGAACCCCATCTTTTTAATCTGATTTCGCATATAGGCGATGTTTTCATAGGTCCATGTCGCCGGATGACTTTTATTCTGGATAGCTGCATTTTCAGCCGGCATGCCGAACGCGTCCCACCCCATCGGATGCATGACATTGAATCCGCGCATCCTTTTGAACCTGCCGATAACATCGCCGATGGAATAATTTCGTACATGCCCCATATGAATACGACCGGATGGGTATGGGAACATTTCCAGAAGATAGTATTTTTGTTTATTGGCGTCTTCAGACACCTTGAATGTTTTTTCGCTATCCCAAACGGTCTGCCATTTTTGTTCTACGTCTTTTGGTGAATACTTCTGTTCCACGGTGAATTCCTTTCGTGCCTTGAATGTTCAAGCCCTGTTACACAGGATAAGTGCATTAACGAATTATTTTTCTGCAATAACAACTGCAGATACCTACCAACATACTATTTATTTATTAT
>JBAYTT010000121.1:0-11843 GCA_041675485.1 Pelobacteraceae bacterium | reverse complement strand
TTTTGGAACGGATTCAGGGGTACGTGAGCATGCGCGGGGCCAGGCTTATCCCGGCTCCGCTGGCAGAGAGCCAGCTGCTCAAGCCGCAAGCCGTGTACATGCTTCAGGAAGCGCTGCTGCATGGGCAGATGTCTCGGGGCGATATTATCCGCGTTTCCGGCATGGCCGAGCGCACCGGGCGGCAAGTGCTGGGACAACTGTTGAGCGAAGGGCTGCTGGTGTCGGATTCACCGAAGGGTGCGGTCAGGTTGGCTTTTCCGACCCACGTGGCGGGTTATCTGTTTCCGGACCTGTATCCGGGGCAGATTGGGTGATGGTGGTTTTGATTTGTGCGTTCAGAAGCGTGAGAACTTGATTCAAAAATCACGCGCTGCATTGTGGTGTTTTATGTAAACATCAATTATAGTCTGTTAAATTTTACCATTTCTGTTTTTAAGGTATATGTTGCACGGCACCCCATGCTTTATATTCTGACCCGGAATCTAATATTGGATGCCGAGATAAAATAAATGTTCCATTTAGGCAGATCACCGGTTCACGAGCGAGCGTGAACCGGTGATCTACGAGTTAACTGCAAAAGGAGTGAAGATGAGACGAAGATACGGAACTACAAATATTTTTGCCGAGAAAGATCTTCGGGAATACTTTGAACAACAGAAGGCTGCCGTCGTTAGGTCGATTGAATCAGAAAATGATGACTATTTGTTAAACGTTAACGAACGAGATTACATTTCCTTTAAGGTTTCTGAAGGTTACGTGGAGCCGCTGCAAATTCATGAAGACCAGGTATCCGCCTCTTCAAGCGAGCAAATGATCCCCGCTGAATATTTTCCTTCAGGATTTTGGGTAACTAAAGGCCAAAGTTACAAAAAAGATGTAGTCAGATTTCATGTTCCATTTAGCGGTAATCATCAACTTCTTCATTGTATGCCAAGCAGCAGATTGATGTGGACAATGGGGGTAGAAATTTCAGGAAACGAATTTTGCTTTGAGATAATTAATTTTAGTGATGATGTTGAATCAATCAAAAGAGATAAAGATTCAAACATTAGAAGCATAATGCAGCAACTTCAGAGCGTTGTCACAGAAGTTGAACGCTACAACACATCTCTTGAGCCGCATATAAAACAGGCATTTGACTCACGTAAACAGAGAATTTTAGCAAAAAGTGGTGTCCTAGCCTCTTTGGGAGTGCCATTGAAAAAAGCTGACGTAATTCCTTCCACTTTCTCAGTTCCGACCCCACAGACAAGGAAAAAAATCACAGTAACCAGACCGGCAGTAAAAGAAGCAGGGTTTAAGCCTGAACCATCTCTGGATAATTCTGCCTATCAAGATATCCTGAAGCTCATTCATGATGTGGGTAAAGAGTTTGAAAGACTGCCGAGTCTTTATGCAGGCAAAGAAGAAGAGCATTTAAGAGACCACTTCTTGATGATGCTTGAGCCGAACTTCCAAGGAGCTGCTACCGGAGAGACTTTTAACAAGACAGGAAAGACGGATATCCTTCTCAGATATGAAGGATCAAATGTCTTTATTGCAGAATGTAAATTTTGGCGAGGTCAAAAATCATTCTTGGACACGATCTCTCAGCTTTTGGGTTACTTAACGTGGAGGGACTCAAAAGCGGCCGTAATAATTTTTGTCCCCAATAAGGATTTTTCATCCGTACTTGACACAGCCAAAGCCACAATTAATCAACATCCAAATTTTCTTGATTTCAAGGGTATTAAAGATGAGACGTGGTGGAGTTATACATTTCATCTCAATGAAGATCGGAACAGGTTGGTAAACTTAGCGGTCATGTTTTATCACACACCAAGATAAACAGCTAACTATCGGCACGATCGGCCGAAAAAGCAGGCCGGTTAGCCTCCGCACTGTTAGTCAGGCCCTTCGGGCAGAAAGGAGAATTGACATCCCATGGAGATGAAAAATGTTGCAGATTTCATTGATGCATGTCACTCAGAGGACGTTGATAATTTGAATCTGCTGTTCTTTCGCGGTGAAAATGCCAAGCACGACAAATTGATTCCGTCAATATATCGTCCTCAGTTCAAGTATATAGAAAACGAAGATATTATATTCAAAGAAACTCTTGCAAAATTCCCCGATGAAATGCTTGCACAGAAAACGACTGTCGAGAAGCTGATTTTGATGCAACACTATGAGCTTCCGACGAGGCTGCTTGACATAAGTAAAAATCCATTGGTAGCACTGTTTTTCGCGTGCTATGGAAATGAAGATCAAGATGGTCGTGTGTATATGTTCTCTGTACCAGAAGCAGAGATCAAATACTGCGATAGCGACACGGTTAGCGTAATCGCTAATATCTGCAGGAGGTCGTGCTCATTCTCCATTGAAGGTACCGCACCAATGAGCCTGAAGAAGTTCAACAAAACCGACGAAATTTCCTACTTGGTTCACGAGATAAGGGAGGAGAAGCCCTATTTTCAGAATCTAGTGGTGAGGAAAGATGTAAATTCCGTGGTTTGCATTAGGCCGCGAATGAATAATCCTCGGATCTTGCGACAGGATGGCTATTTCCTATTATTTGGAGTCAACAACCGAAAAGATCGCTGCGCAGTGGTTAAGAAGAGCTGGGTTCGAAATAGCGTACTGATCCCGAAAGAGTCAAAGAAAACGATATTGAAAGAGCTAGATTTTCTGAACATTAATGAATCATTCCTTTTTCCGGATTATCAACATCTAGCTTCAACGTTTAGGGACAAATATCAGATTCATGCCTAACTTCGACTTCAAACTGAAAAAATCTACGATTTCTGCAGGTTAATTCGGCGTTGGCGCGAAATGAATTCAAAAACGTATATGATCATTAATTTCTGCAGTCTGGAGGTAATCGGATGGGAGTTATAGACAAAATTTGCGTGAAGCTGAGTTGCGAGAAGTGCAAGATTGAAGAAAAAATGACGGCACTTGACACAGGTTCCGGGTGGGGCGGATCAAGCTGGAACGAACTCGGCCCTTTTTCGAAGTTTGATGTGGTAGTTACCGGTGGGGGTAAAGAGGATCCGCGTGTGAAATCCGCAACGTGCAAAAAATGCGGTCAAGTGTCTAAAATTGAATGGAACTATCAGACCTGATGACATGAAACCTACGCATTGAGGTTGCTCCGTAACGACGATTATAGAGAGAAATATACATCAGACAACAACTATACTTACCTGGAGGCGGAGAAATGAAGTTAATTGTTCTTTTACTTGTTTATGCACTACTTGTGACCAATGCTTTTGCCGAAGATATGACAACAAAGAGAAAGAAGAGATCAGAAAGTTCACCATCCCCGGTAGCTGAAAAAAAAGCGGAACCCTGGAAACCTATTGCATTTGATGAAAATGTCGAAAATTTACCGCCGAACTATCTTGGGATAGATGCGAAAGAATTTTACAAGATGTTTAAAGCAAAGTTAAGCTCATTGGAAAAAGGAGAATTTGAAACAACGGAAGGATTTAGAAAACGTACTATTGATAAAGAGGCCTTAATTGCTCCTATCAACACGAAGGATTTATATGCGTTCAAAATTAAAAGACCAAGTATCAGTTATAACGCTGATGATAATTTGTATCAAATATCGACCAATTTAGAGGACAGGTGTCGTAGCACAGATGATGAAGACATAGGATGGATGACGTGTGTAATATTTGCAGTCGACAGAAGGCAGTCAAGCTATGTTGGAAGTAACGCATATGGTGCTTCTGTCACAATATCAGAGATAAAGGGGAAAGATTTATCGCTTGCAATACATAAAAATAGCTCCATATCCAACAAGCTATTTAAGAGTGAGTACAGCTACGGTTCTGACTACATTATTTCTACAACTTTACCGATTCCTATTGAAAAAGCTAAAACTATAAGAAACGGCATAGACGTTCTATTTGTGGGTCGAATAACTGATGCTAGAATAATTAAAGGGGCTGGAAAATACCATAAACCAAAATTTGACTTTCCGAACGATATATTTATTTCTGAAGAAGCACTTCCGTTCGAGGTAAAACAGGTTATTTATTATGTGTCTAACACCGGAGAAATACTAAAGAAACAGTCATTTTAGCCGTCGGAATCGGAGTTCCGGGGACAGGAGCCCCGAAGGGGACGTAGTTGATTAGTAGGCTAACGCGGTGTTAATCAACAACGTCACCTCAGCAACTCACTAGAAAAGTCTTGCTGACGCTCACTACTTAACAGCAAAACCGTTGGGCGTCAGGGAATTGCTATGCCATTGCTTGAGGAACTCAAACAGCGTGCGCGCCGGCTCAAGGCAGAAACTTTTGCTCTGTATCTTGCTGCGCGCCACCCTGACACGCCTTGGTACGCGAAGCTTCTCGTTGCTGTTATTGTGGCCTATGCGTTCAGTCCCATCGACGTAATTCCGGATTTCATTCCGATAGTAGGCTACCTGGACGACCTTGTGCTAATCCCAATAGGTATTGCGTTGGCTATCAAGCTGGTGCCGCCCACTGTTCTAGCCGAGTGCAGAGAGCGGGCACGGGAAGACATGATGAATGGCAAACCTGTAAGCCGCGTTGCAGGCGCTGTTGTTGTCATAATCTGGCTGACTTTGGCTGCGTTGTGCCTTCTCTGGGCATACGAGGCATTCGCGAAATCACAATGGGCGGGGCTTGGCGGGACGTAGTTGTTTTATTGCTTTATGAGAGGGGCTAAGTGGACGTGGTTGATTAGGAGACTAACTCGGTGTTAATCGACAAATCAACAACGTCCCCTCTGTCACTCATGGAAGTCCCTAGTTTTTTCCTGATTCTGGGCTGGCTTGTCATTCTAATCTGACCGAAACAGTTTAATTCCCGCTTGCAGCTACTGCGTCAATGACGTATAGTCATTTCATGGTCATCATCGAAACCCCAATATTTACCAAGCAGCTTTTATCCACCCTATCCGACGAGGAATATCGTCTGTTTCAGGCAACCCTGCTGGAGCGACCTGATGCCGGAAAGGTCATCCCCGGCAGTGGAGGACTTCGCAAAGTACGATGGGGATTGGAAGGGCGAGGCAAGAGCGGCGGAGTACGAGTGATCTACTACTGGTTTACGGCGAGGGGAACCATTCTCCTTCTGTTCATATATCCGAAAAACGTGCAGGAAAACCTTACCCAAGACCAACTAAAACAACTCAAGAGGATTATTGAGGAGGAATATCATGAAGGATGAACTTTTTCAGGAACTGTTGGCAAGCGTGAAACAAGGCGCGGCGATAATGAAAGGAACAATGCAGCCCTCTCGGTCATTTGAATTCCCGGAAACCGAGGTTCGCGCTCTACGAGAGCAATTCGGTCTTTCACAAGATAAGTTTGCAGATCTGGTGGGAATCAGCGTAGGAACTTTGAGAAACTGGGAACAAGGCCGACGTAAGCCGGAAGGCCCCGCACGTGTGCTTTTGCGGATTGCCTCCCGTCACCCGGAGGCTCTTCTGGATATTGGAAGCGAGCAACCCAAAAGAGCAGATCGCACAACTCGTTCAGCCGGACGCGCAAAAAAACTGCAAGCCGCTTAAATCAAAAAAAATGCCCCTGAAACTCAGGGGCAATTTTTTCGTGTAACGGATCAACCGCTTATCTGGCTACCGGCAGACCATCGCTCTGCCAGTCGGCAAAGATCATCTGGGCGATATTCGGGTAGGCCAGTTTCTGAAGTTTGCGATAGGCATTGTAGCTGCGGCCGCCGGAATTGCAGTAGACAACTATCTGTTTGCCCTTGTCCAGCACACCCGAACCGGCAGCAAACGATTCAACCGGAATATTGATCGCTCCCGGCACGTGCCTTTCGCCAAACTCCTTGGCATCCCGCACGTCCACAACAGTCAGGGTTGCCGGCGCACTGTCGAGCAGCGCTTTGACAACGGCCGGCTTGATCATGCTCGTTTTCACGGTCTTGTCGTAACCAGGACCGGTGTAAATCGAATACCCCTTTTCCTCCCACACCGGCATGCCCTCGGCATAAATCGTGATATCCGTGTACCCGAGCGACCGGGCAATCAACGCCGACTTGACGCTCTTGCCGCATTTGATGCCGTTGCAGTAGAACAGCAAGCGTGCGTTTTTGGCAGCGGTCAACACCTTGGAGTCCTTCTCAAGAACGGACAGGGGGATGTTGATCGCGGTAAGGATATGCGCTTCCTGATATTCCTGCGCTGAGCGGGCATCGATCAGTACCATGTCGGTTTTCTTGTCCAGCAATCCCTTGAGCTGTTCGCTGGTTACGCCCGGGAAACCGCCCTTGGTTTTTTCCGCAGCCAGGCACACCACACTCAGTGACAACAATACCAACAGCAGACTTACATAACGAAATGCTCTCATAAAACCTCCTTTATTAATTCAACGCTACTCTGCCGGGGAAGAATGCGGATGGATGAACACGGATAACATCATGCTTGTACGTAAAATATCCTTTGCATTATCCGTGTGTATCCGATTCATTCGAGTTCAAATGATTGAAAATTACTTCTCCCTGAAGCTGTATTTGTAGACAAAATTTTTCGGCTGGTAGAAGTCGATGGCCGTGCCTCCCACTTCGGCGTAGGGATAGCCGAAGGTGTTGAGCGGCGCACCGGCCTGCGGAGGGTTGAGGACGACGTCCCTGCCGCTGGCAAGCACCACCCGGTAGGCATCAATGCCGCCCCAGAAATATTCCCGGTACGCTTTCGCCTTCGCATCGTTCAGCTCCAGCTTCTCCACCAGCATCGCCTTGCGCACATCCGCCGGATCGGCGGTTACCCAGCCGTAACCGGGGAGGAAAAACTCTGCCCAGCAGTGCTGGTAGGTGGTGATGTCTTCCGCTGGCTTTTTGCCGAGCCGGATGCTGAAAACCTCACGCGCCGGAACACCGGCCGCCCGGCAGAGGGCAATATAGACTGATGAGATGTCGGTGCATTTGCCCCCCGGTTTTTGCAGCAAGGCGCAGACATCCCCTTTGCCGCAGCCGACCGTGGCCGGATCACGATACATGTTGCTGCAACACCAGTCATAAATGGCCCGGGCTTTTGCCAGCACCGTATGCTTCCCCTTGGTGATGGAATCCGCCAGTTTCCTGACCTCGCCATCGACGGGGCCGAGGCTGGTCGGTTTCAGATATTCAGCATAATCTGCCCGGTTCCAGGCCGGCTCGTTGGCCGGCAGATTTGTCTGGCGTATCTCCTGGCGGTCAACGCTGAACGAAAAGCTGAGGGTGCGGCTCTTCACGCCGGCCGGCCACTGGGCATAGAGGATCGGGGTGCCGTTGGCCATGTCCGTATAGACGCCCGATGAGGCAAAATCCCCGGAAACCTTGATGTCGCCAACCTTCTGATGACGGTCTGATACCGGATAGGGTACCCAGAGTTTTGTTTCTTTGGCTGCATCCTGGGCGGAAAGATCCACCTCAAGGGTAACGACACCGGAACGGCCGGCAGCGAAAGCTGCGGTGGTGATGCACATGCAGAGCGATACAGCAAACAACAGAAATTGCTTTTTCATCTATTCTCCCTGGTGCAGTGGTTGTGAAAATTCAGCGGAATATTAGAGGTTATAAATTATTGTTTTGATTCGGTATTCTTATGGTTATTGCTAAATATGTCAAATTGATATATTCGATATTACCGATAAGCCAAATTGGTTTTTACGATATAAGGCCGCCATGAACATGAAACAGCTTGAGATTTTTGTAACCATTGCCACCACCGGCAGCTTCTCGAAAGGTGCCGAGGCGGCCTGCATCACCCAGTCAACCGCCAGTCAGCACATTGCGGCACTGGAGGAGAGTTGCGGCGTCAGGCTGCTCGATCGCACCGGACGCGGCGCCATACCGACCGAAGCGGGCAAAATCATGCTCGCACACGCGCGGCAGGTCATAAAATCGCTCAAGGAAACGGAACAGGCTATCCTCCGGTTCCGCCAGGCTGACGGGGTGGAGCTCTGTGTCGGCGGCAGCACAATTCCCGGCACGTACCTGCTGCCAAAAGCAATCGCCGCCCTCCGTGCGAGCGATCCGGGGATTCGCGTCAAAGTCGAGATCGGCGACAGCGGTGAGATCCTTGCCCGGCTGGGCGATGAAAGCATCGAGATAGGAATTATCGGGACAGCGGCGGACGACAAACGCTTCACCATCGAAACGCTCGGGCACGATGAGATTCTTCTGGTTGCGAGAGCGGGGCACCCCTGGTGCGGCCGTGAATCAGTTCCACTGGAAGAGCTTCTCACGGAGCCGATAATCATGCGGGAAAAAGGTTCCGGCACCGGCGATGCGGTTGCTGCCGCACTCCGGGAGCAGGGGATCGCACCGGGCGACCTTCTGGCAAGCGCCACGCTGCCGAGCAGCGAAGCGATAAAACAGGCGGTGCTGGCGAAATGCGGCGTGGCGTTCATTTCCGAAATGGCTGTTCGTGGTGAGTTGCAGCGGGGCGAGCTGTTGGCGATCACCGTGCCGGGTATCGCCATCACCCGCGGTTTTTCCCTGGTTCACCGGAAGGGAAGGACGCTTTCTCCCGCCGCCACGGCATTTGCCGCCATGTTGCGACAATTGCAGTCATAACGAACAGGGTACTTCAGAAACTATTACTATTCGAGGTTGACGCTGTCGGATCGATGGGCTACATGTTGTCGGCAGGCCGTGTTCTGATGACAACGGAGGTAATCTGCATGTGCAGGAACATCAAAACGCTGTACAACTTCGAGCCACCCGCGACTGACGCAGAGATCCACGCGGCGGCTCTGCAGTATGTGCGGAAGATCAGCGGATTCTCCGGACCTTCCGCAGTGAACGAAGCGGCGTTCAATCGTGCGGTCGCAGAGATCGAAAAGGAATCCTCCCGGCTGCTCGGTTCGCTCGTGACCGGCGCAGCTCCTAAAAACCGAGAAGTCGAAGCCGCCAAGGCGCATGCAAGGGCGGAACGGAGGTTCAAGCCAACCGCAGCCTGATGTTCTTCAAGTGCTTTCTTTATTGCCCACGCGATCTTTTCTTTATGCCCGCCGAGATGTTGTTAAATAACATCCTTTCAATTTTAAACAAAACAATATAAAATACCCTTGTGTTATTAAATTATTGTTTTTGTGCGGAGTGCCTTCATGAGGCGGTTCATTGATGACGAACTCAGGAAGTGGAAAGAGGGGAAGCGGAGAAAGCCGCTTATTCTGCGCGGTGCCCGTCAGGTGGGTAAAACCTGGTCTCTGAAGGCCTTTGGCGCCAGCCAGTTTGAAAACATGGCGCTGGTTGACCTTGAACGGAACGCCGCGTTGCGTCGGGTTTTTGATGGCGACCTGAGTGCCAGGCGGATATGTGCCGACCTCGAACTCTTTCTCGGCCAGAAGATTACCCCCGGCAAAACCCTTCTGTTTATTGACGAAATACAGGCCGCTCCCCGGGCTATCACCGCCCTGCGATATTTTTTCGAAGAATTGCCCGACCTGCATGTTGTCGCTGCCGGTTCCCTGCTGGAATTTGCGCTGAAGGAGGCGTCATTCCCGGTAGGGAGGATTCAGTTTCTCACGCTCCATCCGCTCTGTTTCGCGGAATATCTGGAAGCGGTGGGTAATGCGCAAGCGGCCGGGGCTGTCCTGCGCGAACCGGCGACTATCTCTGTGCCTGTTCATGACATGCTGTGCGAAGAGTTGAAAAGGTATTTCTTCATTGGCGGCATGCCGGCCTGCGTCAAGGCGTATCAAGAGACAGGATCGTTCGCCGATGCCTTTGAAGTACAGGCGGAGATAATTGACTCCTATCGTATGGATTTTGTCAAATACACTCCGCAGGTTGACCGGTTCTGTCTTGATGCCGTGTTCGGCGCCATCGCACAGCAGGTCGGCAGCCAGGTAAAATATTCCCGTCTGGCTGAAGGGTACTCTAATCCCACGCTGAAAAAGGCATTCGAGCTTCTCTGCCTGGCTAACGTGGTCCGCAGGGTGCCGTCTGTCGATCCCTCCGGCATGCCGCTTGGCGCAACCGCATCGGCAAAGATGTTCAAGGCGCTGATGCTGGATATCGGCCTGATGCGGTATCTCTCCGGCATGCCTACCGACCTGGAGTATGCAAAAACCGACCTGCTGGCGATTTATCGCGGCGCCATGGCCGAGCAATTTGTCGGACAGGAGATGGCCGTAGCCCAGAACGGGGCACTGTATTACTGGGACCGCCAGGCCAAGAGCAGTTCCGCCGAGGTGGATTACCTGGCGGTGCTGGATGGGATCATCCACCCGGTTGAGGTAAAAAGCGGCGCATCCGGCAGTTTGAAAAGCCTGCATCTGTTTCTTTCAACCTACGCGAACTGTGGCGAGGGATTGGTGTTCTCATCTCGTCCATTTGCCGAACTGCCGGAGCAAAAGATCACATTCCTGCCGCTCTATTCTGCATATCATGCAACCGGCGGGAGCAGATAACAGGTGCCTGTACAAGAAGGCGCGATGAAATGCACCGTACATATTCCAACAGACAGGAGCAGTAATGAAGTTGACTGACGAGCAGACCCGAAAACTTATCACCTATATCATCGAAGCGACCGGCCTTAAATCCTTTCAGGTGGAACATACCGTTGAACTGTTGCAGGAGGGGGCGACCGTCCCCTTTATCGCCCGCTACCGCAAGGAGCATACCGGCGAGCTGGACGAGGTGCAGATCCGGACGGTTGAGGAACAGCTTGCCTATTTTTCCGAACTGGAGGAGCGCAAGGTCACCGTGCTCAAATCCATCGAGGAACAGGGAAAACTGACGCCGGAGCTGCGCGAGCGGATTGAAGCGTCACGCCAGAAAACCGAGGTGGAAGACCTGTACCTGCCGTACAAACCGAAACGGCGCACCAAGGCGACCATTGCCCGGGAGCGCGGACTGGAGCCGCTGGCCGATATCATGGCGGCACAGGAATTGACTTCAGGAACTTCCGAGGAAGCGGCACTCCCCTTTGTCAATCCGGAAAAAGAGGTGCCCGATGCGGCCGCCGCGCTGGAGGGTGCCGGGCATATCCTGGCCGAACGGCTGTCCGACAACGCCGATGCCCGTGCGATGGTACGGCGTCTGAGCAACGAACAGGGCATGATGACCTCGCGGGTGGCGAGCGATTACAAGGAACAGGTCACCAAGTTCGAGATGTATTACGATTTCCAGGAACCGCTCAAGGCGATCCCGTCGCACCGCATGCTGGCCATGCGGCGCGGCGAAAAAGAGGAGGTGCTCTATCTCTCGATCACGGCGCCGGTCGAGCAGATTCTGGCCGGGTTGAAGTCGCGTCTGATCGCACGCAGCAGCATCTTCACGCAGCTGCTGGAGCGGGTGGCCGAGGATGCCTACAAACGGCTGATCGCCCCCTCCATTGAGGTGGAACTCCGCCTGGAGAGCAAGGAGCGCGCCGACGAAGCTGCTATTCAAATTTTTGCCCGGAATCTGCGCGAGCTGCTGCTGGCGCCCCCGGCTGGTGGCAAGCGGGTACTGGGGATCGACCCCGGGTTCCGCACCGGCTCCAAGCTGGCGGTGGTGGATGCGACCGGCCGTTTTCTGGAGCATGTCACGGTCTACCCGCACATTGGCGAGGGGCGGATCCCTCAGGCTCGCCAGGATCTGCTCCGGCTGGTTGAGGCACATGACATCGAGATGGTTGCGGTCGGCAATGGCACCGCCGGGCGCGAAATGGAGATCTTCGTCAAGGAGACCCTGGCTGGGGTCGGGCGGCAACTCCCGGTGGTGTCGGTCAGCGAAGCGGGCGCCAGCATTTATTCGGCCTCTGATATTGCCCGCGAAGAGTTTCCCGAGCTGGATCTGACGGTGCGCGGCGCAATCTCCATCGCCCGCAGGCTTCAGGACCCGCTGGGAGAGCTGGTCAAGGTCGATCCGAAGAGTATCGGCGTCGGC
>JBAYTT010000120.1:0-12096 GCA_041675485.1 Pelobacteraceae bacterium | reverse complement strand
CGCAAAGCCCGTGACCTGACCCGTCGCAAAGGTGCTCTTGATATGGGTGGGCTGCCGGGTAAACTGGCCGACTGCCAGGAAAAAGACCCGGCACTGTGCGAACTCTACCTGGTCGAAGGTGATTCGGCCGGTGGCTCGGCCAAACAGGGTCGCGACCGGAAAAACATGGCGATCCTGCCGCTCAAGGGGAAGATTCTTAACGTCGAGAAGGCCCGCTTCGACAAGATGATCTCCTCCCAGGAAATCCGCACCCTGATCACGGCGCTCGGTACCGGTATCGGCAAGGACGACTTCAATATCGCCAAATTGCGCTATCATCGCATTATCGTCATGACCGACGCCGACGTCGATGGTCAACATATCCTGACGCTGCTGCTCACGTTCTTCTACCGCAACATGCGCGAGCTGATTGAGCGCGGCCATCTCTACATCGCTCAACCTCCGCTTTACAAGGTCAAACGTGGCAAACGGGAACAGTACCTGCGTGACGAACACGCCATGCAGAACTTTCTGCTGGAGGAGGGGTCTGAAGATCTGACTCTCCGTCTTGAAAAAGGAGATCGGACCTACAACGGCAAGCAGATTATCCCGGTTATCAAACAGTTCATAGAAAACCGTGCCATTTTCAACAAAGTTGTCAAAAAAGGCATATCTCCCGAACTGCTCTCGATTGTCATCCGGAGTAACGTGCCGGCCGGTCTGGAAGAGCTGCCCCAGCTCGAACAGTATCTTGAGGGAATGAAGGTCCTGGCTGAAGGCTCCGAGTACCAGATCGAGGAAGATCGTATCACGTTCCGGATTGGCAACATTCGTTCCATCATCGATCAGCAGGTGCTGTCGGTGCTCTCATCTCACGAATATGTGCTGCTGGTGGATAATCACCGCCGGATTGTCGAGACAATGGCTGACAGTCGGGCCTTCGTTGAGCAGGATGGGGGGAAGGTGCTGTTCGAGACGACCAACCATCAGGATTTGCTTAACTTCTTCCTTGAAAACGCCAAAAAAGGGCTGGCAATCCAGCGCTATAAAGGTTTGGGTGAGATGAACCCTGAACAGCTCTGGGAAACCACCATGAACCCAGAAAACCGTGTGCTGCTGCAGGTCAAAATAGAGGACGTCGTCGAATCGGACGAGATTTTTACCATCCTTATGGGTGACCAAGTGGAGCCAAGGCGTGATTTCATTGAGAAAAACGCGCTGAACGTCGTCAATCTGGATATTTAACGTACTATCAAACAAATAAAACAATACCTTTCTCGTTGTTGTGATGAGAAAAAGCAGATACGAGGTACCAATGCAGATCCCAACTGAAATCCCAGCTAATAAAATATCGGTGAATATTGAAGATGAGATGAAGCGTTCCTACATGGACTACGCCATGTCGGTCATCATCGGTCGAGCACTCCCGGACGTGCGTGACGGTCTCAAGCCGGTTCACCGCCGCTGCCTGTATGCCATGTACGATATGGGCAATGATTACAACAAGCCCTACAAAAAATCCGCCCGTGTGGTCGGTGATGTTATCGGTAAGTATCATCCCCATGGTGATACCGCCGCGTATGACACAATCGTGCGTATGGCGCAGGATTTCTCACTGCGCTACATGCTGGTGGACGGTCAGGGCAACTTCGGTTCCGTTGACGGTGACCGGCCTGCTGCCATGCGTTATACCGAGATCCGCCTGCGTCACCTTTCGCACGAGTTGCTGACCGATCTTGACAAAGAAACCGTCAACATGGTCTCCAACTACAACGACGAGATGCAGGAACCGACGGTACTGCCGTCCAAGTTTCCCAACCTGCTGATCAACGGCTCGACCGGTATTGCGGTCGGTATGGCCACCAATATCCCGCCACACAATCTGGGGGAGATTATTGACGGCATTATCGCCGTCATCAATAATCCGGACATAGATTTTGAGGAGCTGCTGGAAATGGTCCCCGGCCCTGACTTTCCGACCGGTGCCACCATCTACGGCCGTAAGGGTATCAGGGACGCGTACAGCACGGGTCGCGGCATCATCCAGATCCGTGCCAAAGCCCATGTTGAGGCATCCAAACGTTCGGAGCGTCAGGCGATTGTCGTCACCGAACTCCCCTACCAGGTCAACAAGGCTCGCCTGATCGAGAAGATTGCTGAACTGGTCAAAGAGAAAAAGGTCGAAGGGATCACCGAAATCCGCGACGAGTCCGACCGTCAGGGGATGCGCATCGTCATCGAAGTCAAGCGGGACGAAAACGCCGAAGTGCTGCTCAACCAGCTCTACAAGCAGTCCCAACTGCAGGTATCCTTCGGCATCATCATGCTGGCTATCGTCCACAACCGCCCGCGAGTACTGACACTGCGCGAGATGATGGACTGTTTCATTGAACATCGTTGCGAAGTAGTAACCCGCCGCACCAACTTCGAGCTTAAGAAGGCGCTGGCCAGGGCCCATATTCTGGAAGGTCTCAAGATCGCCCTGGACTGGCTGGATGCCGTGATCGAAATGATCCGTGAATCCAAGACTCCCCCCGAAGCTAAAATCGGCTTGATGGAAGGGAAGTTTGCCGATCCCGAATTCCTGGCGCGGTTGAACCTGCCACGACCGGTCGGTTTTGAAAGTTCAGTGCAGTTGTCAGATATCCAGGCCCAGGCGATTCTGGAAATGCGTCTGCAACGCCTGACCGGCCTTGAGCGTGACAAGATCATCGCCGAGTACGAAGAGATCATGAAGCTGATCGCCCGGCTGCGGGAGATTCTGGCGTCAGACACCGAGATCCTCAAGATCATCGTTGCCGAACTGACCGAAATCCGTGAGCGTTTCGGCGACAAGCGCCGCTCCGAGATTGCCGACCAGAGTGCCGATATATCGCTGGAGGACACCATTGAGGACGAAGAAATGGTGGTCACCATTTCCCACACCGGCTACATCAAGCGGAGCGCCGTTGACCTGTACCGCTCGCAGCGACGCGGTGGCAAGGGCAAGACCGGCATGAAGACCAAAGAGGAGGATTTCGTCGAGCAGCTCTTCATCGCCTCGACCAAGGACTACCTGCTCTGCTTCACCGATGCCGGCCGTATGTACTGGCTCAAGGTCTATGAAATTCCGGAAGGGAGCCGCACCACCAAAGGGAAGGCGGTTGTCAACCTGGTCAATGTCTCGGCAGGCGAAAAGATTACCACCATCCTGCCGGTAAAGGAATTCAGCGAGAACACCTATCTCTTCATGGCCACCCAGTTGGGTGTCGTCAAGAAGACGTCCCTGGTGGATTACTCAAACGTCCGGAGCGGCGGCATTATTGCCGTTAATCTGGACGATGGTGACAAGTTGATCTCCGTGGCCCTGACCGATGGCACCAAGGATATCTTCCTTGCTTCGCGGAACGGTAAAGCCATCCGCTTCAATGAAGAGGATGTCCGGCCGATGGGACGCGTTACCCGCGGGGTGCGCGGCATGAACCTGGCCAAGGATGACCGGGTGATCGGCATGGAGATCGTTGACAATACCGCCGTCGGTTCGACGATTTTTACCGTCTGTGAAAACGGCTACGGCAAGCGTACCGATCTGGACGAATACCGCGATCAGTCGCGTGGCGGCAAGGGAATCATCACGATCAAGACCACCGAGCGCAACGGCTCCGTCGTTAATGTCATGCAGGTTGCCGATGATCATGACCTGATGGTGATCACCGACCAGGGCAAGATCCTGAGGGTGCCGGTTTCCGGTTTCTCTGTCATTGGCCGCAATACCCAGGGGGTCACCCTGATGAACACCGAGGATAACGAGAAGGTTGTCGCTGTTGCCCGCCTTGCTGAAAAAGATGAAGAAGAGGGGGATGACGGCGAGGATGAGGGGATCGAAGCGGGAGAAACAGAAGTTTAGCGTCAAACACGAATAAACTGAAACGAACTGTACAGACAGAACCGGGACGTGGTCAATTGATTGCGTCCCGGTTTTTTATGTCAATAAATGATACGCACCTTCATGCCCGGATGGTTACTCTGTTGCAATAAAACAATAGGTGGCGCAGCATGAACAGGGAGCATGTTTCCCCATGATTGCCTTCAAGTGGTTCGTGTGGTAGAGTCGTGACCCTGATTCGAAAGGAATTAAGGCAATTTACATTATGACCATGTCAATGAAACTTGATAAAACGCTGCGTGAACGGCGCCGTATCAACCGGCTGCTGGACTTCCTCAAGCGGGACGACCTGACCGGTGAGCAGATGGAGCGCATCGGCCGGCGGTTGCAGAAATCCGGCAAACGGGCGCTTTCACCGCTGGTGCGCAAGCTCTGGCGCGAGCAGAACGGCACCGCGCTGTATCGATACACCTGCATGCTGGATTTTTTCGATGCCTCTGCCTGGATGGATCAACTGATCCAGATCACGCTGCAGCGCAAGGATCTTGAGGAAGATGGCAAGCTGGCCCTGCTTGATGTGCTGCATGACAGCGGCATTGACGTCACTGCTCCCCCCTTTGCCTCAATGACCGGCTATGGTTCCCCCACGCTGGAAGGCTTTGTTGACGACTGTCTTGGTGATAATGAGCGCGGGCTTGTTCGGTTTGTCGACAGTTTTCTGGATGTTGCTGACGAGTTCCGCCTGAGGATGATCCAGCGTCTGGCCGATAATGCTTCAGCCGAGGCGGTGGCGCTACTCGAAATTCTGCTCTCTTTCGAGAAAGATGAAGTCGTGCGGGAGGCGATCCGTGCTCTGGGGCGCGCACGCAGCGGCTACGCCCTTGATGTTCTGGGGCGTGCCGAAGAACGCTTTGATGGGGAACTGGGGGCCATGATCGGTCGCAGCATCCGGCGGCTCTCTTTTACCGGAATACGTGACCCTCAGGCACTGCCGCACTCTTTCCAGCAGCCGCTCCCCTTCCATGAAGTCTATGCGGGACCGGTTGATTTCTATGGTTCCCGTACGCTCTGGTTCTCGTGGCGCCTTGATGATCAGGCCTTTGCCGCTATGCTGATTTTGACCGGCGAGGCGGATGGCATGCTGAACGCCATCAGCTACCGCATGAAAGATGAAAAAGAGTACACCCATATCCTGAAAGACGTTGCCGGCGGCGAGATGCTGTCGCCGGTCGAACATAACTACGCCCTTGCTTCACTGAGGGATGCTCTCTTCCGCAGCCGTGAGGCGGGCTTTTACCTCCCCCCCGATTTTTACGTCGATATGCGCCTGTTCCGGCCTGATTCCTTGAAGCCTGAGGCCTATATTCCACGTTTTAAACTCAACCATCTGGAAGATATCGTTGAGAAGATTCCGGGGTATGTTACCACCAGCAACACCCTGCTCGACGAGCCGGGCCTTGAAGGATGGGTGCTTACCGAGACTGCACTGTATGACGCTGCCGATCGCTTCAAGGCACTGGAAACGGGTGACGGTCCTGACTCCATTCCGCCGGAGGCCCTGGAAAAAGAGATTTCACGCTGCTGTGACGAGCTGATTGTGCCGCGACGTGCCGATATCATCAAGCGGTTGCTGCTGACCGCCGATTACCTGCAGCAGATCGAAGGCGATGAAAGTGCGGTACAAAAAACACTGGCAACCGCTTTGAGTCTCGTCGGAGGTTTTTTGCCCGATTGCCGCCACCCATTTGTCCGCCGTCTGCTGCTGGACAGTGTGGACGCTGCCCGGCAAACGCTGGCCGAGGGGTATGATCCGCGCCTGGAGGAAGGGTTTGAGGACGATGACTATGACGACTGAATTCGAACGGATTGCGGTAATTGGAGGCGGCAGCTGGGGAACGGCCCTGGCCGGTCGGCTGGCCGCCAATGGAAATGACACGACTCTGTGGGCCTATGAGCCGGAGCTGGTTGAAGAGATAAATTCCAGCCATACCAATTCGCTGTATCTGCCCGGCATCAATCTGCACCCGACCCTCGTCTGCACGGGGAATCTGGAAGAAGCGGTCAGCGGGCGCAGCATCGTACTGCTGGTGACACCGGTGCAGGTCATGCGCGGCGTGCTGAAACAACTTGCTCCGCACCTTGGCGCCAATGCGATTATTGCCAATGCCTCCAAGGGGATTGAGCTGGAAACCCTGGCGACGGTGTCCCGGATCTGCGGCGAACTGCTCGGTGATGATGCGCTGACCCGGTATGTGGCACTTTCCGGCCCGACCTTTGCCCGCGAAGTCGCCCAGGAACTGCCGTCATTGATCGTGGCCGCCTCCCGCAACGAAGAGAGTGCCCGCCGTGTTCAGGCCGCCTTCAGCTGCCCCTGCCTGCGCGTCTATACCAACAGCGACGTGGTCGGTGTCGAGCTGGGTGGAGCGGTCAAGAATGTCATCGCCATTGCCGCCGGGATCTGCGACGGACTCGGCTTCGGCTACAACGCCCGGGCCGCCCTGATCACGCGGGGACTGGCCGAGATGAATCGCCTCGGGCAGGCCATGGGTGCGCAGGCATCAACCTTTGCCGGCCTGGCCGGTATGGGCGACCTGGTGCTGACCTGCACCGGCGACCTCTCCCGCAACCGCACGGTCGGTTTCAAGCTTGGCCAGGGGATGAAACTGGCCGACATCCTGGCCGAGATGCGCATGGTGGCTGAAGGGGTCAAGAGCGCTGAATCGGTGTATCAACTTGCCCGCCGCCTTGGCGTGGAGATGCCGATCGTCGAGAAGACTTTTCAAATACTCCACGAGGACAAACCGGCCCGTCAGGCGGTAATAGAACTGATGGCGCGGGATCTGAAGGCGGAAGGGTAGCTTGCAGCATTGCACTCTTGAACGAATTAGACGATTCAAGTTGACAGTATCAGACCTCCGAGGTTTTTAAACCTCGGAGGTCTCGTTTGAAATATATGTCATCTTGATTGCAAAAACGAATAAGTAACCAAGTTATCATTTTGCCGGCGCCGGCAAAATGATAACGAAGGTCAAAAGCACGCCGCTGTTTATGGAGAAGGACGCGAAGGGGTTTGTGGGAAATATATAGAGATCGTTGGCTGTTTTCGCACAGCCATTTTTTCATCAGCACGAGTTATCAACTTTTTAGATACCGTGCTGTTTTTGTAACATAGCTACCATGACAAGGTCATATTTTGAGGTGCTTTGATGCCCCTTTCCTGGAATGAAATACGTGATCGCGCCTTGGTCTTCAGCCGTGAGTGGGCTACAGAATGTTCGGAAGACGCCGAAGCCAAGAGCTTTTGGGACAGTTTTTTCAATGTTTTCGGCATAACTCGACGGCGGGTTGCATCGTTTGAAGCTCCGGTTAAAAAGGATGATGGTCACGGCGGTTTTATCGACTTGCTCTGGAAAGGCGTGCTGCTCATCGAGCACAAGTCGCGCGGCAAGGATCTGGATCGCGCCGCCCGTCAGGCATTCGACTATTTTCCCGGCCTGAAAGAACGTGACCTGCCGCGTTATGTGCTGGTATCTGACTTTGCCCGGTTCCGCCTCTACGATCTCGACAGCAAAGAACAGCACGACTTCTCCCTTGTTGATCTTTCCAAAAACATCAAGCTCTTCGGTTTCATCGCCGGTTATCAAACCCGCAGTTTCGGCCAGCAAGACCCGGTCAACATCCAGGCCGCAGAGAAGCTGGGAAGACTGCACGATTTGCTAAAATCGTCCGGTTACGACGGTCATCCGCTTGAAGTACTGCTGGTGCGGATCCTGTTTTGCATGTTTGCCGAGGATACGGCTCTGTTTGAGCGTTGCCAGTTTCAGGATTATCTGGAACAACGCACGGCGGACGATGGCAGCGATTTGGGAATGCATCTCGCCAAACTGTTTCAGGTGCTTGATACTGCGCCAGAACGCCGCTCAGCGGCGCTTGACGAACAGTTGGCCGCCTTTCCTTATGTCAATGGCCAGCTTTTTAGTGAAACCCTCCCGATCTCCGATTGCACCCGCCAGATGCGCGAAGCGCTGCTGGACTGCTGCGCTCTGGACTGGAGCCGCATCTCTCCGGCTATCTTCGGCTCGTTGTTTCAGTCGATCATGGACACCACCGCCCGGCGCAACCTGGGTGCCCACTACACCAGCGAAACCAACATCCTCAAGTTGATCCACCCGCTTTTTCTCGATGAACTGTGGGCTGAGTTTCACAAGGTCAAGCGCAATCGGAACCAGCTCTTCGAGTTCTTGAAAAAGCTCGCCCACCTGACGTTCTTCGACCCGGCCTGCGGTTGCGGTAATTTCCTCGTTATTGCCTATCGCGAGCTGCGTCTGCTGGAGCTGGAGGTACTGCGCCATGTGCGTCAGAGCGACCAGCTCATGCTGGACGTTTTCCAGCTTATCGGTGTCAACGTCGATCAGTTCCACGGTATCGAGATCGAGGAGTGGCCGGCGCGAATTGCCGAGGTGGCGCTCTGGCTGACCGATCACCAGATGAACCTGAAGGTGTCGGAAGAATTCGGCCAGTACTACGCCCGACTGCCGCTCAAGAAAGCGCCACACATTGTGCATGGCAATGCCTTGCGGATCGATTGGAACGAGGTTGTTCCGGCGTACCGGTTGTCGTATTTGCTGGGGAATCCGCCGTTTCTTGGAAAGTCACTTCAAAGCGCAGCGCAGAAAGAAGAGCTGGCTTCGGTTTTCCATGATATTAAAGGTGCTGGAGTACTGGATTACGTGGCCTGCTGGTATCGCAAAGCTGCGGAGTATATGGTCGAGAATCCAGCAGTCCGTGCTGCTTTTGTCTCTACAAACTCCATTACTCAGGGTGAACAAGTCGCTATCCTCTGGACTGACCTCTTCCGGCGCGGCATCAGGATTCACTTTGCCCACCGCACTTTTCAGTGGAATAACGAGGCACGCGGCAAGGCTGCTGTTCATTGCGTCATTGTTGGTTTTGGATTATGTGATGTACCCGTGAAATTGCTGTACGACTACGACACGCCCAAAAGTGAACCGCATGCCGTTAATGCAAGCAATATCAATCCTTATCTGGTGGATGGACCTGTAGTTGTGTTGCAAAACAGAACGAAGCCTCTTTGCTCTGTCCCAAGCATGATGTATGGCAGTAAACCAACGGATGGTGGCAACCTTCTCCTGTCAGTTGAAGAAAAAGGTGCTTTAATTGCTGAAGAGCCGCAAGCTAACGATTGGATCAAACCTTTTTTGGGCGCAGATGAATTTATATCCAATGTCCCTCGTTTTTGTTTATGGCTGATAGACTGCCCACCAGATACTTTGCGCCAGATGCCGTCTGTATTACGGCGTATAGAAGCTGTCCGTAAAATGCGCTTGGCCAGCCCAAAAGCGCCAACGCGCGAACTGGCCAAGACGCCAACACTTTTTGGAGAAATTCGCCAACCGAGAGGTGCATATCTTTTAGTTCCAGCGCATTCTTCTGAAAATCGTCAATACATACCTGTTGGTTACATGTCCTCAGAGGTCATTTGTGGTAATGCCAACTTTGCTATTCCCAATGCGAGCATCTACCATTTCGGGGTGTTTTCTTCAATTATGCATAACGCTTGGATGCGCTCTGTTTGCGGCCGCATCAAAAGCGATTATCGCTACTCCGCAGGCATCGTCTACAACAACTTCCCCTGGCCCGAACCGACCGACAAACAACAGGCCGCTATCGAGACCGCCGCCCAAAGTGTGCTCGACGCCCGCGCCAAGTTCATGCCCCCCTCTCCTCAATCCTCTCCCACCAGGGGAGAGGAAGCTCCTCCCCCTCCCTTTATGGGAGGGGGGCGGGGGGAGGGCGCTACCCTTGCCGACCTCTACGATCCCCTGACCATGCCGCCGGAACTGGTCAATGCTCACCAAGTACTGGATCGCGCCGTGGATGCCGCCTACGGCAAAACCGCCTTCAAGACCGAAGCCGAGCGGGTGGCGTTTTTGTTTGAGCGGTATCAGCAGTTGATTGCGCCGTTGGTGGTGGGGGAAAATACGAAAAAGAAGAAAACCAAGAAGTCGTAAGGCTGTTGCATGAATCTTCCAGAAAATACGAGCCCATTGGCGGAAATGTCTGCACGTATCGGTTGGCGCGTCAGATTAAGCGAAATCGTCTTTGCTGATCCACCATATCTGATAATTCAGTCGGTTCCCGAATTTACCGGTTGTTATGGCAAGCTGGACGAGCTGGATATTCTTTGGGATGTGCATGCCTTGATCAATTCGGTCAAGCGGCCGGGCGCCTATCAACTGCTCACATGTAAATGCGGAGTTGCTTCTCATGCCGGACTAAATGAAGCGGTATTGGTAAGTCATCCGGATGCGCAAACTGTGATTTGGGAGCTGGATATTGCAGGGCTTCGGCCAGCACTCAACGATTCCTTTGCCGATATGGCAGGTGGTTTTATCCGGCTGATTTTTCGCCGCGAAGAGTACGAAGCGGATATTCGTGTCATGGCGAGCGAGTTGCAAAACTGCGGCAGAACAATTTTCTCAGCGGCCAACGAAACTGACTTGTACGGGCTGTCGAATCTTCTCGATTATTATGGTTCACCTGATATTTCCTTGATCAAGGTTGAAGAGATGGAGCCGGGAATAAATGGTATGGAGCTGGATGAGCTGCTTAAGCTGGACTTGAATGAACCCTTGAGCTGGGAAGCATTGTGGCCGAGTGGTAGTGTTGTTGAATTCGGTTTTTTTCCTATGAACGATGGGCATGAACTGATGAAAGTCGATGGCAGTTGTCGCGGCAACGGCTGGCCTGGAAGGTATTTTACCCGTTGGCAAGCGCTGCCAGCATTCAATGCTTGGCTCTCTTTTGTTCAGCGCTCATGGGGGCTTGGCGATGGGCTGCAAGCGCCATCTGGGGCTGGAAGAAATGAATTTTTGCTGTTACAGGAAACCGACAGGGAGTTGTGCCACGAGGCTGGAAAGCGTTTTGCTGCGGTAATGCAAGCTTGTTGTAACGAAGGAGCTACCGCGCCGGACGTTACGGTTCTTTATTCAGAAACTACGTTGCTGTGTGCAGTAAGGCATTGAGAGGAAATACAAGAGATCTGAGGACAGAATGGCGAGTTTATCAGCGTTGTGCAATTTCGACTTCTACACCAACATTTTTGGCTTATTGTCAACTGGTTCAGTGAATTCTAGCATTCAACCATTGCTTGCCAAGATGCTTGATGTACCTGACGTGAATAGTTTGGTTTTTGTCAGGCAGTTAATGCGCTTGGTTTGTAAGAGACCATCAGAATTACAGTCTGGAGATGATCTGAAAGCTCAGTACGATGGGCTGACAGATGAAGAAACCAACCAAATCTCTGAGGAGGAGGTTGAGTCGTTTGCAAAGGAATTTATCGCCCATAACGTTTGGCTTCTTGTGTCATATGAGGATAGAGAACGAATTGTTGAACACAACGAAAACAGTGAAAAAGTTGTTTCATATAGGCCCAAACAGATTGACCTTCCAAAGGAAGATGCCGAAAGTAATTGCGATTATCTGATGCGTGTGTTTAGCCATTATTTTGCGCTGAAAAGAGAAAAAGGTAAAAAAACAACTGAAACGGCAACAGGTCGAATGGCAGCGGGGCTAAATAAGTTTATTGAAAACAGTATCACGGCTGCTGCAATGGACGGCTATCTACGCCATCAAGAATTATTAAGGACTGTTGACCCGTATATGGACGTGAAACGCCATCTCCAGGGGAGTATTTTAAGTCAGACCCAGGTTCAGGATCAGATGCGATTGGCATCCAGCCATCAGGCATATTCTACGCAACTAGCAAAAGGCCTGTCTTGTAATGAAGGTTATTTAAATTCGGCCGCACAACATCAGGCGTTGCAAGGCAGCCTCGCTACAGAAATTATGGAGCATCAACGTCGTGATGCTTTTTTGAAAACCTCCTTGGCAGATTTCCGAATTCCTCAGCCCTATGAAACAGCGCAACTCATAAATGAGTATCAACTTGGCTCTGTGGCCAGTTTTGCCAAGAACCACTCGCTATTTATTCCAAGTCAGCAAAGTGTTTTTGATTCAATCACAACTCCCTGGTTACACACTGACCATACCAACAGATCAATAACCGGCATTCTGGAGTTGTACGGCCTTTCAAGTGCTTTGAGGACGGGGAATGGGTTCTCTCCTGAATTTACAGATGCGCTTCGACAGGATTTAGGTGACTGGCGAGATAAGATTACTTTCCCGGAAGCAGTTTTTAGTGATCCGGTGGTACGCACAGATTATTATGT
>JBAYTT010000119.1:0-12101 GCA_041675485.1 Pelobacteraceae bacterium | reverse complement strand
GCGTTCCAAAAACTGGTCTTTGTCACGCATGCCGCGGGTCGATCTGAATGTCATGCGTCTGGCTGCATATGAGCTGATGTTTCGTGCCGATATCCCCAAAAAAGTCAGCATCAACGAGGCGATTGAGATCGTCCGACGTTACGGCGACAAGGAATCGCCGGCATTTGTAAACGGCATTCTCGACGAGATCGAGGCGTGCGCAAAAACTGAATCGGCAAGTGAGGAACAATGAAAGATATACAGGTTGGTTTGATTGGATTCGGCAATATCGGGGCAGGGGTCGTCAAGCTGCTGCGCGAGAACGCGGACGTCATCCGCTCAAAAGTCGGGACAGGCATTGTGCTGAAGCGTATTGCCGATCTGGATATTACAAGTGATCGTGGTGTGGCTGTTGATCACGGTGTGCTGACAACCAGCGTCGATGATATTTTTAATGATCCGGAAATTTCGGTGGTTATCGAACTGATCGGCGGCTATGAACCGGCCAAGAGTTTTGTGCTGAAAGCGATTGAAAAAGGCAAGCATATCGTTACCGCAAACAAGGCTCTTCTGGCGCTGCATGGCTCGGACATCTATGCAGCGGCAGTGCGTAAGGGTGTCGAGGTTCAGTTCGAGGCATCAGTCGGCGGCGGAATTCCCGTACTGACCGCTATCAAGAGCAATCTTGCCGCCAATAATTTCAGCAGTGTCTTCGGCATCATGAACGGTACCTGCAATTATATTCTGACCCGCATGACCCAGGAAGGCGCCGACTTTGCCGATGTGTTGCAAGCCGCGCAAGATCTTGGTTATGCCGAACCGGATCCGACCTTTGACGTTGAAGGGGTTGATACCGCCCATAAACTGGCGGTCCTGGTCTCCCTCTGCTTCGGCACCCGGATTGATTTCAAGGATATTCATACCGAAGGAATTTCCAAAATCAGCGGACTGGATGTCAAGTATGCCGCTCAATTCGGCTATCGTATCAAGCTGCTGGCAATCGGAAAACATGTTGACGGCGAAATCGAAGCTCGCGTACATCCGACCATGATCCCGCTGGACAGCCCCCTGGCTGATATCAACGGGGTGTTCAATGCCATCCGCCTGACCGGCGATTTTGTCGGACCGGTCATGTTCTCCGGCCGTGGTGCCGGGCAGAACCCGACCGCAAGCGCGATTGTCGGCGACCTGATCGGCCTGTCGCGCAGTATGAAGGCCGGTGCCGGGCGTCGTATGTCGCCACTCGGTTTTCTTGACGATGCGATTGTTACCATTCCGGTCAAGCCGATGGCTGATATCGTCAGCAAATACATGCTCCGTTTCAGTGCCCTCGATAAACCGGGTGTTCTGGGTGGGATAGCCGGTTCTTTGGGCAAACATGGCATCAGCATCGAGTCGATGGTTCAGACCGCCCATGAAGTTGACGATTCCGCTCCGGTGCCGATTGTCATCATGACTCACGAGGCCCGCGAAGGTTCGATTCAGGAAGCGCTGTCAGAGATTGACCAGCTTGACATCATCTGTGAAAAAACCAGCTTTATCCGTATTGAAGACCATCTGGAGTAACTATTTCAAACCGGAGGAACCATGAACACCAAAATCCTGCTTCCTGAAGACCAGATCCCGCGTCAGTGGTACAATATCATTCCGGATATGCCCGGCCCGTTGGCTCCGGTCATCAGTCCCCGAACCTTGCAGCCGGTTACACCGGACGAAATGCTGGCGATTTTTCCGATGTCTCTGATTGAGCAGGAAATGTCTTCGCAACGCTGGATAGACATCCCAGATGAAGTGCGCGAGATTTATCAACTGTGGCGACCATCGCCGCTGTACCGTGCCCACCGTCTGGAAAAAGCTCTCGGCACGCCGGCGAAGATCTATTACAAATATGAAGGGGTATCCCCTGCGGGGTCGCATAAACCGAACTCCGCGATTCCCCAGGCCTACTACAACAAGCAGGCAGGCATCCGCCGTCTGGCGACAGAAACCGGCGCCGGCCAGTGGGGAAGTTCGCTCGCTCTGGCCTGCTCAATGTTCGGCCTGGAGTGCACCATCTACATGGTTAAAGTGTCCTGTACCCAGAAACCGTACCGCAAGAGCATGATGCAGTTGTGGGGCGCCCAGGTACATCCCTCTCCATCCGAATTCACTAATGCCGGTCGATCCATTCTGGCCCATGACCCGGATTGCCTCGGTTCCCTCGGGATCGCCATCTCTGAAGCGGTTGAGGATGCGGCCACTCATGCCGACACCAACTACGCGCTGGGGAGCGTCCTGAATCACGTCTGTCTCCACCAGACCATCATCGGTCAGGAAGCTCAGGCACAGATGAAGATTGCCGGGGACTATCCCGATGTGGTCATCGCCTGCTGCGGTGGCGGCTCGAATTTTGCCGGTTTGGCATTTCCCTTCATCGCTGATCGCGCCAACGGCAAGAAAGTCCGTTGCCTGGCTGTCGAACCGGCCTCCTGTCCAACCCTGACCAAAGGGGTCTATGCTTTCGACTACGGCGATACCGCCAAAATGGCGCCAATAGCCATGATGTACACATTGGGTCATGATTTCATGCCTCCCGGCATTCACGCCGGCGGATTGCGCTATCATGGCGAGTCGCCGCTGGTCTCGCAGCTCTACAGCGCAGGAGAGATAGAGGCCAAGTCTTACAAGCAGAATTCCTGCTTCGAGGGAGCGCTTCTGTTTGCCCGGAGCGAAGGCATTATTCCGGCCCCTGAATCGTCTCACGCCGTACGGGCCGCTATTGACGAGGCGGTACTGGCCAAGGAGGAGGGTAAGGAAAAGACCATTCTGTTCGGTCTTTCCGGCCATGGACAGCTGGATATGGGGGCGTACGATTCCTACCTTTCCGGTAATCTGGAGGATTACGAATATCCTGATGCGATGGTCAAGGCAGCGCTGGAGCGTCTGCCCAAGATCAGTCTGTAAAAGATGGTTCGAGTCAAAATCTGCGGCATAACCAATCTGGAAGATGCCCTGATGGCGGTCGAAGCCGGAGCTGATGCTCTCGGCTTCGTCTTCTTTCAGGGGTCTCCGCGTTATATTTCCCCCGAACAGGCGTCTGCCATTATTCGGCACTTACCTCCATTCGTGCAGACGGTCGGCCTGTTTGTCAACGAAGAGGCTGCAACGGTCAACCTGGTAGCCGATCAGTGCGGACTGGATATTGTCCAGCTTCATGGTGACGAAACCCCTGAGTATTGTTCAGCCATCAAGCGTAGGATTATCAAGGCGTTCCGGGTGAAGGATTCTGCCAGTCTGGATGAGATGCCGAACTACCCTGTCGCCGCTTGTCTGCTGGATGCCTGGTCACCAGTGGCGCGTGGCGGCACAGGTTTAACGTTCAATTGGGAGACTGCCGCGAAAGCTGCCGCCTCTCACTGCATCATCCTGGCGGGAGGACTGAATCCGGAGAACGTCGCCGGAGCGATAGCCGCTGTCAGGCCGTATGCGGTCGATGTTTCCAGTGGAGTGGAGTCTGAACCGGGCAAGAAAAGCAAAACGAAGCTCGTTGAATTTGTTCGGGCTGCCCGCAAGAGTGCAGGACCGGAATAACGCATGAAACCTGAATCCCAACCGAATAACTATCAAAAATATACCTTTCTGATACCACTCGGAGTATCGATTGCAATAATAACCTATTTTTATGCTCTTCCAGGGCTTACCGCAGATGGCCATATCTATCTGCAGATTGCCCGGAATATCCGTTATGGAATAGGCCTCGGGTGGCAGGCACTCTGGTGTCCACCCATGCACTCGATTCTTATTGCACTGGCAAGCTGGCTGCCGGGAGTACCTGATATCCTTACGGCAGCGGGGATTGTTACGCCACTCATGGGCGTGCTCCTCCCGGTTGCAGTATATTTCCTGGCAGCGGGGATTTTTTCACGTTCCGTAGCTGTTGCTGCGGCAATTATTACCGCCGCATTCCCTCAACTTCTCTTTCTGACCTTCAGTACGGATGCTGATATCACGTATACCGTATTTCTGATTACCGCCCTTGCGCTGCTTCATGCAACAGCCACGCGCCGCTCATATCTTCTGGCCCTTCTTGCCGGAGTGTTCTTTTCATTGGCCTATCAGACTCGTTCTGAAGGATTTCTGGTCATGCTGTTCACATTGTTCGTGCTTTGTGCTTCGGAAGGTTTGCGTTTCTATAAATCTTTCCTCTTGAAATGTTGCGCAGTAACAGTGCTGGCCTTTTTGCTGACATCCTCCCCCTATCTTCTGTTTCTGAAAAAGCATTACAACGCCTTTGTCATCAGCCCCAAGTCCACCTATGTCCTGATCTGGATGAAGTCCCGCATCTATCACGACAACGACAAGGGTGAAACTTCGAATGAAGAGCTGTGGGGGTTGGCGCCTGACGGAAAATATGCCTGGCAGCACCCGAGCGGTCTCCGGGATGTCGTTGCATATCTCATGACTCACCCTGAAAAAAGCCTGCGGGTGTACCTTACAAATCTCTCTCGGGAAATTCCGGGGCGAATTCCGAATAACAGCGGCTGCCTCCATTATCCGCAGGTATATCCTGTGTATTTGGTCGTCTTGGCCATTTTCATGGCATTCAGACGCTGGGATAAAAAATCGGACTACGGCAAGGTCATTCTGTTTTCGCCGTTTCTGCTCCTGCTCATCCTGCCGGTATTTACCGATGGGTGGTGGAAGTATCTTGTCCCGTATTCACCGTTGATTTTTATCGCCGGTTCTGCCGGATTATTTCAGGTGGCGAATCTTATCTCTCAGCGTTTCAAAAAAACAGAAGGAACGCACATTGCGGTAATGGCCTCATTGATAATAACAACTCTGTTGGCCGGTTATTATCTTTCACTGAGGATTGTCAGACAGGCTCCGGTAGCAACCGGATCCAGTCCCGCGCGGATGATATTTGCAGAGGAAACTCGAAAAGCTGCCGAGATGGCACGCCAACGTTTTGGCCCCGGCCGCAATTATATGGTCTCCTGGAACAAGATGATCTACTACCTTGATGGACTCTGGACTGCGGAACCGATTGCGAATTTTCCCGATATGATGCGTTTTGCCATCAGTAACAATGTTGAATACATCGTCAGGGAATCAGCAACATCGGAATTGTCAGGTGCTGATCTGGAAATGGTTCCTCCTGGGCTCAAACTTGCCGCTGTGTACCGGTCGCCCCGTATTGACTATACGGTAGCCTTTTACCGGGTAGAGCGCTGATTTTCATGGACCAGCCAACACCGGATCATCCATCCTGCAAATTCTGCGGATCGACCGAACTTCTCAAATCATCGGGAGACAGTGTCTATTACGGAATCGCCTATTCCGTGTTCTATTGCCCGCACTGTGCCATTGGTATGACATGGCCTCAACCTGATGTTGCAACTCTGGAACGGTTCTACGCCCCCGGTGAATATCGTGCTGAAGAGGGCAAGCGCTTTATCGCACCGGTTGAGTGGCTGTTCGAACTGCATAAAAAGTTGCAGTTTACCCGGCTTTCAGGTGGCTTGAGTGCTGGCAATATGCTGGATATCGGCTGTGGCAGCGGGTATACAGCATCTTTGTTTGCACGGAATGGCTGGTCTGTAACCGGGGTGGAATTCAGTGAAGAAACTGCCGGCCATGCACGGGACACGTACGGCATCCCTGTCGTTACCTCGGTGTCTCAACTGCAGGGAATGTATGATCTGATCCTGGTCAATCATGTCCTCGAACATTATTACGATCCCGCACGATTGCTTCAAGAGTGCAGCAGACTCCTCACTCCAACCGGGAGGCTTGTCGTTGCGGTGCCGAATTTCAGCTCGTTCCAGTCACGTATTGGCCAAAAAAACTGGTTTCATCGTGATCTGCCAATCCATCTGTTCCATTTTGCAGAAGATGGATTGGCAGGGTTGCTTGTCAGGTCTGGATACACCATTATTGGCCGGTCTCATGCAGATTGGGCGCAAAATTTCTATGGCTGGCTTCAAACATTGCTTAACTGCGCAAACCTGCAGTATAACTCCCTGTATGACTTTCTCAGAATGAGGAATAAGGGGGGCGATGGCATGTCCACTTCAGTATTTTTTTCGCTGCTCCTGTCTGTTCTGGCTGTTCCGGCTTCATTATTCGGCATGGTTGTCGAGAGGGTATTCAGGACCGGGGGAGTGATTTGCTTTACTGCTGTTCGTAATCAAGCCAGTCTATCGCAAGAGGATATATATCGTGCTGAATAATAAAAAAATAGCTGTCATTCTTCCCGCATACAATGCGGAACGCACGCTGGAAAAAACGTATACCGAGATCCCTTTCAATATTGTCGATCTGGTACTGCTGGTCGATGACGCCTCTCAGGATAACACTGCCGAGGTGGCTCGCCGCTTGAACATCCATACCATAGTGCATGAAAAGAATCGCGGGTATGGCGGCAACCAGAAAACCTGCTACAAGGCAGCCCTGGATGAGGGGGCGGATATTGTTGTCATGCTGCATCCGGATTACCAGTACACTCCGTTTTTAATTACCGCCATGGTCTCCATGATCGCCTTTGGCGTATATGATGTCGTGCTGGCGTCACGGATCCTCGGAAAAGGGGCGCTTAAAGGCGGCATGCCTGTATATAAATATGTAGCCAACCGCCTGCTGACACTACTGGAGAACCTCCTTCTCGGACAAAAACTGTCGGAGTACCATACCGGCTATCGTGCGTTCTCTCGTCAGGTGCTGGAAACATTACCGCTCAATGCCAATTCCGATGATTTTGTTTTTGACAACCAGATGCTGGCCCAGATAGCGTGGTACGATTTCAGAATCGGAGAGGTTAGCTGCCCTGCCCGCTATTTTACCGAGGCATCTTCAATCAATTTTCGGCGCAGTACCATCTACGGCCTGGGCGTATTACGAACCGCCCTGCAGTTTCGTCTGTCAAAAATGGGGCTTTGCCGCATAGCAATCTTTCCTGAACGTTGAATAAATACTGAGCGTACAAAGTGGGGACTCCATGAAATTACCGGATAAGAAAGGCCATTTTGGCCAGTATGGCGGGCGTTATGTCCCTGAAACCCTCATGCCTGCTCTGATGGAGTTGGAAAAAGCATATGAACATTACCGTCACGACAGGGAGTTCAAACAGGAATTTGCCTATTATCTGCGTCAGTATGTCGGCCGTCCCAACCCGCTCTATTTTGCCGAAAAACTGACAAAAAAGCTGGGTGGTGCCCGCATCTACCTCAAACGTGAGGACTTGAACCACACCGGCGCACACAAAATAAACAACACGATCGGTCAGGGGTTGCTGGCCCGGCGGATGGGCAAAAAAAGGGTCATTGCGGAGACCGGTGCCGGAATGCACGGCGTGGCAACCGCGACCATCGCGGCCCTGTTCGGGATGCAGTGTGAAGTGTTCATGGGAGAGGAGGATACCCACCGCCAGGCCCAGAATGTGTTCCGCATGAAGCTCCTTGGCGCTTCCGTAACGCCGGTCACCGCCGGAACCGCGACGTTAAAGGACGCCATGAATGAGGCGATGCGTAACTGGGTTACCACCATCCATGAAACCTTTTATGTAATCGGTACCGTTGCTGGTCCGCACCCGTACCCGATGATGGTGCGAGACTTTCAGTCAGTGATCGGGGCCGAGGTCAAGCGGCAGCACAAGAAGGTAGAAGGCCGCTTGCCGGATTACCTGGTTGCCTCCGTCGGCGGTGGCAGTAATGCCATGGGGCTGTTCTACCCCTTTCTGAAGGACAAAACGGTGCGTCTGGTCGGTGTCGAGGCCTCCGGTTTCGGTATTGAAACCGGGAAACACGCAGCTCCGCTTTGCGCCGGGTCGCCCGGTATCCTGCACGGCAACAAGACGTATCTGCTGCAGGACCAGCATGGCCAGATTACCCATGCTCACTCCATCTCGGCGGGACTCGATTACCCGGGAGTCGGTCCGGAACACTCCTGGCTGAAGGATAGCGGCCGCGCCGAATATGTATCCATTACCGACGACGAGGCTTTGGAGGGTTTCAGTACCCTGACGCGCGAGGAAGGAATCATACCTGCTCTGGAATCATCTCACGCCATTGCATATGCCATGAAACTGGCTCCCACGCTGGGTAAAGATAAAACGTTGGTGATCTGCCTGTCGGGTCGCGGCGACAAGGATATGCACACGGTCGCAGAGGCCATGGGAGTCGAGTTTTAACGCTGGTGTAAGTCGTTAAGCATCACTAAAAGCCCGAGAAATCGGGCTTTTTTTGTTGACCACCCCTGTTTGTTTCGACTATATATAAACCCGTTTTATATTCATGGAGGAGGCGTGCTATGCATCTTGTCGATCAGATCAAGGAAAAGGCCAGAAAGAATCTTCAGACGGTGGTATTGCCGGAAAGTTACGACGAACGGATGTTGTTTGCCGCGGAAAAAATTGTTAAGGAAAAGTTGGCGAACATCGTCATTCTTGGCGATCCGGCCAAGATTCAGGCCGATGCTGCTGCCAAGGGGATCAATCTGGCGGGAGTGGAACTATTGAATCCTGCCGCTTCGCCGAAACTCGAAGCATATGTGGCCGACCTGGTCGAACTGCGCAAGAGCAAGGGGTTGACCGCCGATGAAGCCAGAAAACTCCTGACGGCAGACGATAACCTCTACTACGCCGGAATGATGGTGCGTAACGGCGATGCGGGGGGAGAAGTTGCCGGCGCTACCGGTACCACCGGCAACGTGCTCAAGGCCGCCTTCCAGACAGTCGGTCCTGCCAAGGGGATCAAGACCGTTTCCTCATTCTTTCTGATGATCACCAAAACCCCGACTTTCGGCGAAAACGGCATCATTCTCTTTGCCGATTGCGCCGTCAATCCCAATCCCGATGCCCAGGCTCTGGCCGAGATTGCCGTTGCTACCGCAGGGAACTGCAAGGCGTTTCTCGATGTGGATGCCCGCGTGGCCCTGCTCTCATTCTCCACCAAGGGGAGCGCCAGCCATGCCGACTGCGACAAGGTGCTCAAAGCGTTGGAAATTGCCAAGCAGATCAAGCCGGATATGCAGATCGACGGCGAATTGCAGGCGGATGCAGCACTGCTGCCCAACGTGGGAAGCAAAAAGGCTCCGGGGAGCAGTGTCGCCGGCAAGGCCAACGTCCTGATCTTTCCCGACCTTGATGCCGGAAACATCGCCTACAAGCTGGTGGAGCGCGTCGCCGGCGCCGAGGCGGTCGGTCCGATCATCCAGGGTCTTGCCAAGCCGGTCAACGATCTGTCGCGCGGTTGCTCGGTGGATGACATCGTTAACGTCACCGCCATCACTGCGGTACAGGCGGCCCAAGGGTAACCTTTCTTCCGTTCGTTGATAAAAGGGCGCATTCTCTGTTGAGGATGCGCCCTTTTGTCTACAGGTCTCCGGTCATCTCCTGCAACAGGTAGAGTTTGACATTTACTTTCCGTACGCACTCCACGATTTCCCGCAGTCGCCCTTCGTCAAGCCCGCACTCCTCATCGATCCCCTGAAACCAGGGATATCCTTTGGGGAGCGGCGACAGTGAGCCATCCCGCAGCAGCATGATATCCACCAGGTCGTTGACACGCCCCGTGGCTTCCCACGGGTCACGGTAGTTAAACTGGCGGGCAACGACATGCATTCCCATGCCGTTCGGGAAGATCGCCTTTACTTCAAAGGAAAATTCTCGGGGGGCGCTGTAACTGTCGCTTCGTCCCGAGCGTACCATTACCTCGGCACCGGCCTCTTTCAGTATTTCGCCGACAGATTCGGCGGTCATGGCTGATGTTGTTTCCATTTATATCTCCATTCGCAGTTCCACACCCCATGATGCCGGTTTTTCTCCGGCGGCGGTCAGTACCCACAAGGTAGGAAATTCCATCACATCAGGGGCCGGGCCGATGCCATCAGTCAGGTAAATTACTGCAGCCGGCAGGGGGTGCATGGTTTTGCCGTAGTCAAAGACCGGGCGCAGATCGGTAAAACCGCCGCCATCGTAGCATTCGACGACGCCTGGAGCGCCGTTGAACGTTGTGGTTCGCTGGATGCGGCTGTTGGCGTACAGCACGGTAACAGCCGCATCGCGCCCGGCTGCGATCCGGAGCAGTTCCCGGGCAAATGCTTCGCGCAGGCCGGAAATGTTTGTTGAGTCGCTGACATCAACTCCTACCAGCAGATTGAGCCGGCGCCGCTTTCTGATCCCAGGGGTAGTGTGCTCGAAGCGGCGGTGCTCGCGCATCCAGGAGCTCCGCCGCCCGGTGCGTCCGGCGGTGGCGATGAACTGCCGCAGAATCTGTCGCCAGGAGAGGGGGGACGGCCTCAACAGCGCATCGACGACGCTGCGCAGTTCAGCCGGAGTTTCGCCGTCGCTCCCGCGTAGGCTGTCACGGGTGATGGCCCGCACGGCCTCTTCTGCCAGCGCCAGCGGCGTGCTGTCGGCTTCGCTCCAAAGCGCGTGACTGTCCAGTGTTGACGCTGAATCACCATGTTTTCCGTCTCCTGCCGCGCCTCGCTCCGAGCGGTCGGCATCGCCATAGCCGCTGCCGTCCAGGTTGCCGGTGTCAAACGGCGGAACGAGCTGTGCGTAATACTCCTCTGCCGCCAGTCCATCCGGGACATCGTAATATACGGGAAAAAGCGCATCGTCAGGCAAATCCGCTATGCCCGGATTGATTGCAAGGTCGCAGGATATATCCCAGTCATGCTGATTGCGTCCCTTGCGGCGCAGCGGATGGAGATGGAGCAGGTGCTTGACCAGATGTTCCAGCAGCGCACGCTGCTGCGCCGGTGACAGCATTGCGAAAGATTCGGGATAGACGGCAAGAATCGGGATGCCGTCACGCACGGTAACCCCGGCGGTCTTTCCATTCAGCGTGCGCTGTTCGCGGCGCAGGTTGAGGATGAAATGCCCGTAAAACGGACGTTCCCTCAGCAGCCGCACCACCGCGTTTTCAAGGACCCCGTAGTTCATGCCTCGCGGGAGATGGTCTGGATGGCATCAAATACCACGTTGTCGTACTTGTCCTGGGCGATGCCGAGGGCGACCTCCGGGATTTTGAGAAGCGACTTGACGAAGCCGAAGCGGAGATCGCGCGGCAGCACGGCGATGTAGGCAACCAGATGCGCTTCCTGTTCCGGGGTGAGTGTAGGTGCTGCTTGCAAGCAGGCCGTCAGATCGTTGACCGTGGCTGCCTGGACATCATCCCGTTGAGCTTCCGCCCGTCCGGCAACCTGTTGCCAGTCGTTCAATATTTCGGCGGCGGAGAGGGGGCGTCCCTTGTTATCGGCCAGCCAGCGCATGAAGGTAATGGCGGCCTCCTTGCCGATAATACCGGCATAGACCTCCATCTCCAGATCACCAGGGAAGCGGCAGCTCTTGCGCAGGATACTGACCATCTCCCAACCACGTTCGGTCGGCTCAACCTGCAGCTCCATCGGCGCGCCCAGGCGGGCCAGCATCCCGGAATTGCCTGCAAGAAACTGCCGCACGTCTCCGGCCAACTCCCGCTGGGCTGCATAACGTGCCCAGCAGTGGTAATCGGTCTCGACGAACAGCATCACCATCCGGTCGATCAGGGCGCGATCAAGCGTCGCGACCTGGTAGGTGCCGTCCGGCGGGTTGATGCTGACGACTACCTTATGTCGCAGGGAGAGATGGTGGGTGTGCAGGGAGCGGAGCAGCCCCTCTGCGGGTGGTTCCACAAACTGGAAGATCGCCTGCAGGGTGTCCTCCTGTTGGGCTCGGTTCAGCTCGTCGCAATGCACCACGGTCGGTGGCTCGTCATCGCCCGGCCACCAGGAAGGGCGCGACCAGTGCATCACATCGCCGTCGCGAAAGGGGATACCAACCAGGTCGCCCACCTCCATCTGGCCGAGGCGGAGCGACACGTATTTCCGGTCGATCTCCCGGCACGCCTGGATGATCCCGGCACTCTTGCCGACGCCGCGATGCCCGACCACGCAGGGGGTCAGGTCGGTCTTGGTGATGATTTCCTTGATGACGGTCTTCATCTGTTCGATGTTCATGTACGTCTCCAACTAACAGGACAATATTTATCTCGTTGGATAGTAGCGGCAAACGCGGCGATTTTCAAGCGGAAGTTGGCAGCGGGGGAATGCGTAATGAACATCGGCGCATATCCCGGGAAAAGGTGTATGCGTCGCTC
>JBAYTT010000118.1:0-12118 GCA_041675485.1 Pelobacteraceae bacterium | reverse complement strand
GATGTAGGCGCGTAGCTCAGCGGGAGAGCGCTACCCTGACACGGTAGAGGTCGGCGGTTCGACACCGCCCGCGCCTACCATTATAAAGCAGAGTTGAAGCGAGCAGGATGCAGGCATCGATGTATCGATGCCTTTTCTGTTTGCCCTCTAAAAGGGAATCCCACATGGCCACAATCTCAATTACTCTTCCGGACAATTCTTCTCGTGAACTGAACGAGGGCGCCACTGTATTTGATCTGGCGGCTTCAATCGGTGCCGGTCTTGCCAAGGCAGCGCTTGCTGGAAAGATAAACGGGGATCTGGTTGACCTCTCTTCCCGACTGTCAGATGGTGACCGTGTTGAAATCGTAACCGAAAAGAGTCCCGAAGCTCTTGAGATTATCCGCCACTCAACGTCTCACCTGATGGCGCAGGCTGTCAAAGAGCTCTTTCCCCAAGCCAAGGTTACGATCGGACCGGCCATTGAATCCGGTTTTTATTACGATTTTGATGTGGATAAGCCGTTTACGCCCGAAGACCTTGAGCGCATTGAAGCTAAAATGCTGCTGCTGGCGTCAGCCGATCAAAAAATCGAGCGGCACGAATATTCCAGTGCCGATGCGATCAAGATGTTTGAAGCAATGGGTGAGCCGTATAAGACGGAACTGATTAATGACCTCGGTGTTGAGAACGTTTCCGTGTATAGCCAGGGCACGTTTTCCGATCTCTGCCGCGGGCCGCATCTCCCCTCTACGGCGCGGATCAAGGCATTCAAGCTGCTCTCAATAGCCGGTGCCTACTGGCGCGGCAACGAAAACAACCGTATGCTTCAACGCATTTACGGAACCGCCTTTGTCGATAAAAAGGAGCTGGAAGCATATCTGAACCGTCTGGAAGAGGCAAAACGACGCGACCATCGCAAGATCGGCAGGGAGCTGGACCTGTTTTCGTTTTCGGACGAAGTCGGCGCCGGATTTCCGATCTGGCATCCCAAAGGCGCCATGCTGCGTACGGTTCTTGAGGATTTCGAGCGCAAAGAGCACCTGAAACGTGATTACGATATTGTTGTCGGCCCTCAGATTCTCAAGAGCGAGCTCTGGCAGCGTTCAGGCCACTACGAAAATTACCGTGAAAACATGTATTTCACTGAAGTGGATGAGCAGAGTTACGGCATAAAGCCGATGAACTGCCTCTCCCATATGATGATCTACAAGTCCCAGTTGCGCAGCTATCGCGATCTTCCGCTCCGCTTTTTCGAGCTCGGCACGGTGCATCGCCATGAGCGGGCCGGAGTACTCCACGGCCTCATGCGGGTCCGCTGCTTTACTCAGGATGATGCCCACATACTCTGCACTCCGGAACAGCTGGATGCTGAAATCAAGGGTGTCATCTCCTTCGTCAACGATGTGATGGCTATTTTCGGTTTCGAGTATGAGATGGAACTTTCTACTCGTCCGGAAAAATCGATCGGATCTGATGCCGACTGGGAACAGGCGACGGGCGCATTGTTGTCGGCCTTGAAGGATTCCGGTCGTCCCTACGAGATAAATGAGGGTGATGGCGCGTTTTACGGCCCTAAAATCGATATAAAACTGCGCGATTGTCTTGACAGGAGATGGCAGTGTGCTACTATCCAGTGCGATTTTACCCTGCCGGAACGCTTTGATTTAACCTACATAGCGTCTGATGGTGAACGTAAACGCCCAGTCATGGTACATCGTGTCATCCTCGGTTCGATTGAACGGTTTATTGGTGTTCTTATTGAGCATTTTGCCGGAAGTTTTCCGCTCTGGATCTCTCCGGTACAGGCGATTGTTGTCACCGTTACGGATAATCAGATACCGTATGCTCAGGAAGTGTATCGGCAGTTACGTAACGCCGGGATTCGTGTCGAACGTGATGTTCGCAACGAAAAACTGAGCTTCAAGATTCGTGAGGCCCAGCTGCAAAAGATTCCTTACATGCTGGTTATCGGGGATAAGGAAGTCGAACAGGGTACGGTCACTCCGCGTTACCGTGACGGCAAGAACCTGTCGGCCATGAAACCTGAAGAGTTTATTGATTTTGTAACGCAGGAATGTAAAGAATATAAATAGGGTTTAGTCAGATAGCTGTGAGAATATACTGCTTTCAGGAGGTGTCGCCATAGCAAAACCGACCGTCAACATCAATCAGGCCATCAGGGTTTCTGAAGTTCGTGTAATAGGCGCAACAGGAGAGGCACTTGGTGTGCTTTCTCTGGCACAGGCGCTCGAGTTGGCCGAACAGCAGCAGTTGGATCTCGTGGAAGTTTCACCAACGGCAGTTCCACCTGTCTGCAGGATTATGGACTATGGCAAGTTCAAGTATCAGCAGAGTAAAAAACTGCAGGAAGCAAAAAAGAAACAGGTTCATGTGCTGCTGAAGGAAGTAAAGTTGCGGCCAAAGACAGATAGTCATGACCTTGAATTCAAAATAAACAACGTAAAGCGTTTTCTTGAAGAAGGCAACAAAGCCAAAATCACCCTGGTATTTCGTGGCCGTGAAATTACCCATATGGATGTCGGTCGGGCGGTGATCGAGAAGGTTGCCAAAGAATTGCAGGATGTCTGCGTTATTGAAAATCAGCCCCGTGTCGAGGGGCGTAACATGTATATGATCGTTGCACCGAAACCCAAAAAATAAAGAAGTATTGCCTGTATAGGTTAAGTTCTTACAACTAAGAAGGAGTTCCTCATGCCAAAAATTAAAACCAATCGTGGCGCTGCCAAGCGCTTCAAAAAATCAGCATCAGGCCGGATCAAACGCGGCAGTGCTTTCACCAGCCACATCCTTACCCCTAAAACCCGTAAACGTAAGCGTAATCTTCGTGGTGGTTCAATGGTTGCTGCAGTTGACCAGAAGAATATTGCCCGCCTGATTCCTTACAAATAGTCGATTTTTCCCTCATGCTCGCGTGAGAGGATGCATAATGCCAAGAACCATGAGGAAATTGTCTCCCCTTATGGATCTGGCCAATTCAGCAACGAAGGAGTAGTGACGTATGGCACGTGTAAAAAGAGGATTTAAAGCGAGACGCAGACGCAACAAGGTATTGAAACTGGCTAAAGGTTACCGCGGCGCGCGCAGCAAACTGTTTCGTAGCGCGACAGAAGCGGTTGACCGTGCATTAAATTATGCCTTCCGCGACCGTCGCGTCAAAAAACGTGATTTCCGCAGTCTGTGGATTGTCCGCATCAACGCAGCATCACGTATCAATGGGTTGTCTTACAGCAAGTTCATATTTGGTCTCAAAAAGGCCAATGTACAGATCGACCGTAAAGTTCTGGCTGATATTGCTGTAACGGATCCGAATGGTTTTGCACAGATTGCATCACTTGCAAAGGCCGGAATTTAACCTCTTTGTAGGTTTATGTTTAAAAAGGGAATGGGACTGGCTCCCATTCCCTTTTTTGTACAGCTGACAGACTTCATAACTATACAATCGAAGGTAATCAACTATGCGGGAACAACTTGAGCAATTGAGAACCGGCGCTCTTCAGGCTATTGTCACAGCGTCCTCGGTAGAGCAACTTCAGGATATACGCATCAATCTGCTTGGTCGCAAAGGTGAGTTAACTGCCCTGATGAAGGGGCTTGGTTCACTGGATGCTGCGGAGCGTCCCATTGTCGGCCAATTGGTAAATACTGTTCGTGATGATATTGAATCGGCGCTGGGCAGTGCGATTGAGGCGGCACAGGAAAAAGTTATTGCTGCACGTCTTCAGTCCGAGCGTGTTGATACGTCACTGCCTGGTCGTCGCCCCCTTAAAGGAACCAAGCATCCAATCACTCTGGTAATCGAAGAGATCTGTTCGATTTTTGCCGGATTGGGATTTGCTGTTGCAGAGGGTCCGGAAATTGAACACGACTGGTACAATTTCGAGGCGCTTAATTTTCCTCCCGAGCATCCCGCTCGCGATATGCAGGATACCTTCTTTGTCGAAAATAATATGCTGCTGAGGACTCATACCTCGCCAGTGCAGATTCGCACCATGCTCAAACAAAAGCCCCCGGTTCGCATAATTGCTCCGGGGACCGTCTATCGATGTGATTCCGATGCGACGCATTCCCCGATGTTTCATCAAATCGAAGGGCTGATGGTTGACAGTGGCGTGACCTTTGGCGACCTCAAAGGCATTCTTACGATATTCACCAACCAGCTGTTTGGTCAGAAAACCGGTGTCCGGTTGCGTCCCAGTTACTTCCCTTTTACGGAGCCATCGGCAGAGGTTGATATCGCGTGTGTCATCTGCGGCGGCAAGGGGTGCCGGGTTTGTAAAAACAGCGGCTGGCTTGAGATTCTTGGTGCCGGCATGGTTGATCCGGAAGTCTATCGTCATGTACAGTACGACGCGGAAAATATCTCCGGCTTTGCCTTTGGTATGGGGATCGAGCGTATTGCAATGTTAAAGTACGGCATTTCCGACATGCGACTCCTGTTCGAAAATGACGTCCGTTTCCTTCGGCAGTTCTAACTCCACTTCATTTCATGGTGCTTTAAAATGAACGTTACATTTAACTGGCTAAAAGAGTTTGTAGATTTTGATGCAACGCCTGATGAACTTGCTGCACTGTTGACCATGTTGGGACTTGAAGTCGAGTCCATGGAAAAGCTGGGTGCCGGGATGGATGATGTTGTTGTGGCGCTGGTTGAAGAGAAGCGGCAGCATCCGAACGCTGACAAGCTGTCCCTCTGTCGCGTGAATAACGGTACTGAGGTGCTCGACGTCGTCTGTGGAGCCCAGAACTTCAAGCAGGGTGATACGGTCGTATTGGCCCAGATCGGTGCGGTGCTTCCCGGTGACTTCAAGATAAAACGATCTAAGATTCGTGGCGAAGAGTCGTGCGGGATGCTTTGCTCCGAGAAGGAACTGGGGTTAGCAGAAGAGAGTGCCGGTATTATGGTGCTTGCTCCCGATGTTGCACCGTTGGGGACGCCGATTTTTTCCGCTCTCGGCCGTAAGGATACCAAGTTTGAAATTGGTCTGACGCCCAATCGTTCCGATTGTCTGAGCGTGATCGGCATAGCCCGTGACATTGCCGCCAAACTTGGGCTGAAGGTGAAATATCCTCTGAATGCCCTGGTTGAAGGACCTGAAGCTGTTGGCTCGGTTATCGGCGTGACTATTGAGAACTCAGATCTTTGTCCTCGCTATGCCGCACGATACATCTCCGGATGCACCATTGCTCCTTCTCCGGAATGGCTGGTTAAGCGCCTCAACGCGATCGGCATTCGCTCGATCAACAACGTAGTCGATGTGACCAACCTGATCATGATGGAAGCCGGCCAGCCGCTTCATGCCTTCGATTGCGACCGCCTGTCCGGAAAGCGCATTGTTGTCCGTACGGCAGGGGAGGGTGAGCAGTTTACAACGCTCGACAATCAGCCTCGTGTCCTGACAACGACCGATCTTGTTATTTGTGATGCAGAGCGTCCCGTTGCCCTTGCCGGTGTTATGGGAGGACTGAACTCTGAAATTGAAAACAAGACTACCTCGATTCTACTCGAGAGCGCATTTTTCAAGCCTGCAGCAATTCGCAAGACAGCCAAGCGTCTTGGCTTGCATACGGAGTCATCACACCGCTTTGAGCGTGGTATTGACATTGATAACGTGACCCGCGCCCTTGACAGGGCAGCCTCATTGATTGTTGAACTTGCTGGCGGCGCTATGGCGCAGGGGTGTCTGGACATCTACCCCGGCAAATGTGAGAGGGGTGCAATTACCTTCCGTCCCGAAAGAGCTAACGAACTTATCGGCATCAACCTGGAGCGGGGAGTCATACTCGATATTCTGACTCGACTTGAGTGTCAGGTGACTGAGGGTGGTGATGGGGCAGTATCTGTTATTCCTCCGTATTATCGGCTCGATATCGAGCGCGAAATTGATCTGATTGAAGAAATTGCCCGTCTGAACGGCTATGACAAGATCCCTGCTACCATGCCGATCGCACGTGTTGTCTCAGACAGACCGACACGTCACCAGGAGATTGAAAAGCAGGTAAGAGACTTACTCGTTAATAACGGCATGACTGAAATAATCAACTTTAGTTTTACCGCTCCCGACGCTGCCGGAAAGTTGCTCTTGAGCGAAGATGATCCGCGACATCTGGCAATAAAGCTGGCTAATCCGCTGGTTGATGAACAGTCGGTAATGCGGACCACGTTGTTGCCCGGACTTTTGGAAACAACCGCCAGAAATATGAATTTCCGTTCTCATGATCTTAAGCTTTTTGAAATGAGACGTGTTTATCTGCCGGGTGTTGGTGAGGATATGCCTCACGAACCGCTTTGTATTGTCGGTGCAATTACTGGTTCGCGCGATGGTGACGGATGGAGTCGCCCGAATGAATTGGTAGATTTCTTTGATGCTAAAGGGATTGTAGAGACGGTTCTGGATTTCCTGAACATTGGCGGGGTAACGTGGGGCACCGATAGCACTGAACCATATTATCATCCCGGAAAATCGTGCAGAATATTTGCCGGCCGCGAATGCATAGGTTCCGTTGGTGAGATTCACCCTGCAGTACAGAAAAACTTTGAAATTGATAAACCTGTTTTTTGTTTCGAACTTGATTTTGAAAAGCTTGTGAAATTGTCGCGAACGAAAATTACTATAACCGCTCCTTCTCGTTTTCCAGACAGCAGCCGTGATATTGCCATGTTGATTCCGGAAGAACTCGCAGCAGGTAAGATTCTTGATTGTATCAGGGCTGAAAAGATCAAGGAGGTTGAACACGTTCATATTTTCGATGTCTATAGAGGAAAAGGCGTCCCGGAAGGACATAAAAGTATTGCCGTGAGTATCAGGTATCGCTCCTTTGAAAGAACACTTGCTGAAGAAGAAATCACTTTGCTTCACAATAGAATTATCAGCAATCTGCTCGATAAATTACGGGTGACAATACGATAAAAGATATTGCGTAATAGATGCCCCTGTGCTATAAAATTTCTCCTTTTGATTCAGTGTATTAACTGGTAAAGATTGAGGTAATTATGACAAAAGCTGACATAGTAGAACGCATTCATCAGAAGATAGGATTTTCAAAAAAGGAATCTGCCGAAATGGTGGAAACTGTATTTGGGCTTCTTAAGTTAACTCTGGAATCTGGTGAGAAAATCAAGATCGCCGGATTTGGCAATTTTGTTGTAAAGCAGAAAGCTGACCGTCGAGGTCGTAACCCTCAAACTGGCGAAACAATAACAATAAACGCTCGCAGAATCCTCACTTTCAAGCCAAGTCAGGTTTTGAAAAACGCAATAAATGTAGAAGTTAAATAGTTTGTTGTTCAGGCTAGTCACGTGACGGCTTTAACCTTACCAGAAAAAATATTTTATAAAATTGGAGAAGTTGCTGACGTTGCAGGAGTCAGAACATCCGTATTGCGTTTCTGGGAGTCCGAATTTTCATTTCTCAAGCCGGTCAAAAGCAGTTCCGGCCAGCGTTTATATTCAAAAAATGAAGTAGATCTTGTTTTGCAGGTCAAGCATCTTTTGTACGACGAAAAATTCACCATCGAGGGCGTTAAAAAGAGAATTACTGCAAAAGGAAAGCTGATTAAAGCAGAAGACCTTTACAACGGTGCTGCTGCCGAAGATTACAGCGAAGTACTGAGATCAGTAAGGAATGAGCTTAAAATAATACGGGATTTGTTATAGGTTAGTTTTTCGGTGCGTAGCGCAGCCTGGTAGCGCACTAGACTGGGGGTCTAGTGGTCGCAAGTTCGAATCTTGTCGCACCGACCAATAAGAAAAGGGGTTTACCTGTTACGGGTAAACCCCTTTTCTGTTATGTTTCTCATGTTATAGCTGACTGAGAAGCGCCCCCACTCTTCTTAGATGCAGAAGAGAAGCAACCACAAGACATATTATTTGGCTTTGTCTGGTGGCTGGAGTGTATGTGTTGAAGTTGATCAGCTTTTGTTGTGAAGCGAGGTGTGCTATGGAGTAGCCGAGTATAGAGGGTAACGGCATTTGTCGGTCTGAGCGTTATTTCGTAATCGTGGGGCGTGTATAAAAGATGCGACGCTACCCTCTGCTAAATTTTTGTACACAGTATCTTTTCTCGATAAGCGGAAGCGATATGGTATAAATACAAAAAAAGCCTGACCAAGATTTGGTAGGCTTTTTTTGAATGGTGGGCGAAACAGGGATCGAACCTGTGACATCCAGCTTGTAAGGCTGGCGCTCTCCCAGCTGAGCTATTCGCCCTAACTTAATGGCGGGGTTGACGGGGCTCGAACCCGCGACTTCCAGCGTGACAGGCTGGCACTCTAACCAACTGAGCTACAACCCCTCAGCAATACTTTGATATTATTTCTTTTTCTTAGGCACAACGTTGACAGCTTCTTTCAGAGTTTTACCAGGCTTAAACTTGGGAACCGTTGCGGCAGGAATATCAATCTTTTTGCCTGTCTGAGGATTCTGGCCTTTGCGGGCGGCACGTTTAGCAGTAGAGAATGTACCGAAACCGACAAGGCTGAGTTTGTCACCGCTTTTCAGGGCAGCAGTTACACTGGCGATAAATGCGGAAACGGCTTTCTCAGCTTCTACTTTTTTCAGGCCGGCCTGTTCTGCTACTGAACTGATCAATTCTGCTTTTGTCACGTTACACCTCCAAATTTTTAATTGTTTGAAACAAAGCGAGACACTGTTTATCAGATAATCTTAAATTGTGTCAAGTGTTATTTCTTGTAAACGTGCATATTATGGGCAGTTGAGCATGTTTTAAATAATAATCTGAATAAAATGAGTCGTTCAATCAGTTGAAATATGCCTAACGTGCTGAATTACAGGTGGAAATCAAGCAGCTTCTTTTAGTTCCTGTTCATATACGATTAACGGTTTTTCCTTGTGATAGATAACATCTTCGTTGATTACGACTTCCTGAACATTCGGTTGAGATGGAACCTCATACATGATATCAAGCATTGAATTTTCCAGAATTGCTCGCAATCCTCGCGCTCCGGTGTTGCGCTTAAGAGCTTCCTTTGCGATAGCAATCAATGACCCGTCGGTAAAACGCAAGCGCACCTTCTCTAATTCAAAAAGCTTCTGGTATTGCTTTACCAAGGAATTCTTCGGTTCTTTCAGAATCTGTACCAAAGCTTCCTCATCAAGTTCTGTCAGCGTTGCGAGCATAGGGAGACGGCCAATGAACTCAGGGATGTAGCCATACTTGAGAAGGTCTTCAGGAGTCAGGCTCTTAAGCAGTTCCCCGAGTTTCTTCTCTTCCCGCTTTTTGATGTCCGCACCAAAGCCGAGCGATTTTTTGCCAATGCGCTGCTGGATAACAGTTTCCAGTCCGGCAAAGGCTCCGCCACAGATGAAGAGGATGTTAGTGGTATCCACTTTCATGAACTCCTGCTGCGGGTGCTTCCTGCCGCCTTTGGGGGGGATGCTGGCAACGGTACCTTCAATGATCTTTAAAAGCGCTTGCTGAACACCTTCACCTGAAACATCGCGAGTGATCGAAGGTGAATCAGACTTGCGAGCAATCTTATCAATCTCGTCAATGTAGACAATCCCTTTTTGGGCTCGTTCCACGTCGTAATCTGCTGCCTGCAACAGAGTGAGTATGATGTTTTCAACATCTTCACCGACATACCCAGCTTCAGTAAGATTGGTTGCATCCGCCATTGCAAAAGGTACTTTGAGAATCCGGGCAAGCGTCTGGGCAAGAAGTGTTTTACCGGAACCGGTTGGTCCAAGCAGCAGAATATTGCTTTTCTGCATTTCAACATCACCGGGCTTTCCGCCGGTTTCAATCCGTTTATAGTGATTGTAAACCGCAACTGACAGTACTTTTTTTGCCATTTCCTGACCGATTACATACTCATCCAGGATGTCTTTTATTTCACGCGGCTTTGGAAGCTTTTTCAGGTCCGGTCCGGTGGTCTCTTCCAGCTTCATCTCCTCTGCAATTATGTCATTACAGAGTTCAATGCATTCATCACAGATGAAAACTGCAGGGCCGGCAATAAGCTTTTTTACATCTTCCTGGCTCTTTCCGCAGAAAGAGCAGGTAAGGTTTTCCTGTGTTGTGCCACGACGAGTCATTGTGTGTCTCCAGTGAGCGGTTTGCGAGTGAAAATAGCATCGATCAAACCATACTCTTTTGCATCTTCGCCCGACATAAAGAAGTCACGTTCAGTATCTGCTTCGACTTTTTCTTTGCTCTGGCCAGACAATTCGGCAAGGATCCCGTTTAACTCGTCTTTCATTCGCAGGATCTCCTTGGCGTGGATGCTGATATCCGATGCCTGCCCCTGGAAACCACCCAGAGGCTGATGGATCATGATCCTCGAATGACTGAGGCTGAAGCGCTTTCCTTTTTCGCCGGCCGTCAACAGGATAGCGCCCATTGATGCCGCCTGTCCGACGCAGATAGTGGAAACCGGAGCCTTGATGTAGCGCATGGTGTCAAAGATAGCCATGCCGGCTGTAACCACCCCGCCCGGAGAATTGATGTACAGATGAATATCTTTATCGGGATCTTCTGCTTCCAGAAAGAGCAGCTGGGCGATAATGAGGTTGGCTACCGTATCATCTATCGGGCCGCCAAGAAAAATAATCCGCTCTTTGAGTAGACGGGAATAGATATCATATGCCCGTTCGCCCCTTCCGCTCTGTTCTACAACCATCGGGATATACATGTATTTATTGCTCCTTAGGCTGCTTTAAGCTGCTCTGCGTCAACTTCAGTTACCACGGCATGGTCAATCAGGTACGAAATTGCCTTGTCTTCTTTGATTTCCGAAATAATCGAGTTCTTGGCATTCGGGTTTGATGTGTAATACGCTTTGATGCGATCGAGCATTTCCGGATTTCCGGCAGCAATCTTCTCGTAGTGTGAAGTCAGATCTTCGTCCGATACAGAAACATTTTCTTTTTCCACTAAAGCCATCAACAGTAAGCCGCCTTTGACCTTATCAATAGCATCTTCACGAAAGCGTGCACGAAAGCCTTCTGCATCAAGTCCCATCATTTCGAGTGACATCTGCTGGCTCTTGAGGCGGTTTTTGAGGTTTTCAAACATATGGTCAAGCTGTCGCTTTACCATTGATTCAGGAACATCCAGCGGATTTTTCTTGATCAGAGCCTGTATAATCCGCTCTTTAAATTCATTGTCGATGCGATCTTTTTCATGTTTCTCATGGTACTCGATCATTTTGGCGCGCAGTGCTTCCATGGTGTCATATTCGCCGAATTGCTGTGCAAATTCATCGTCAAGTTCCGGGAGTTCCTTGCGTTTGATTTCTTTTACCGTAACCGTGAATAGCCCTCTTGGTGCGGCAGAATCAGCGTTATCGTCAACTTTTGGTAGATCCAGGGTAAACTCTTTAACATCACCGGATTTCAGGCCGATCAATTGTTCTTCAAATCCCGGGATCAAACGGTTAGATCCGACTTCAACCTCGGCGGTCTGAGCACCGCTGTTTTCTTCCGGTGAGCCTTCTACCGAAATTGAATAATCGACTGAAACGGTATGGCCATTTTCAATGGCAGTTCCTTCGTCAAGCGGGATCAGCTGCGCCATGTTTTCCTGCATGCGCTTCAGTTCACCCTCGATGTTTTCGGGCTTGGAAACGTATGTTTCCTTGTTTACGATCAGGCCGGTATATTCGTTGAGCAGTATCTGCGGCATGACTTCAATGATGGCGCTGTATTTAAACGGAACACCGGCTTCTAGGATATCGCTCTCAATGGTTGGAGAGTCGATCGGCTCCACCTTGTGCTCGTCAAGCGCTTTGTAGAGAGTCTGCTGGTACAGACGTCGCATGACATCGTCGCGCATGGCATCGGCATAGGTGCGCTTGATGAGCTGCATAGGCGCCTTGCCGGGGCGGAAGCCCTGCAATTTGGCTTTTTTCTGAATTGCTGAATACGCTTTGTCGATCTCTTCGTTAACCCTTTCAACCGGGATTTCGATAGTAATCTTTTTTTGAACTGAACTGATGTCTTCGACGTGTACCTGCATGGTAGCTATCCTCTTCTATGGTGAAATATAATGTTTGCATGTGAAGAACATCGAAACAAACATCGAAAAAACTGGATTGGTGCGAGAGAGGAGACTTGAACTCCTATACCTTACGGTGCCAGATCCTAAGTCTGGTGCGT
>JBAYTT010000117.1:0-12189 GCA_041675485.1 Pelobacteraceae bacterium | reverse complement strand
TCACCGTAACACCTTTCGTCTCAGGCGCCACCTGTTCGTTGCTCATCGTGATCCCCTCTCGGTGCTTCCCGATGCCCGCCCACTCGCGTGGACGGACATCGGACGATTCCTCCATTAATGAGCGAAACATCTCCTGTGAGAGTCGCCTTTCTCTTTCAAATACTCAACCAGTTTCTTTTTCTGTTCCGGGTTGAGCGTGGCATGGAATGAAGACAGCCTATCTATGAGCATATCGCCGATACTGTCAAATTCGGCCTTCTGAGTTGCAAACATTTTTTTCAACTCGGTCTTATCGAGCGTGTCTTTCTCCAACTTCGCCATGAAGTTGCTATGTATTGCTTCCTTTGATTTCTTTAGCTCAGCACCCTTTTGCAGCAATTCCACCTTGATGGCGTTCAGTTGCTGCTGCTGTGCCTCGTTCAAATCAAGTTTTTTGGTAAGTTCGCCGACAACGTGATCGGCTATCTTTTCCGGTGTCGGCCGCTGACATCCGCCAAGAAACATCAGTCCGGCTATCAGTACCGGCACAAATACCACCATGAGTTTCCGTATCATAACGTCTCCTTCCGATACATGAGTTCAGTCTACTACTAAACCAATTATACACCGTTCATACCTGCAGTTACCAGTTGTCCTGACTACGCACCTCCGTTCGCAGCACTGGGCCAACGGGAAGCATACATCCGGATTCGGATGACTTTCTGAATGACGCAGGCGCCATTGCCAATGAAAACACCAGGAAAGTTCTGCAGGGGAGGATGGATCGCTTTGTCGCGTGGGTGAATTTCCACGCCATGTGAGGACTCACGGATAAAAAGGAGGCAGGCTGCTTTATTTTAACGGGTACTCCGACATCCTGACAAAATGGAAACCCATTTTTTTCAGTTCCGGTACCGCAGCGATGATCCCCTCCCCTGTTCCCGCTTCGGGGTGGTTCATGTGCAGCAGGGCAATGTCGCCGGGAATTGCTTTCAAGAGGGCTGCCTTGACCTGGGCCGCACTGAAGGTCGCTCCAGCATCCCCAAGCAGCGAATAACCGGCCACCTCATGCCCGAGTCCCTGTGATATCCGCACCGAAACCTCGTCATAATAGGCGGTACCGGAGCGGTACAGCTTTGGACGCACACCGCTGATCGCTTCGATTTTACGGGCATTCAGCTCTATTTCCTCCACAACCTCACCGATATCTTTCGTTCCGGCAATACCGTAAACCGAACGCCCGGTAACCGAGGCCGGCTTGTGACGGATGCCGTGGTTGGCGATCTCGAACAGCGGATTGGCGGCCAATTGCCTGAACAGTTCGGGATTCGCATCGATCCAGCGGCCATTGATGAAAAGCGTTGCCGGAACCTGTTCACGAATCAGGAACTCAATCAGGCGGGCATCAACTCCCTTCCCTTTGGCACTGCCGCACGCATCCAGTGTCAGTGCAATAACCGCATCCTTCGTATCCAGTCGCGTTCGGACACCCGGCACCCGTTCTCCCCACTTGGTCGGAACTACCCCGGCAAAACGAGCCGTTACCTGCTGCTTCAGGCTCTCCAGCGGCACTGGCGGCGCCGCAGCAAACGTTTGTACGGCAAGCATGATGAAACTGATTGAAAGTGTGATACTACTTTTGTTCATCGAGCAACCTTTCCATTATAGCAACCATAAGAAAACATTTCTCACGCAACGACGCGACGACGCAACGAAATACTTTAACCGTTTGGTTTAAAGCGTCGCCTAGAGGCGCCTACTTTTGGTGAGTCGTTGCGTCGTTGCGTGAAATGGAGTATTTTATTCCGACTGATTCAACTCAGGATAAATCCTATTTCCAGGAGCACCACGTGGCACGACGCCTGCCGAAAATGCTGTATGCCGATCATAAAGGAAACATCTTCGACCACCCCGAACTCTGCATGGCCGGGATGAACGGCACTGTGCCGACCCTGCCGGAGGATGTGGAATTAATTCCACTCCCGGAAGACAGCAAACTTTTTACCATGCCCTCCATGCCTCCGATTGCCTGGGACCAGCGCAAGAAAGCCTTCATAACCGTTGACACCCTCCGGGAGGGAAAACGGAGTCAGCGTATCCAGGCCGTGTCCGCTTTCATGGCCCCTGGTTACCTGCGTACCCTGCTGCCGGCCTGCGATTACTCAACCAAAACTTCACTTCTACCCCTCTGGTCCTACACAGCCGTCGGCTGGGATGAGGATCGCGACTGCTTCGTTGTGGCAGCCACCAAGGTTGACAACAACAGCAACTGGAATCCGGTCAATTACGACGACCGCACCCTCGATCCGCTGGTCAGGGAGATGCTGAAGCAGATGCCGGACAACCGCCTGCTGGAGCAGCTGTCGCGCTGTGCCGTCGATTACCACTGCTTTGCCGCCAAGAACCTGTTCTATCGCCGCTGGGAAGCTCCGCTGCCGACTTCGCCCGCCTGCAATTCGGCCTGCCTCGGATGCATCAGCCTGCAGGAGTCGGAGTGCTGCCCTTCGAATCATGAACGGATCGGCTTCGTGCCGACGCCGGAAGAACTGTGCGAGATTGCCATCCCCCACCTGGAACAGGCCGAGCAGGCTATCGTCTCTTACGGCCAGGGATGCGAGGGTGACCCGATTCTGCAATCCGATACGATTGCCGCAGCAACCATCCGCATGAAGAAAGGAACGTCGCGCGGCACGGTCAATTTCAATTCGAACGGTTCGATCCCCGAACGGGTTCAGCTGCTCTGCGATGCCGGGATGGATTCGTTCCGCTTCTCGATGAATTCGGTACGCGAAGACACCTACAACCGTTATTATCGTCCCAGGGGATATAGTTTCAGCGATGTGCTCCGTTCGGTGAATATCGCCAAACAGGCCGGACGCTTCACATCAATAAATTATCTCGCCTCCCCCGGCGTATCCGATGCACCGGAAGAGGTTGAAGCTCTGGTGAAATTTGTTGCTGAAACGGGCATCGACATGATCCAGATGCGCAATCTTTCAATCGATCCTGAATACTACAATCGTGAAATGGGTGTGCAGGGGAAGGGAATCGGCATGTACCGGCTGCTGCAACGGCTGAAAAAGGAGTTCCCGCGTTTGCAGTTCGGCTACTACAACCGCACGAAAGAGAATTTTTATCCCCCCGGCTTTGAGATCGGCTGGCCGGTGAAGTGAATGCTATCTGTCCCCGGCCTTGATTTCCTCGGCCTGCATCCACGCACCGATCTCATCCGGTTTCATCGGTTTCGAGAACAGGTATCCTTGTCCGAATTGGCACTCCAGTCCCTTCATCTGCTCCAGCTGGTGGTCCAACTCCACACCTTCGGCAATCACATCAAAATTGAGGCTCTTGGCCAGTGAGAGGATCGACACTATTATCTCCTGGTTTTCACCATTAGCTGTCAGCTTGTTTATGAATGAGCGATCTATCTTGAGAGCATCAATAGGGAGGCTGTGCAGATAGCTGAGTGACGAATAGCCGGTTCCGAAGTCGTCTATATGGATATGAATCCCCATGTCACGGAGGCGCTTCATCGTCGCCACGGCAACTTCGAGATTCTCCATGAGCATGCTTTCCGTTATCTCAATCGCCAGACTTTGTGGAACGACCCCGGATTCCTGGAGAATCCCGGCGACCAGATCTGCCAGGTTATCCTGAGCAAACTGTTTTCCGGAAATATTGATACTCATTTTCAGAGGCGGCTGAGCCGGAAACCGCTTCTGCAGCTCCCCCAGTTCGCGGCACGCCTCCCGAAGAATCCACTCCCCGATCTTGACAATCATTCCGGTTTCCTCGGCCAGGTAGATGAACTCAGTTGGATACACCATGCCGCGTGTCGGATGATTCCAGCGGACAAGGGCCTCGAAACCTGCCAACCGATGCGTAACGAGATCGATAATAGGTTGATAGACCAGTGTCAGTTCGTTGTGATCCAGGACGGCGTGCAACTCTGATTCGAGCTGGATCCGGTCGAGGATGCTCGCGTGCATCCCGGTGTCGAATAGTTCGGAGGAAGCGCTGCCTCGTTTTTTTGCTTCATACATGGCAATGTCGGAATCACGTAACACCTGCTCTGCGCGATCATAGAGCACCGAACCCATCGCAATCCCTATGCTTACGGCGGTGTAGACTTCGTGTCCTTCAATCAATACCGGGGTCGAGAGTACGTGATGGATCCTGTCGGCAACATCGACGGCATCCTTCAGTTCATGGATATCCTCCAGAAGAACGCAAAATTCATCTCCGCCAAGTCGGCCAACCGTATCTCCCGGCCTGACACACTCGACAAGCTTTAGTCCCACCGCAACAAGCAGCTTATCCCCGACGAGATGGCCAAGTGTGTCATTGACTGTTTTAAACCGGTCCATATCAAGAAAAAGAACCGCATACTGCGGCTCGCCTCTGCGTACGGATGTTGTGATAGCATGCTGGAGGCGGTCCATAAACAGGGAGCGGTTCGGCAAATTCGTCAGCGCATCGTGAAAAGCGTTGTATACCAGCTGCTCCGTAGCTACCTTCCCGGGCGTTATATCGGTCTGGGACCCTGCCATACGATAGGCCTGTCCGGAATCATTTCTGACAGCCAGCCCTCGTGTCAACATCCAGCGATATGCCCCGTCACCGTGCACAATACGGAACTCACCCTCCAGATGGGAGTTGCGCCCGCCAATATGGGCGGCGATCCTGGCCTCCATTTCGGGGCGGTCATCAGGATGGACGCGGCTGAGCCACTCCTCCGGCTGATTGCCTATTTCATCATCCGCATATCCGAGCATCGATTTCCAGCGACTGGAGAAATAGATGCTGTTATTGCGCAAATCCCAGTCCCACAGACCGTCATTGGCACCCTGGGCTGCCAGAGCATAGCGCTCCTCACTTTCCCGGAGTGCTACTTCAGCCTTTTTATGCTCTGATATTTCCTCCCCAAGCTTTGCATACCCCTCCTGGAGAGATCTGCTCATCTCGTTAAAATGGGTGGCTAATTCACCAAATTCAGTTTTGTCGGTGTATTCGACCGTATGCCCAAGGTTCCCGGATGCAATGACTCGCGTGGCATCAAGCAACACATCGACGGGCCTGGTAATTGCTTTTGTCAGGTATATGGCGATGGCAATGCCGAGAAGGAGGGTCAGCAGCATTGTCGCGACCAGGATCGTCGTGACGTTCGCCATCATCTGCTTTGCATCCCTGGTCACTATTTTGAGTTTGGAACCTGCCAGCACGGACATTTCCTCAGTTTTGATGAGGAGCTTATTGCCGATGTGTGCCGCTTCCAGTTTATTTTTATTGGCCTGCTCGGTGTTGGCAGAGGCGGTTATGTAAAAACTTAACCCCTCCTCGTAATCATTTACGAGCAATTGAAGTTCGTCAATTTTCCGGGTGATTTCAGGCGTGTGATGGCAGGAGGTACAGTTTCGGGCAGACTGTTCAAGGACGGCAACATTTTCTACTATGTAATCGAGATTGTTACCGAGCTCCGTATGGACAGTGTAGAGATCCGATTGCACCGTATGGATCGATCCAAGTAGCTGCTGGCGCAGGGTCTCTATCTGATGAAGGCTGATGAGGCGACTGAGCATGTCGTTAGTGTTTCTGACATGCATATATGCGAACACCGCACCGAGTGAAGCGATCAGGAACACCATGAGAAATGACGCTATTATTTTACGTTTCATTTTATTCCGTCATCTTCATAATCGGATTCCTTGGGAACGGGAGCCGCATCGAATCTATTTGTTGAAACCGTATGTCATAACGTTGATGCCGCCTTTTTTTGCCATATCCAAGACGGGTTGATAGTCTTTTGACGTGGTTTCAATGAATTTAAGACCACCAAACTGCTGCAGAACCGCCTTACCATCTGTATCGGCATGCATCCCCAGCAGCACGCTCTTCAGTGTGCTTTTCAGCTGCTCGGGAAGGTCTTTTCTGACACAAAGTCCATTCGAAGGGACATGTGCCGATTTGGCAAGAATAACCAGTTCCTTGTCCACCCGAGGATCATTGTATTTCTCCAAATCATAGACACTGCTCTTGGCCGCACCCACATCCGCTTTTCGGTTCAGCACGGCACTGATAGCAGCGTCATGGCTGCCGGTAAAAAATGTTTCACGAAAAAAATGCTGCGTACCGGCAACCCCGTTCTCCCGTAGATACGCCAGCGGAAATATGTAGCCTGCGGTTGTCGCTTTGTCGACATATGCCATCTTCTTGTTTCTCATATCCCTGACACTCGTGATACCGCTGTCCTTCCTGACAACCAGGTACCCCTGATAGGTTGAGGTGCCATCCGGATTTACCGGACGAACCAGCGGGATAACGCCCAGCTTTTTGATGGCAATAGCCCCGGTAATTGAGCTGAAGAAAGCGCCATCCATCTTATCATCGGTGAACCGCTCGATAATATTGCCATAGTTGTTCAAAATGGTGAATTCAACTGCCACGCCGGTTTTTTTTGAAAGATATTCACCGAGCGGCTTGAAGCGCTGCTTCTGCTTAAAGACATTCACCTCAGGGAGGATGCCTATCAGAATTTTTTGCCGGGGGGATTGAGCCAATGAAGGGTGCGGAATAAAGAAGGAGAGCATGAAGATGCTGATAAAAATCACCCGCAGAATGTCTTTCACGACTCACCTCCTGCTCTGAATTGAGACCACCTATACCACACTTCAGCGCTCATCAAAAAACAATATATTTTCTCATTGAAATGGTGACGTTCGGGCCGTATTTGTCGCAGATGTTATCAGGAGATCACGGTTGAATCATGCTCGATTCGAACAACTGCAATTTTTCAGTAGACGATATTTCGAGCTGGCGCCGTTCCCGCCACTACCTGTGCGAACGCCTTGCCTTGATCCGCGTTTATCAGCAGGTAGCGCGGCAATTTATTTACACTGTCCGAAGCGCCCGCATGATGGGCCACTATCGTAAAGGTGGCGACATATCCGGCCTCGGCGGCTTTCTTCAACAGATAATCGTCAAATATGCCGAACGGCCAGGCGAGCATGTCCACCTTTCCCCCCAGCTCCTTTTCGATCTTTGCCCTTGATTTGGTCAGCTGCGTCGTCACCGATTTTTCAAACTCCTGCCGCTTCATCTTTTTCTTGTCTCTCTTGAAGTTCGGATGCCAGTAGGTATGGCTCTGGAGGTCAAACAGGCCGGTCTTCTTCAACTCCCGGAGCTGGTCCCAGGTCATGGCGTATTTTGCATTGGAGATGGCTGAGGGGTAGATGAACACCGTTACCGGCACGTTGTACTTCTTTGCGAGCGGCAGCATATCGGTATACACGGATTTATGGGCGTCATCCTCGACGATCACCACTGATTTGGCCGCCGGGGCAGGACCCTTTTTCTGATACCAGTCAACCAATTGGCGTAGCGGGATAACTTTATAACCGTTGTCTTTCAAGTACTTGAGATGGGATTCGAACACCGGCGTGGTGATCGTCATGCCGTCTGCCACCGTCGGGCCAAAGCGGTGATAGAGGAGGATGGGAACCCTGACTTCCTGGCTCACGGCGGGTTGACTCTTCCTGACTTCAGTTGGGGCGGCTTGAGAAAGTGAAATGGACAACAGGAATGACAGCAGGATCAGCAGGTACAGACGGAACTTCATAAACAATACGCCTCCGGAAAATGGTTTTGAAACTGATTGTAACAAAGATGCCGCCTGTTAGACTATCAATTTGAGGCACAACATTTAATAAATACGGCTCTCCATAAAAATATTTTAGATACCCCTTGATTTTTGAAGGGGCGCTGTTTATATTCCGACTGTTAGCACTCAGCGGCCACGAGTGCTAATTTTGATTTAACCACCACACCACACAAGGATAGAAAGGAGAAGTACAGATGAATTTACGACCACTTCAAGACCGCATCATCGTAAAGAGAGTAGAAGAAGAAACCAAAACCGCCGGAGGACTTTTCATTCCGGAAACCGCTAAAGAAAAGCCGCAGCGCGGTGAAATCGTTGCAGTCGGCAACGGCAAAAAAACTGAAGACGGCAAAGTGCTGCCGCTGGATGTAAAAGTCGGCGATATCGTGCTGTTCGGCAAATATGCCGGAACCGAGATCAAAGTTGACGGCGACGACTACTTGATGATGCGCGAAGACGACATTTTAGCTGTCGTAGAATAATTTTATCTGTAGGGGGCGCATTGCATGCGCCCTTGATGATAAACAAATTCGGGCGAACGCAATTTGCCCCTACATAAATACATATCAAACACGGAGGAATACACAATGGCAGCAAAGATTATCAAATTCGATCAGGACGGCCGCAACGCAATCCTGAAAGGCGTTAACATCCTCGCCGACACCGTTAAAGTAACCCTCGGACCGAAAGGCCGTAATGTTGTTATCGATAAATCATACGGTTCGCCGTTGATCACCAAGGACGGCGTTACCGTCGCCAAAGAGATCGAACTGGAAGACAAGTTTGAAAACATGGGCGCACAGCTGGTCAAGGAAGTCGCTTCCAAAACTTCCGACGTCGCCGGCGACGGCACCACAACGGCAACCGTTCTGGCCCAGGCTATTTACAAGCAGGGTTCCAAACTGGTTGCTGCCGGCCACAACCCGATGGAAATCAAGCGCGGCATCGACAAGGCAGTTGAATCGATCGTTGCCGAATTGAAAAAAATCTCCAAACCGATCAAGGACCACAAGGAAATCGCCCAGGTCGGCACGATTTCCGCCAACAACGACAAGACCATCGGCGACATCATTGCCCAGGCGATGGAAAAAGTCGGCAAGGAAGGGGTTATCACCGTAGAGGAAGCAAAGGCTATGGAAACAACTCTGGAGACTGTCGAAGGTATGCAGTTCGACCGCGGCTATCTTTCCCCCTACTTCGTGACCGATCCCGAGCGTATGGAATGCTCCATCGAAAACGCCATGATCCTGATCCACGACAAGAAGATCTCCAACATGAAGGATCTCCTCCCGGTTCTGGAGCAGACCGCCAAGTCGGGCCGTCCTCTTTTGATCATTGCTGAAGATATCGAAGGCGAAGCTCTGGCAACGCTGGTTGTCAACAAACTGCGCGGCGTCCTGAATGTCTGTGCCGTCAAGGCTCCGGGCTTCGGCGACCGTCGTAAAGCCATGCTGGAAGACATCGCCATCCTGACCGGCGGCCAGGTTATTTCCGAAGAAGTCGGCTTCAAACTCGACCAGACCACCGTTGATATGCTCGGCCAGGCCAAGCGCATCACCATTGACAAGGACAACACCACCATCATCGACGGCAATGGCAAGGAAGAAGCTATCCAGGGTCGCGTCAAGATGATCCGTGCCCAGGCAGAAGAGACTTCCAGTGATTACGACAAGGAAAAACTCCAGGAGCGTCTGGCCAAGCTTGTTGGCGGCGTAGCCGTTATCAAAGTCGGCGCAGCAACGGAAGTTGAAATGAAAGAGAAGAAAGCTCGCGTTGAAGATGCACTGCATGCAACACGTGCAGCTGTTGACGAGGGCATCGTCCCTGGAGGCGGCGTAGCATATATACGCGCCATGTCTGTCCTGGACGGTCTCAAACTGGTTACCGAGCAGCAGTTCGGCGTAAACGTGATCAAGGCTTCCCTTGAATCTCCGATTCGCCAGATCGCAGAAAACGCAGGGATCGATGCTTCGATCGTAGTTGACAAGGTCAAGAACGGCAAGGATGCCTTTGGATACGACGCAGCTAACGATGAATATGTCGACATGATCAAAGCCGGCATCATCGACCCGACCAAGGTTTCCCGCAGTGCTCTTCAGAATGCGGCTTCCATCGCAGGTCTGATGCTGACAACCGAGGCGCTGATCGCCGAGAAACCGAAGGATGATTCAGCAGGCGGCATGGGCGGCGGAATGCCTGGCGGCATGGGTGGCATGGGCGGCATGGGCGGCGGAATGTACTAAGCCGCACCTCTGACTCTTGTAGAACCTGATTAGCTGTATCTCGATACGACATGGGCGGAAGACTTCGGTTTTCCGCCTTTGTTTTTTTGTGCTGATGCGATAGTATGGCGCCGCACTAACAACCATATGAAAAGATTGGAGCGTTTATGGAACTGATCGGCAACGCATTGACTTTGAGTGAACTTGTTTCATATCAGGACGGTTCGGTCGTCAGCAAAACCCTGATCGACAAGAAAATCGGCACGGTGACGATGTTTTCGTTCGGTGCCGGCCAGGGGTTGAGCGAACATACCGTGCCGTATGACGCGTTTGTCCAGGTGGTTGATGGCGAAGCCGAAGTGGTAATCAACGGCGAACCGCACCGGGTAACCGCCGGGCAGATGATCATCATGCCGGCCAATATTCCCCATGAGCTGAAAGCGGTCAAGCAGTTCAAAATGCTGCTGATCATGATCCGGGCGTGACATATGTCTACTAAAACAGCCGTCCTGCTTCTCCAGATGGGAGGACCTGATTCGCTTTCCGCAATCGAGCCGTTCCTGTACAATCTTTTCTCCGATCGGGATATTATCCGCATCGGCCCGGCTTTTCTGCAGCCGGTTATCGCCCGCTTCATCTCGCGGCGCCGCTCAAAGAAAGTCATGGAATATTACAGGAAGATCGGCGGCAAGTCGCCGATCCGCGAACTGACCGTGCAGCAGGGGACCGAACTTGAAGCGGTCCTCGGCGAAAAGTATCGCTGCTTCGTGGCCATGCGCTATTCAAAGCCGGATACGTCAGAGGCGCTGGCCGCCATTGCGCGTGAAGGAATCACCACCGTTATCGCCCTTTCGCTCTACCCGCATTACTCCCGCGCCACGGTCGGCTCCAGTATCAATGAGCTTGAACGGGAGCTGAAAAAGTCTTCAGTCCCGTTCAACATCTCCTATATTCGGCAGTTCTACGACCGGCCGTCCTACATTTCCGCCCTGGCGGAAAAGATCGAGCGTGGTCTGGCCGGATTTCCGGATCGCAGCAAAGTTCAGCTCGTTTTTTCCGCCCATGGCCTACCCCAATCGTTTATCGATTCCGGCGACCCCTATCTTGATCATATCCAGGCGACGGTACGCTTGACCATGGAACGTTTCGACGGCATTTCCCACCATCTCGCCTTTCAGTCCCGAGCAGGTCCGGTCAAGTGGCTGGAACCATCCACCGAAGCAAAAATCGCCGAACTTGCCGGCACCGGCTGCACCCAGCTGTTGATGGTACCAATCTCGTTCGTGACCGATCATATCGAGACCCTTTACGAGATCGACATCCAGTACAAAGAAGAAGCCGTTGCCCTCGGCATCAGCGATTTCCGCCGCACCGAGGCGCTCAACAGCTCACCGGCTTTCATTTCCTGCCTGGCTGAACTGGTGCGCGATTGTACGGGGTGATATTGATTTTCTGAGTTGCCTGTCGTATAGTGCGTCGGCATTATCCAGTGCCAAAATAATCCGGAGGATACCATGGTTAAAAAATTGTTGAGCGCTGTTGCACTGATCTGTCTCATGGCTGGAATTGCCTGTGCTGAAGGAAAAAAAAACCCGGTTGTCTCGATGGAAACCAGCCTCGGAAACGTCAAAATTGAACTTTTAGAAAAAGAGGCTCCTCTCAGCGTCAAAAACTTTCTTGATTATACCAAAAGCGGATTTTACAGCGGCACCATTTTCCACCGTGTCATTCCCGGTTTTATGGCTCAGGGAGGCGGATTTACTGCAGACCGCAAGCAAAAGCCAACCAACGCACCCGTCAAGAATGAGGCCGCCAATGGCCTGAAAAATGATCGTGGCACCATTGCCATGGCCAGAACGTCAGCCCCCGACAGCGCCACCGCGCAATTTTTCATCAATGTTGTGAATAACGATATGCTGAACCGCCCCAATCCCGACGGTGCCGGTTATGCGGTTTTCGGGAAAGTTATCGAAGGGATGGATGTGGTAGACAAAATCGTTGCCGTAAAAACAACGAACGTGAACATGGTCTTCCAGAACTTCCCGGAAACTCCTGTCGTCATCAAGTCCGTCAAAGTAGCGAAATAGATACTCATGGGAATGACGGAAGATCTTGTCCACTGGAGTCATGAGCAGAAGTGCCGGAAAGCGGTGGCATCGCTCGAAAAGAACGGTTTTACCGCTCGGTACTGCGAGACAGCACAGGCCGCTGCGGAGTACATACTCTCCGGGGCGGCCGATGCCGTTACAATCGGCTTCGGCGGTTCAATGTCGATCGTGGCGCTGGGGGTAGAACAAATACTGCGGGAACAGGGAAAAGAGCTTCTCAATC
>JBAYTT010000116.1:0-12214 GCA_041675485.1 Pelobacteraceae bacterium | reverse complement strand
CTCGGCAAAGCCGGAGCCTGCCGGGCTTGTGCCGTTAAGATGCTTGAAGGGCCGGCCAAGGGGATTCAAATGTCCTGCATGCTGCCTGCCCTGGATGGCATGGTGGTTTCAACGACCGACCCGGAAGCGGTTGCCATGCGCCGGGCAGTCATTGAATGGCTGATGATCAACCACCCCCATGACTGTCCGGTCTGTGACGAGGGAGGGGAATGCCAGCTTCAGGACTTTACGATAGCCGGAGGCCACGGCATCCGGCGCTATAACGGCTTGAAACGCACCCACGTCAATCAGTATCTCGGAGAATTTATCGAGCATGAGATGAATCGCTGCATTCAGTGCTACCGGTGTGTCCGATTCTATCAAGAGTACGCCGGTGGCACGGATTTCGGCGTTATGGGGCGCTCCGACGCGATCTACTTCGGGCGGCAGCAGGACGGCCAACTGGAGTCCCCCTTCTCCGGCAATTTGGCTGACATCTGTCCGACCGGCGTCTTCACGGATAAAACGGCACGCTTTCGTGCCCGCTATTGGGATTATGACATGGCCCCGTCGGTCTGTCCGGGTTGTTCTCTGGGGTGCAACACAGTACCAATGGCGCGTTACCGCGAATTGCTCAAGACAACGGCACGACGCAACGATGAGGTAAACGGGTGGTTCATCTGCGACCGGGGGCGCTTCTCGAATGCGGCCGTCAACGCAACGGATCGGCCACGCCAGGCACTGGTCGATGGCCGATCCGCCAGCATGGATGAAGCGCTGGACGCACTGGTTGAGAGACTGGAAGAATTCCTGGCTCTGCACGGATCAGCATCCCTGGCCGTGGTTGGATCGCCGCGCATGTCACTTGAAGGAAACATTATGGCTGCTCGACTGCAGCACCTGCTGGACGCCGGAACGCTTTGCTACATCTGCGACGAATTTTTCTCGAATTGCGTCCAGGAAGCGGTCTCGCTGCTAACCGAGGAGAATACCGCTTCTCAGGACGACGTACGCCGCGCAGACGTTGTAATCATCATGGAATGCGACCTTCTAAACCTGGCCCCCATGATGGCGCTGGCCGTGCGCCAGGCCTGGCGCAACGGGGCACAAATCTACCAGATCGGAAGCACATCCCCGACAGTCGCCAGCCAGCAGCTGTTTGAAGCCCGCTCTGCCAGTTTCTTGGCCGAGGTGCCGCTCAGCAAAGCCGGAAAACCGGTGATCATCTGCAGTGCCCGCTACAGTGGCCCGGATACCGTTCACGCCGTTGCATCCGGCGCGGCAAAGATAGCCTATCTGTTTGACTGCCCCAATGACTTTGGCTGCGGGCTACTTGCACGGGAACAGGGAGCGGTTGCACTCTCCACCGCCATTACCGAGGGGCGGATCAAGGGAATTATTTCTTTCGAAGCCGACCTCCCCGAAGAACTCCTCACAGGAATTTCCGTGATCGGTGCCGCCGACTGGAAACCGTCCTTCCTCCTGGCAAAGGCCGAAGTGTTCCTGCCGACCACTGCCTGGGTAGAACAGGAAGGTACCTTTATCAACCATGAGGGGCGCGCTCAGCGTTTCAACAAAGTTATGAACCCCGGATTGCCGATCAAGGGACTCGACCCTTCAGGGCACCCTCCGAGAGTGCATGGCACTGACACTCCCGGAGGGGATGTTGCCCCTTCCGACAGCCTCATTGCCATGCTGATCCGTCGTATGGGCGATACGCATACCAATGAACCGCTAAGCGGGGCCTGGGAAAAACTCCGCGGGTTGGATGCCGAAACCACAGGAATGAAGATGCTGCAGACCTGACCTCTGCGGAATGGACTTGTATGAACAAAACAATGAAGATTTTACTTCGACTGGATTTTCGATGGCTGATAGCCGGTGGTGCTGTGACCTTGATAGTTGCATTCGGGTGCGGCTATATAGCAGGAAGAGGAGGATGGCATCTCAACGTTACCTTTCATGACATGCTCGTCAATAATCCCAGGGAGCTCTGTAACCTGATTACTCCAAACGACACACGAGTCCGCACCCTCGCAGAGTCTCTCAATAGCTATGAGAATGCGTACCTGTACGTACGAGACAGGATCGATAACGACCCTTCCCTGCCGGCCATGCCCGCGGGTGACGTCATCAATGAAGGCCGCGCAAGCTGTCTCGGCAAGGCTATCGTGCTCTGCAGTCTCTACCGGGCTCTCGGGAAACCGGCCTCGGATGTACGGGTCGTCATCGGAGAGGCCGATCTTCCCACTGGAGGGTTCGACCATGCCTGGATCGAACTGGAGTATGACGGGCAGTGCCTTCAGCAGGATACCACCAATATTCTGGGGCAGTTTTCCTTCGGCCAGTTTCGCGGCGTCAAATATGTCGAAACATTCATCCGGGACGAGGAGTTCGTGCTCAATGACAAGAGATTTGCCATGGTCTCGCAGCTGAACCGTCTGAAAGGGACGGGACATCCGCTCCTCTGAAAGCATCACCACAGCGTCACCCACTCTATTCCTTCACGGAGCATCACATGAAAACAGCAATTTTGATGATGGCCCACGGCAGCCGGATTGCCGAGGCAAATGAGGCCGCCCGCCAGGTGGCTAAGATGGTTCAGGAACTGACCGGTTTTGAGATCGTTGAAGTTTCGTTCCGGGAAATGCACGAACCAAGCATCCAGAGTGGCATCGATTCCTGCGTGGCTCGCGGGGCCGAACGGATTCTACTGATGCCTTATTTCCTTTTCATGGGAGCCCATGTCCTGCACGACCTGCCCGAAGAGATCGAAGAGGCCAAAAAGCGATATCCCAACCTGATCATGGAGATGGGGGGGCACCTGGGAGCGCACCACAAACTGGCGGAGATTGAGGCCGAGCGGATTGGCGAAGCACTTGAAAGGTTGGGGTGGCACTGATGGACTCGTTGAACATGAAACCAGAAGAGATTGAAGAGGAATCATTCCGCATCATCGACGTCGAAGCCGGTGATCACGGCTGGCCCCGCTCGGAGTGGCAGGTTGTACGCCGCGCGATCCACACCAGCGCCGATTTTGAATATGCCCAATCCATGGTGCTTTCAGAGGAAGTGATTGAAAAGGCGGTCGCGGCGCTCCAGAGCGGCGTCGGGATTGTTACCGACACGAACATGGCACTCTCCGGAATCAGCAAGCCTCGCCTGACCACACTTGGATGTTCGGTCTCCTGCCACGTAGCCGACCCGGATGTAGCGGAACAGGCGCACTCCGAAGGAGTCACCCGTTCTATTGCCGCCATGCGCAAAGCGGTTGCCAATCCGGACAACCGTATCTTTGTGATCGGCAACGCGCCGACTGCGCTCTTTGAACTGCTCCGTCTCATTGAAACCGGGGCGGTTGAGCCGGCACTTATTATTGGCCTGCCGGTCGGTTTCGTAGGCGCTGAGGAGAGTAAAAATGCGTTGGCCTCTGGCACTCACGACATCCCGTTCATAACCAACATCGGGCGTAAAGGGGGGTCTAACGTGGCTGCCGCCGTGGTGAATGCACTGGCCATCCTGGCCATGCAGCACTAGCCAGACGCCATGGCCAACATCATCCTACTGGCAATCTGTCTTCTGGCAGGTATCGGCCTCAGGAGAACAGGACGCTTTCCAGCCGCAACTCCTGCGGCTCTGAACGGCTTTATCATTCATATTTCGCTGCCGGCCCTGACTGTCCTGCACATCCACAACCTTTCTCTCGATTCATCACTGCTGCTTACCGCCGGCATGGCCTGGTTGCTGTTCGGATGCGCCTGGCTGGTCTTCGGACTAGCCGGGAAGCTGTTTTCCCTCGACAGGGAGACGACCGGCGCCCTGATACTGGTCGCCGGACTGGGCAACACCTCTTTTGTCGGTCTGCCGATGATCGAAGCCTATTTCGGCAAGGAATTTCTCGGAATCGGCATTATCGCCGATCAGCTTGGTTCCTTCATGGTACTCTCCACACTCGGTATTCTCGCTGCGGCACTGTATTCGTCAGGAAATGTCACACCGCGCCAGATGGCCCGCAAGATCCTGCTGTTTCCCCCTTTTCAGGCATTGGTACTGGCTCTGCTGCTGCGACCGGTTGCTTTTCCGGAGTGGAGCATTGAGATCTTGCAGAAACTTGGCAGCACCCTGACCCCGCTGGCTCTGGTTTCAGTAGGCTTTCAGCTCCAGTTCGGCGGCATGCGGCAGGAACTGGGGCCGCTTATCTCCGGGCTGGCCTATAAACTCCTTCTTGGCCCGGCGCTTATTTTTCTGCTCTATATCAGCATACTCGGCGCTACGGGTACCGTGATCAGGGTGACGATCTTTGAAGCAGCCATGGCGCCGATGATTACGGCCGGCATAATTGCCATTGATCACAACCTCCGTCCGCAGCTGGTCGGCATGCTGGTCGGTATCGGCATCCCGCTCTCGTTTCTCACGCTGCATGCCTGGCACCTGTTTCTGACGAGGATGGTATGAGTAAAGTCCTGCGATCCGGATACACGACCGGTGCCTGTGCGGCAGCAGCAGCCAAGGGCGCGGCAGTGATGCTGATGTCACAGATTCCCGTTACCGAAATCAGTATCGATCTCCCGTCCGGAAGCAGCGCCGCGTTTAAACTGCACGGCCAGTCGATTTCCGTGAACGAGGCGAGCTGTTTCGTGGTCAAGGATGCCGGCGATGATCCGGATATCACCAACGGTGCGGAAATACACGCAGTGGTGAAACGAAATCTCCCTGCCAGGGCAGGGAGTTCCGTCATAATCGAAGGGGGCAACGGCATCGGCAGAGTGACCAAGCCGGGGTTGGCAATACCGCCGGGTGAATGGGCCATAAATCCGGTTCCTCGCCAGATGATTGAAAACGCTGTCGGAAATGTCCTTTCAGCGTTCAGCATTCAACCTTCAACCGTCACCATTGTTATCTCTATTCCCGACGGCGAAGAACGCGCAAAGAAAACCCTCAACTCCCGTCTGGGAATCATCGGCGGACTTTCGATTCTTGGCACAACCGGCATTGTCCGCCCCATATCGGCCAAAGCCTGGACAGACACCATCGATGCCGCCCTGGACGTCGCGAAAGCCTGCGGTTGTGAAACAGTGGTTCTCTCTACCGGGCGGAGCAGTGAGCTGGCGGCACAACAGCATCTGCCCCAACTCCCCGAAGAAGCCTGCATCATGATGGGAGATCACGTTGCCTATGCCCTGCGGGCATGCACCAAACGAAACTTCATGGCACCGATCATCGCATGCCAGTTTGCCAAACTGCTCAAAATAGCCTGCGGCTACGAAAACACCCATGCCGCTGCCTCCGAACTTGATCTTGCCGTCCTGCGCAAATGGGCGGAAGAGGCACACGCCTCTCCCGAACATATCGCCATTATTTCGCACGCCAATACCGCCCGCGAAATTGCCGTGGCCACCCGGTTTGATCGGGCACTCATGGAATGTGTGATCGAGCGGGTCACGTTAGCTGCTGCCACGCATGCTCCTGGAATTGAGGTGCGACCGCTGCTCTGCGGATACGATGGTACCGCAGTGATATGACTATTCAATGGCAGAAATCAGTACAGCAGTGATAACCGGGGCAGCCATCAGGAACCGCTCAATTAAAAGAGGCCCTCCCGACGAATCGGGAGGGCCTCTTTTAGCGTACGCCAGGTCAATCACATTATTCAGGTGCGTCCTTCAATCCCCGTATAATTTCCACCTGGCGCTGAAAGCTGTAGCGAGATATCAGCTGTTCCTGGTGTTTTTCAGGCGATATCCTGAATCGGTAACGATAGGGCGAAGCGTCCCCAACAATATCAACGAGCGTTGCCGGCACCTTGATCAGCGTCTGCTTCAACAGGACCGAATCAGGCAGCATGAATTTTATCGACATTTCCGCTCCGATTGCCAAATCAACATAGTCATCAACGGTTAACGCGAGTCCCTGAGTCGAAATATCCACCAGATAAGCGACAACTTCCTGATTCTCATACATGATTTTGGCGCGCACCGGAGGCTCCAGACTCAACCGCACCGCCGCGCGCTTTTCTGCCAACACTTCGACAAAGCAGAGTTTATTGACCGATGCCACATGCCTCTTGATATTGACGTATTGAACATGGGCAACAATAGGATTGGGAAAAAGACTGCTACGAATCAGAGTATAATGGTCACTTGCTATTGCAACCGCCTGCTGCGGATTTACATCAAGGTCGATATTGCCGCGCTCGACGCCAAGAATCGTCGCCGGATACGTAATCGGCAACCCTCTGAAATAATTTGTAAGACTGACCTTTGAACCGTCTTTGGTCGGGTATTTTTCAAGAAAGGTCTTAAGAATTTCAGCCTGATCATCATCGAAGGTCGTCTGAATCCGTGTGCTGTAAAGAGAGGTAAAGTCCATATGATCCTGTACGTTGAGGGTCTGGATAGTCAAGGCGCCGAATTGACGGTTGTTGTAGCATAGAACGCAAAAAAAACAATCTGAAAAGGTTCTCGAGTTTTCCGGAAAAGCAACAACAGTAAAACAGAAACTGTTACCTTCCCGCCATTTTACTTTCCCAGCGCCAGGCATCCGTCACTATTGTTTCGAGATTGTTGTAGCGTGGCCGCCAACCGGTCAATGAGCCGATTTTGTCAGCTTTGGCCACCAGCGAAGCCGGGTCTCCCGGTCGGCGCCCGTCTTCAATAATGGTAAAGTCTGCCCCACTCACTTTTTTCACAACCTCCAGCACTTGACGGACACTGCTGCCACAGCCATAACCGACATTCATGGCAGTTGATTCGCCCCCCTTTTCAAGATACTCCAACGCACTGAGATGGGCCGAGGCAAGATCTTCAATATGGATATAGTCGCGAATACCGGTACCATCCGGGGTCGGATAATCAGTGCCGTAGACACTGATACTCTCTCTCATCCCGAGTGCAGTCTGGCAGGCAACCTTGATCAGATGCGTTGCTTCCGGGGTGCGCTGCCCCATGCGAGCCTGCGGGTCGGCCCCGGCCACATTGAAGTAGCGTAGCGCCACATACTTCATACCATGAGCCGCACCGACATCACGCAGCATCCATTCACTCATCAGTTTTGAGGTACCATAAGGGTTGATCGGGGCAAGAGTGCTCTCTTCAGAGGCCACCCCACCGTCCGGAATGCCGTACACAGCGGCAGTACTGGAAAATATGAACTGCCTGACGCCGTATTTCACACACAGTTCCAGGAGTCCCAGAGTGTTGCAGGTATTGTTACCATAATATTTCAGAGGTTTTGAGACCGATTCCGGAGCAATGATAGCTGCAGCAAAATGCAGAACGGTCGTAAAATGATGCCGCTGGAAGAGTTCTTCCAACCCCTCGCGATCAGCCAGTTCACCTTCGACCAACTCTTCACCGTGCGTCAGGGCATCACGAAATCCGGTGGAAAGATTGTCATAGACAACAACCGTGCGGCCTGATTCTGAAAGCTGTCGCACGACATGGCTGCCGATGTAACCGCAGCCGCCACTCACTAATATTGTTTCTGACATGCAGGTACCTTTTTATAAAGTATAGTTGCGGATATTTTTCAGTGCCCGCTGAAGATGTTCGGTGTTGTGGGCTTCCATCGTCCATACGGCTTCCGGGGCGTACCGGGTCAAGAGCGGGAAGAACTGCTCGAAATTGATTGCCCCCTCTCCCACCGGCAGGTGCTCGTCACTCAGACCATGATTGTCGTGGATGTGGCTTTCAACCACATAAGTGCCCAGTTCGCTGAACCACTCCTCAAGAGTGACTGTCGTGAACATATTCCAGTGACCCACGTCGAAACAGTGCTGAAAACAGGGGTCATCAATCGCTTCAAGCAGCGCTTTGATTGTGGACGGTTCCTTTTCAAAAATATTCTCAACAGCCAGAATGGTGCCGAGCTCGCGAGCCATGGGAACGAAATCCTGCCAGAAATCAATACTGTTTTTCAACCATACCAGGCGATTATCTCCGTAATGGAGGTCGTCATATCCGGGATGAACAACAATTACCCGCGGCCGGAGAAGTTCAGCAGCCTGCATGACCTGTTGAATCCGGTGGCGGCTTGCAGCACGGATACTTGGATCAATCGCCCCCGGATTGAGATCGATAAATGGTGCATGGATAGTCGTATTAAGGCCTGCGGCGCGCAAAGAATCTGCCAGGGAAGCGAGCTCTTCAATAACAAGATGATCAAGCGCATCGGCGGAAAAAAAGACCTCCGGATTGACACGGTTCTTAATGGCATACTCCAGATGCTCTGCCAGACGACCATACGGGACATGGGCGTGGATCTTACTTTTCATGATGTTCTTTCCTGTGTTGTTTAATTATTTCATCGGATGCCGGTCGGGCAACGAGATCTTCAAGTTTGTGAATGGAATTGGGATCTCCAAGCACGATCAGCGTATCATGTTCTTCAATCTTTGTCTGGGAATGCGGGTTGAAAACCATCTTTCCGTGACCCTTTTTTATGCCGACAATAATGACGCCGATCTCCTTGCGGAATCCGGAGGTGACGAGCGTTTCCCCGACAAAAGCCGAATGAGCCGGGATATTGATTTCCTCCATCTGCAATTCCAGGTGTTCGTGACCGGTAGCAATTTCGATAAAATCAACCACGTTCGGGCGTAATATAGATTGCGCCATACGGTTGCCACCGATGGTATACGGCGAAACGACCTTGTTGGCACCGGCCCGCTTAAGCTTGATATCCGAACCTTCTTCACCGGAACGGGACATGATGTAAAGGTCAGGATTGAGACCACGTGCCGTCAGGGTGATATATACATTTTCCGTGTCGGAAGTGACAACCGAAATAAGCCCCTTGGCCCTGTTGATTCCAGCCTTGAGCAGCGTTTCATCGAGAGTGGCATCTCCTTTCATATACAGGTAGCCATCCTCTTGAAGCCGCTCAGTTGCATCGACACTTTTTTCAATGATTACAAACTTCAGCCCGTTTGCCTTGAACTCTTTGCATATCAGCGAACCAATCCGGCCAAAGCCGCAAATGATATAGTGGTTTGAAAGCGCTTCAATCTGTTTTTCCACTTTTTTCCTCCCCATGATCCTCTGAATCTGCCCCTCGAACATTATCTGGGCCAGACTTCCGACGATATAGCCCAACACACTGACGCCAACTACGATTAGGCCCATAGTGAACAGCTTGCCACCATCAGAAAGATCGTGAACCTCCCTGAAGCCAACTGTTCCCAAGGTAATAACCGTCATATAGACAGCATCGAGCAGACGCCATCCCTCGATGGACATGTAGCCAGTCGTCCCACCCGAGATAAGCATCAGAAGCACAAAAAACGAAATTTTAAGATGTCGCACCGGATCCATAATCGGAGCAGATTACCTGCAAGGGCGCAAAAAAACAAGTTACTTTCTTTTGTCTTTAGGAGCTGATGACAAATGAGCTCTCATTGAAGTTTATACTTCCATGTTCTGGAATTACCCCAAACAAAGCGTGTTATAATTGACAAACCTTGCATACTGTATACAATGTTGCAAAATTTCTCTCTGGAGTTATACCCAATCATGAAAAAACCGTTGGAAAAACACCTGACACTACGCGAAAAAATACTCGAAAACATCCGTGATGCGATTGTATCCGGCAATCTCAAGGCTGGCAGCCGGGTCTCTGAACCCGAACTGGCCGAGCGCTATGGAATCAGCAGGACCCCTATCCGGGAAGCGTTCCGGCAATTGGAATCAGAAGGGTACTTGACGGTGATTCCCCGCCGCGGTGCCGTTGTCAGCGAATTCAGCCCAAAGGATGTCGAAGAGTTCTACGCCATTAAGAGCATCATGGAGGGATATGCTGCTCGCCGGGCATGTGAAAAGCTGGGCAAGAAAGATCTTGATCGACTTCAGACAATAAATGACAAACTTTCTGAACTGGCACGAATAGGCGATATCAAGCACTTTTTCAAAATTCACAGTGACTTTCATGAACTGTTCATCAAGGCAGCCGACAACGAAAAATTGCATGAATTGATTGCCGGTCTGGTAACCAAATTTCAGCGACTGCGTTTTACATCGTTAAGTCTCCCGGGGCGGATGGAGGTCTCGGTGCAGGAACACGAGAAAATTATCGAGGCCTTCCGGAAAAAAGACGCGGATCTGGCTGAAACACTTGTCCGCCAGAATGCCGAATATGGCGGCAGGGTACTTATGAACGGCACAACACCCGGCAAAAACTGAACCTGCCTCGAATACAGAGGTTGCATCCCTCTAGGAAACTGCTATACTTTTTGCGGAGAGATTGTTAATGACCGCATCCAAATCCATAGCACTGATACCGGCAGCCGGAATGGGCAAGCGCATGGGAGCTTCAATCAACAAGCAATATCTGCAGTTGAATGGAATGCCGATTGTTGCACATACCATTTCGGTTTTCGAGAACTCTCCCTTGATTGACGCCATTTATCTGGTAATTCCTGCCGATGAGATCCCCTATTGCCGACAACATGTAATTGAGGCTTTTGGTTTCAGGAAGGTCGCGGCAATCGTACCGGGAGGTCAGGAGCGGCAAAACTCGGTCATGAATGCCTTGAAAGCAATGCGCAATTACGTATCAGATGATGATGTTGTCCTGATTCACGATGGTGTCAGGCCGCTGATTACGGAAGATCTCCTGAGCGATTCCATATCAACAGCCAGGCTTCATGACGGCGCCCTGGTGGCGGTCCCTGTTAAGGACACTGTCAAGCGTGTTCATAACGGTATCGTCTGCGATACACCGCCCAGAGAATCATTGTGGCTGGCCCAAACGCCGCAGTCATTCCGTTTTGGAAAAATTTACGCGGCCCATCTGTCTGCCGAATCTGACAATTTCGCCGGAACGGATGACGCATCCCTGATTGAACGCACTGGAGGAAAAGTGCACATCATTCCCGGTGATTATCGCAATATTAAAATCACGACTCCTGAAGATCTGATCCTGGCTGAAACATTCTTGTCCACCATCGGAAAAGAGCGAAACCAATGCTAACGAACGTATTAGATAAGATCCTCATTGTTGATGATGAGCAGGAAATCGGTCTGGCTCTTAAACAGTTCCTGGACGATGAGGGATATGCTTGCGCGCTTGCTTCAAGTGGTGTAGCCGCGCTTGACATGCTCGAAAAGGAAAAAGGCTACACGGTTGTCCTGCTCGACATAAATATGCCGGGACTTGATGGCGTAATGGTCCTGAAGCGTATCCAGGATGCAGGCAGTGACGCCGCAGTTATCATGATGAGTGGGCACGGCAGCGAAGACCTTGCCGTAGAGTGTATGAGAAATGGCGCAGAAGATTATATTTCCAAACCGTTTTCCCTTGAGGACATACATCAGAGGATAGAGCGGGCTCGCGCTCACAGACGGGAACGAATAGAAAAACGGCAGTTGCAGCAGGAAAAAGAAGACTTCATTCTGATGCTCTCGCATGACATGAAAAACCCTTTGACCGCAGTAATTGGTTCAATCGACATCATCCGCGAAGGGTGCCTCGGCACGGTCAACAATGAGCAGGAAGAATATCTTCAATCTGCTATCGACAGCTGCAATGAAGTAGTCATCATGATCGACAACCTTCTCGATATCAGAAAATTCGAAGCGGGAAAAATTCAAATGGCTATTCATCCTTACAACGCCTATGAACTGATCGACAAAGTTGCCAGTCAATTTGCCCGACCTGCCCGCCATGACGGCATTAAACTTACAGTCGATTTGGAACCGGGGATCTCCGAGATCTCGGTTGACAAGAACGCATTTACCAGGGTCCTTGGGAATCTGCTTGGCAACGCTCTGAAATTCACTCCGGAAGGAGGGGAGATAACCGTTTCCTGCCGCACTATCCCTGAAGATGAGGTTCGCACGCTTAAAATACCAGCCTATGTACCGGTTGCACCGGATTTTTTTGAAATGGGTTGTTTTGTGAGATTGGCTGTTCGTGATACCGGCAACGGAATTCTCCCGGACGAACTGGATCGGATATTTGACCGGTATACCCAGTTCACCCGTAAAGCAGGGCGGGAACGTGGCGGAGCAGGACTGGGACTGGCATATTGCAAATTAGCCATTGAGAGTTTTCATGGCATGATCTGGGCAGAATGTGGTACAGAACAAGGAAGCGAATTTGTCATTCTTTTGCCGTGCTGTCCTGATCCGGATAAATAGGATAGGTGCGTTTACCGCAGAAACTTATTTCCAACGTACCAATGTCAGCCATCGGCACCATCTAATTCAACTGAGGTTTAAAATGAAAAACATCTTACTGG
>JBAYTT010000115.1:0-12508 GCA_041675485.1 Pelobacteraceae bacterium | reverse complement strand
GGAATTTGTCGGGAAACAAAAACCTATCAGAAAACGGCTTGATCCGGTGCAAATATACTATTTTGAAAGAGCAGTACTGGACTTAGGCTTCAACCAATTTCAACTAATCTACGAAAGAACCAACAAAATCAAAGTTGGAACAATTACTAGCAGTAATGAAAAAATATATTGTAGAGGTGCAGAAATACAAATCCCTGATGGACTTACGATGGCATCGTTTATTAAAAATGGATTTTCCGATGAACTAAAATTAGCTGGTGTGTACTCGGATAAATCTAATATTGAGCTAATAGGTAATATTTCAAATATTGACGTTAATTGTAATGTCGGTACCGCTAACTGGACAACCGAGATGGAAATAACAATTGGGCAGAACGAACCTTTTATCATAAAAAATATTTACACTTATGAAGGGGCAATTATCTTCGACCCGGCCTATAAGAATGCACAACAAGCATTAAATTCAGCACTTCAAGATTTTTACAGTCTCATCATAAAACACCCAGATTTTAGTAAGGCTCTTAGCACACCTATGTAAACGATCTACCTTTTGTTCTTCAGTGATGCCCCCAAACCAAGGAAGGTTTTATAATGGCACAATATCAACAAGGACTTGAATTTTCACTGACCTTATAAAGCAACTAGCCGTTTCTGAAGATGATGAGCGGAATTACTCAGTAGGAGAATACGGTGAAAATTCATAAGTTCATTATCGCTTTTGTTCAACTTGAAACATCCATCCGCCTATTCCTCGATGTCAAGGGCAGACCCCGTATGTTTTTTATTATGTTTTCTAAGCGAGTGAGAACAGAGCCGGAATAGATATTCTATTTGTGTGGTTGACCTTTTTACGCGAATGCGCGCGTGAAAAGGTCAACAGCGAGTTATATGGAAGAAAGGAACTAAAATGACAGCCGTTGAAACGCCGGCTTGGTTAAAGAGAATGGACAACGGAGCTATCGGAGAGGCAAGATCAAAAGCTTTTCTGATGGACAGGTTTTGGATTCTTGAGCGGTCCGTGGATATAGATGGGGCTGATTTTATAATTCAAAGAAAAATCACTGCGGCTAACCTATTAGATCCTAAGCCACCTCGTTTCGGAGTTGTTCAGGTCAAATTTTTTTCCGACATAACTACAACCCAATATATTCACAAGGAATATCTGCTTGATAAATCCGACACGCCAAGAAATGAATTTTTTTTGGTCTGTCACACCGGCTTTGAAAATAATGCCGATATGTATGTCCTTTCAGCCACCGAAGTTATAGAGGCTTTCGATATCGCAAAAGATGGTCACACTCATGAAGGTAAATTTGTCATCCCAGGGCGGATTCTGCTACAAAGCGAAAAATTCAAAGTCATATCAGCTACTCATGTTCTTGACCGGATTGAAAGAGCAATCGAAATGGCTGATTTCGAGAAAAACCGATTCTTCATGTCATGGGCACTACCGTCAATAGATGCAGACCTGAAGCGAATAGATCCGGTATTTCTTGAACCAATAGACAATTGGTGGGGGCACATACCAACTGAGTTCGTCAAGATGAAGAAGAAGGCACAAAAAGCGCTTTGGGAAATCGAAGAGATCTATGAAAAGTATAAAAAAATAGTTGAATCTACCGACCCAGAGGTGGCCTTGTCGGTAGCTGAAGACATTGAATATGATTATAAAGCTGGTTATGGTGTGAACCTCTCTCTCCCTGAAGATCTTTTTGATGAAGACTTTGTTAGTGCAGTTAAAGAGCATAAACAAAAATATAATACCCTTAAATCAGCAGGAATCTTGGATGCCTTCCTCCTCTTACATCAGCGATTCATTGAAATAGCAGCTTATGAAATAGGTACAAAAATGCCACTCAACCGCGATGATGTTTATATTGTGGAAGCGAGACATGATAGGGAAACCTTGAAGAATTTCCATATCAGCACAATGTATGAAAAGAAAGAGAATCTTTCGCTGCCGACTTCAACAAGACTTGGAGACTCTGAGGTCCAAATTGACGGAATATTGGATTCCGAGCCTGGTTACGTTAGGTCTTATGTCATGCCGGGGCGCTATTGCTACGATTACAACAAAGGCCCTGAAGGCTGGCCTGAGTATTTTAACAAGAATCCGCTGAGGTTTATTTCTGACACCATGGAAGAAATATATAAGACTCGTTTCGGTGAAGAGTGACCATATCTACTCTGACTGCAGGCACTCTCAAGCGGGTCGGGGCGGACAAGGACGGACATTGGATAAATAGTTGGCAAGTAAACTGTAGGTTGGGCTAAGCGGAGCGTGCTCAACGAAATCGGCGCCCATGTTGGGCACGCTCTGCTTTGCCCAATCTACGTTCTGCAACCTGGCGAAAAGCGTTTCAGATTGGAATTGTTAAGCGAGTGAGAACAGCGAGTTGGCCTAAAATATGATTGGAGATGACAGGAGTGACGTTGAAAAAGTTATATAGGTACAGATCTGTAACCGATATGAGCATTGCAGGAATCGAGGCCAATGAATTTTTCTTTGCATCACCATCTGGCTTCAACGATCCGTTTGACTGTAAAAATTTATTTACCTTCCATGGCGCGAGAAATTCAGATTGGCGGATATTCCTTTCCAATTATCTTATTAACAAAGAACCACATCTAACGGAACAAGAGCGAAAACAGGCCGTGGAGAAGGTCATTCGTGCTGGTGAACACCGGAGCCGAGAAAAAATTACGGAACAGGGTGCAATATGGAGTGAAATTCTCGAAAAACAGAGCCGCAGGCTGGGCATAGTTTGTCTTTCTGAAAAGCCAGACGATATCTTGATGTGGGCGCACTATGGAGATAGCCACAGGGGCTTTTGCCTTGAATTTGATTCTGATGTCCTCAAGAAATCATACTACTGCTCGCGGGTCAGATATCGTAAAGAATATCCAACGTTTACTGAATTCGTACGTTCTGATCTTGAAGAAATGGCACGGACCTTTGTTCTCACAAAATCGAACCACTGGAAGTATGAAAAGGAGGTGCGTCTCCTAAGAAACGCTGAAACAGAAGACGGGAGGGATCTCGGACGGGTAGTAAAGTACCCTCTCGAATCTCTTACGGGTATCATCTTTGGGTGCTCTATTTCTGATGCTTACAAGGCACGTGTTGAGGAGTCAGTTAGAAAAAATGGTGCAAACGTGACTTTCTCCCAGTGCATAAAATCTGGCAACTCATACTCAGTCAAAATTGTTGCGACCTAAGTACCGGGAGGTCGGTGGGACCATATCAGGGGGCTGCTATTGAAAGTGGAAAAAAGAAAATAGATTCCCAACGAGACCAGTGGGTTCGGTCGCGATAATCCTGCGCCGGGTCACCGGCCGAGCAGCTAGGCAATAAACTCTTATCAAATTGACTAATTTATCCAGATTGGATAGTATTGACCCATATGGAAAAGCGTACGCCTCATTATGACTTAACCGCAGTACAAATAATTGTGGCTGATCAAGCAAGCCGACCTTTCACAGCAACAGCCTTGCGTGGCGGTCTTGAGCTTGGTTTGGCGGAACCAGAGATGCGGCTCGTGGTTCTTTCGCTTTCCCGCCGCTATTTTTACAAGTCAATGACCACCCATGCGGACCACAGAGACTGGCAGGATGTATACCACGGTGCTACTGAAGATGGAGTAGCAGTTTACATAAAGATTACCGCCTATGCGGATGGTCGTCCTCCGGTTATCCAGTTCAAGGCAAAGTGAGGTAGAACAATGAAATGTCCAGCTTGTGGCAATTTAGAAATGGTTACCAAAATCCAGGATGAAACCCTTACCTACAGTGGTCAATCCTTAACATTGCATTCAATGAAAGGATATTTTTGTCCTGTATGCGGCGAGGGAATATGGGATGAAGAAAGCTATCTTCGTTATACCGAAGCGCAAACGGCGATTATTCGAGCAGTGAAAGGTGATGTGGGCGCTGATATTCGGCGTATCCGTAAGAACCTTAAACTCACACAAACCGAACTTTCAGAAGTAGTTGGCATTGGTAAAGTTGCCTTCTCCAGGTACGAGCGAGGTGAGACCAGGCCACCGAATCCTTTGGTTAAACTTTTGCGGTTAGTGGAAAGGCATCCTGATCTCCTTGCAGAAATGAGTTCATCCTACCTTCCAGCAAAAGAAGTATGCCAAATAACTAAAAAACGAAAGCAGACTGCTTTTTGAGATCAGGCTTAAACAACCGATTCGGAATTGCATATATACGTTTTATCGGTACGCATAGCGAATATGACCGGGTTGATGCAACGCTGATATAAAGGAGAAACTACTATGGAGATCAGACCGATAAAAAGCGAAGATGATTATAAAGCGACTTTGAACGAGGTTGAACGTTTGTTCGACGCCGCTCCGGATACAGCTGATGGTGATCGACGGGATGTTTTGACCACACTTCTGGAGGTGTATGAAAAGACCCATTATTCCATTCCATCACCTGATCCTGTTGAGGCGATAAAATACTGGATGGAGAGCCGAGGCATTACACGACAGGATCTGGCGCCGCTCATGGGAAGTCGTGCCAGAGTCTCTGAGATTTTCAACCACAGGCGTGGGCTCACACTTACCATGATTCGTAATCTTCACGACAAGCTCGGTATACCCGCCGAGGCCCTGATACGTCCGTCAAATGTGATGCACGCTTAATTTCCGACATGACTGACGTAATGGCATACGGTACAATTCTGCTCCTCCTGGCCTGTTTGGGGCTTCTGTGCGCTCTGTTTATCAGAGGCAGACGCGGGGTAGCTGAACATAGTGATTTGCGGAATAAATTTGATGGAATTGAAAAGCTGCTCGAACGGCATGAACGGATTCTGAGGGAGGAGCTTGCGCGCGGTCGCGAGGAAGCTCACGCAGGTTTCCGTCGCTCCCGCGAAGAAATGACCGGAAGCATAACGGTGCTGGGTGATTCATTGTCGAAGCGGATGAGTGATATAGCCGGTCTGCAGAAAAACCAGCTGGAACTGTTTGCCGCCCAATTGAAGGAACTTACATCCAGCAACGAAGTGCGGCTTGATAAATTACGGGAAGGGGTCGATGCCCGACTCAAGCTGATCCAGGAAGATAATTCCCGTAAGCTCGAACAGATGCGGGCTACCGTTGATGAAAAGCTGCACGATACGCTTGAAAAACGCCTGGGTGAGTCATTCAAGCTGGTCAGTGAGCGCCTCGAACTTGTGCAGCGGGGATTGGGAGAAATGCAGACCCTTGCCAACGGAGTCGGGGATCTGAAAAAAGTACTGACAAACGTAAAGACGCGCGGCACGTTCGGTGAAATACAGCTCGGCAGTTTATTGGAACAGATCCTGGCCCCCGGGCAATATGAGTCAAATGTTGAAACCAGGAAGGGGAGCGGGCAGCGGGTTGAATTTGCCCTGAAACTGCCGGGGCGCGATGGCACAACTGACGGCATGGTCTGGCTTCCTCTTGATGCCAAGTTTCCCCAGGAAGATTACCTGCGGCTGGTGGAGGCGCTGGATGTCGCCGATAGTGTTGCTGCCGCGGAATCAAGAAAGCAGCTTGACCGTTCGGTGCGTGAGATGGCCAGAGCCATTCGCGATAAGTATCTGGATCCGCCTCATACCACCGATTTTGGTGTCATGTTCCTGCCGACCGAGGGGCTGTATGCCGAAGTGCTGCGCCTGCCGGGACTGTTCGAAGCCCTGCAGCGTGATCTCAAAGTCATGGTGGCCGGTCCGACCACCCTGGCTGCGCTCTTGAACAGTCTGCAAATGGGGTTCAGGACGCTTGCCATTGAAAAGCGCTCCTCCGAAGTCTGGAACCTGTTGGGTGCTGTGCGCACGGAATTCTCGAAATTCGGTACGATTCTGGAAAAAACCCGTAAAAAACTGGTGGAGGCGGGCAATCATATTGATCAGGCCTCTATCCGAACCCGGGTCATTGAACGTAAATTGCGCGATGTTCAGGACATTCCGCATCAGGGATCAGAGGCTTTTCCGGACGGCGTTTTCGAACTGGAAGAACTTTTTGAGACTTCTGATGAAACGTTAGATACGATCCAAACGCAGGGAATAACGCCATGATACTGGAAATCAACCCCGATTATCCTCAGCCGCGCCAGATTTCACGAGTTGTCGACAGTCTTAAGGAGGGCAGGGTAATCGCCTATCCGACCGATACGACCTATGGCATCGGCTGTTCGATCTTCTGTAAGAAAAGCATCGAAAGAATCTATCTGATGAAACAGCGTGATCGCCGCAAGCCGTTCTCGGTGATCTGTTCGTCCCTGTCGGAGATTTCCCGGTACGCCAAGGTCAGCAACGCAGCTTTCAAGATAATTAAACGGTATCTGCCCGGGCCATATACGTTTGTCTTCGAAGCAACACGTGAAGTTCCCGACCTGTTGTTGACCCGCCAGAAAACGGTCGGTATCCGCATTCCCGACAATAAGATTTGTATTGATCTCGTGACCGCATTGGGCAACCCTATCATAACAACCAGTGCCAATCTTTCCGGTGAAGAACCGGAGGGAGACCCCCGTGTAATTGCCGATACATTTGGAACTCAGCTCGACTTTGTCATTGATGGAGGTATTCTGGCAACAGACGTCAGTTCTGTCGTGAGTTTGATCGGTCTTGTTCCGGAAGTTTTGCGGGTCGGGCTTGGCGATGTCTCATGGTGCGGTGGCCAAGGAGGGTAGCAGTGCGTAAACGTACCGTCAGAAATGGTATGCGCCTCGTTATGGCGGCTTTGATTCTGATTGTTCTGGCGAGCTTTTATCACGTGCAGCTCTCGGACCTGTTTTCGTTGTCATTAGGCGCCGAGAGCCGGATTTATCGTCTCGGAATGTTCTGGGCCGCTGCGATCGGTGGCTATGGCGTAGTGATGGCGGCTTTCGGCTTTGCACTGTCACCGCTTAAAAATGATGCACAGGTGCGCATCCTGCCGGTATTTATCGGCATATCGGTCCTTGTGTTCCTCTTTTTTTATCTGCTTACCACTTCGATGCAGACTCCGGAGAGAGATGAGCAGCGTCCGCTTCGCCCGGGAGAAACGATTACCATTTGAGAATTTCCGTTACGTGATCTGAAGTGAGGCGCGCCATGCAGAATCCGGACATTCCCGATCTGTTGCAAACAAAAACTCCCGAGGATTGGAGCGGTCTGAAAGGTCGCTTGTTCGCGGTTTTCCAGTGCATCTACTCCATTTCAGTCAGTTTCTCCTCTCACCAGGGGCACCTGCGTGCCGCTGCACTCACCTATACCACCGTCCTTTCGCTCGTTCCTTTTCTTGCAATTGCCTTTTCCGTACTCAAAGGTCTCGGTGCGCAAAATGCCCTGGAGCCGATACTGCAACAAATCGCCGGCGACTCCGAGGAAACGATCTCCCGTATTATCGCCTATGTGAATAACACCAATGTGAAATCAATGGGGGCTGTTGGCCTTGTTGTTCTGGTCCTGACGGTCATCTCGCTGATGGGAAACATTGAGGAGGCATTCAACGCTGTCTGGGGAGTGCGAGAGACCCGTTCGGTGCAGAGACGTTTCAGTGATTACCTCAGTGTTGTGGTCGTAGGCCCGATCCTGCTGCTTGCAGCGACCAGTATGACATCCTCTTTACAGAGCCAGTGGATGTTGCAGTGGCTAATACAGAATACCTATCTGGGCGATGCGATCCTGCAGCTGTTTCGCTTTTTACCGTATCTCACGGTCTGGATTGCCATGGTTTTTCTGTACATATTCATACCCAACACCCGGATCCGCTTTGCTTCCGCCGTGACGGGAGGGATAATTGCCGGTACCGCGTGGGAGCTGGCGCAGTGGGGCTACTTTCATTTTCAGGTCGGGGTTGCCAACTACAATGCTATCTATGGCACCCTGGCGGCGGTTCCGATCTTTCTGGTCTGGATTTATACGAGTTGGCTGATTGTGCTTTTCGGTCTCGAAATTGTCTTTGCCCATCAACACCGTGGCCATGTCCTCCCCGGAAGCGGCGTTATTCAACTGACGCCTTCTGCTCATGAACAACTTGCCCTTGCTCTTCTCGTCCAGGTAAATCTCCACTTTCAAAGGGGAGGTGCCCCCCCGTCCGCACAGTTACTGGCTGATGAACTGAATGTTGCGTTGCTTCCTCTTGAAACCATCTTTGACGAACTGGATCGGCTGGGGTATCTTGTCGAAACCTCGGGAAACGACGCCGGTTGGCTTCCGGCGCGCGACTCCTCTGAAGTGAGGGTTAGTGAGTTTATCGGGGCATTGCGCGGTATTTTGCCCCTTCAGAACCAGTCTCCCGTTATGCAACTTGCTGAAGATGTCGTGCGACAGGGGTGGGACGGCAGCAGAGTGTGCCTTGAGGGGGTAACGGTGCGCGACTTGTTGAAGAAGGCGGATACCTGAAATGTTTTCTGCAATAACGGGGATACGATGATGGATGGAAATTTTCTGGCTGCCATGTCGGGAGAATGGCTTGATGCGCTCTACCGTGAGTGGCAGCGTTCAACCGATTCCGTGCCGGAAGAATGGCGGCTCTTTTTCTCGGGTTTTGAGCTCGGCTCGGATCGTACATCATTCAACGATGAGGGGTTTAATGAACAGTCGGCATTGAAGCTGTCCGGCGTTCAATCGCTTATCTATCGTTATCGTTCCATCGGGCATCTTCTGGCATGTACCGATCCCCTCTCTCCCTGTCAGCTTTTTCACCCTCTTCTTGAACTCTCAAACTTCGGACTCGATACAAACGATCTCGATAAATATTTTGCCTGCCGTCGCTTTCTGAAACCGCGCGCAACGCTACGTGAGGTTCTGGATACCATGCGCGAAACCTATTGCCGGGAGATGGGCGTTGAATTCATGCATATTCAGGAGCCTGCCGAGCGCCAATGGTTGATTGACCGCATGGAGTCGTGTCGAAATCACCCGGCTTTTTCGGTTGATGAAAAATTGCATGTTTTGGAGAAGCTTCATCAAGCTGCTCTTTTTGAGCTTTTTTTGCATCGTAGATTTGTCGGTCAGAAACGATTTTCGCTTGAAGGTGGCGAAATCCTGATTCCGGTTCTGGATCGGATTATACGCTGCTGTCCTGAAGCCGGAGTCAGTGATGTCGTGATGGGGATGTCGCACCGGGGTAGGTTGAATGTTCTGGCCCATATTTTGCGAAAGCCGTACGAGACACTCTTTGCCGAATTTATGGAGAACGGTTTACCCGGTTTTATGGGCGATGGCGATGTGAAATATCATAAAGGGCATTCGTGTGACATTGACCTGGATGGCCATCAGGTTCATGTGACAATTGCTGCAAATCCGAGCCATCTTGAAGCGGTAAATGCCGTGGTTGAGGGGAAAAGTCGCGCCAGACAGGATCGATATGGAACTGATTCCGCCGGACGCGTGCTGCCGGTGCTTATTCATGGCGATGCTGCCTTTGCAGGGCAGGGAAGCGTCATGGAAGTTTTGAATATGTCCCAATTGGACGGCTACGGAACCGGCGGGACGATTCATGTTGTACTCAACAATCAGATCGGATTTACGACTCTTCCCAGGGATGCCCGTTCAACCTGTTATGCCACGGACATTGCCAAAATGCTTTCCTGCCCGATTTTTCACGTTCAGGGGGAAGCACCGGAGTCTGCGTTGCACACTGTTGATCTTGCGATGGCATATCGCCGTGCCTTCCGTCGTGATGTTGTGATCGAGCTGATATGCTACCGCCGCCATGGCCATAATGAAGGGGACGAACCAGCATTCACCCAACCGCAGATGTATCGGCAGATTGCCGCCAGACCTTCGGTAAACCGTATCTATGCAGCTGTTTTGGCTGAAGAAGACGGGATTGGCCAGGATACCTTGGAGCAGGTTGAGCGGCGTGTCAATGAAGCACTGGAATCCTCTTTCAGCAAATCTCCCGCGGAGACCGCTGTCGGTTTCTCCGACCGGTGGAGCGCTATCAGCACGCGTTACAGTGACATCCCTGTCGAGACCGCTGTCTCAGCAGAGAAACTGATAACAATTGCCAGACGCCTGGCTGCTCTCCCGTCCGGTTTTATACCGCACGCAAAAATTGCTACTCTGATGCAGAAACGGTTTGAAGCTGTTCTGAAAGGAAGTGGGATCGATTGGGGGAATGCCGAAACGCTCGCGTATGCAACGTTACTTGACCAGGGGTACTCAGTTCGGATTTCCGGACAGGATTCGCGGCGTGGGACGTTTAATCACCGCCATTGCGTTGTTATCGACAGCCATGATGAGAGCAGCTATACGCCGCTGGAGGCCGTCGTTCGCGATGGTGCACTTTTCCAGGCATGGAACAGCCTGCTTTCCGAGTTTGGTGTGCTTGGCTTTGAATATGGCTATTCATTGGAAACCCCGAAGACCCTCACGCTTTGGGAAGCCCAGTTTGGCGATTTTGCCAATGGCGCCCAGGTTGTCATCGATCAATTTATAGCCAGTGGCGAAACAAAATGGAATCGTGCCTCCGGCTTGGTTCTGCTGCTTCCCCATGGTTATGAAGGTCAGGGGGCGGAACATTCAAGCGCCCGCATCGAGCGCTATCTGCAGCTCTGCGCGTCAGAAAACATGATCGTGGCCTGCCCATCGACGCCGGCACAGATGTTCCACCTGCTCAGGCGGCAGATGCTGCAATCATTTCGAAAGCCTTTGGTGGTGTTTACTCCGAAAAGTCTGCTGCGGCATCCGAGCTGCAGTTCTACTGTTGCAGAATGCTGTTCAGGCACATTTCAAACCTGCATTATTTCCAGCGGCGACCCTTCTTCCGCTCGACAGGTCCTGTTCTGCAGCGGTAAAATATACTACGAACTGGAAGAAGAGCGCACCAGGAGGGAAGTTGACGACACCGTAATCGTGCGGATCGAGCAGCTATATCCGCTCGATCGAGGTGCCGTACAGAGTGTCATTGATCTGTGCGGGGCAGATTGTCGGCTGTTCTGGGTTCAGGAGGAACCGGAAAATATGGGTGCCTGGCATTATATCGATCGGCATTTCAGGGAAATATCCGCCTCTGTCGAGTATATAGGTCGCCCGGAAGATTCCTGTCCGGCTGTGGGGGCTCATCATATTCATGCAGAACAGCAGGAAATGATTTTGAACAGGGCATTTATACATAGGAACTGATGGCGCGTTATTGCTGAATTTGCTTCCCATTGCTGTTGACAATTAATATCGGTCCGTGTACATAAACAGTCACTTTAATTTAAAGGGCGTTCATGCTTAACCTGCTATTTATATCAGACAGTCCAAAGGTCGAGTACATCAAAAGTGTCCTTCAGCCTGTTCTCAAGGTTATTATTGATGTCGTAACTGATTTCGATCATGGATTGAAGGACGTTTTTGAAAAACGTCCGGCGACGGTCTGTATTCAGGATCAGATTGGAGGCGTCACCGGTGAGAGCGTTGCCCGTCATATTCAGATGTTGCTCGGCAGCAGTGCTCCGACATTCATACTTCTTCATACAGGCAACGACAAGGCGAGAACGATCAACGGGTTGTATGAACATATCGTTGATTTGGGCCAGTCGAATGACGCAGTTGCAGAACAGATAAAAAACACGCTCAAATCCCTGCTTGGTGACCAGTGGGGGAAAATTTATATTCCACCGAAACGATCGGCGGCTTCAGTCAGGTCCTCCGTTGCCGTTCCGGAAGATTCACGTGAGGATGCCGATAAGCTTGTCGATGATTTTTTGTCAGATCTTGAAACATCGGGCTTTTCAATTGCCGATGATCGCCCTTCTGATACCTCAACCCCTCGCACCGTCTCGGGGAAATTGTCAACCGCCGTTCAATCTGAAACCCCGCGGGAATCTGAACATGTTTCCGAAACCGCCGAGTTCGACAGGGCACAATCTATCAACGATGATCTGGTGGAACTGCTTCTTATGGAGGCTGGCAAAGCACGCCAGGACAAAGGCGAGGTAGCGGCACCTTCTTTAGTTGATACGCCGGAAGTTGTTTTGGACGGTTCCCGGAAACTCGAAGCGGGAGAATCTGCGCTGCCAACTCCTGTTGTTTCGGAGCAACCGGCACCAGTGGAAACTACTCCGGTCAAACCTCCATTAAAAAAGTCGGCAGTTACCTCTCCCAGGAAACAAGCACCGGCCACTGCTCCTCCAACGCCACCTGCCGCGGAATTTCGAATCAGTCAGAATGCACCGCAGGCAGAAGAACATATTCCTGAAGATCTGTTGATGGCCTTTGAAGAGAACTACCGATCCGAGTCTCTGTTTATGAGGCGCACTGTTATCGCCGTACTTGTTTGCGTCTTGTGCGCTGCCGGATTCTGGTACCTTGTCAAACAAAAACCGCAGATGGTAAACTCTCTGAAGCAGCGGTTTATCCCGTCATCAGGACCGAAACAGGCGCAGGTAACCGCACCGGTTGCGCTTCCTGCACCAAAGCCGGTTCCGCCCCCTGTTTCGCCGCCGGCGATGGCACCGGCATTGCCCACATTTATTCCGAAAGATGGCCATGACACCTCTTATGCGGGAAAAAATCCCGGGTGGGAACGCTATATCGGGAAGAATGCTG
>JBAYTT010000114.1:0-12880 GCA_041675485.1 Pelobacteraceae bacterium | reverse complement strand
GTTGCAGAGACCAATACCATGCCAGCAAGCCTGCTTGACAGCTCTGCGTAAGATTTAAGCACAATTTGCGCTCCCATGGACCACCCGAGCAAAACGACCTTCGAAAGATTCAGCGCCTCGAACATATCGACAAGATCACCGGCAAAAGTGTCGAAATCCAGGCAACCGGATACTCCTCGGGAGCGACCATGGCCGCGCAGATCAGGCGCCAGGAGCCGTAATGAGGCCGAAAGCTCATCGTATTGATACTTCCAGACGGCAGATGACATGCACCAGCCATGTACCAGCACAACCGGGCACCCTGCCCCGTAATCTTCATACCATAACTGTTCCCCGCAACGGTTCTCATACCACGGCATCACACAACCCCAAGGTGCCGACCAACGTGGCAGATACGTTCAACTGCACCAGCAAGATCGGAGTGCGTATGCGTTGCCATCAGGGTAAAACGAAGACGGCTGGTTCCAGCCGGAACCGTTGGTGGACGTATTCCCTGGGCAAAGATGCCATCAGCCAGAAGCGCCTCTGAAAACTGCATGGTGGTAGCCGCCGAACCGATAACAATCGGCACAATCTGGGTCGAACCGTCCGGTATCCTGAAACCTGCTTCTGCCAGGCTGTTCCTGAAGAAGCAGGTATTGGCAGACAGTTTCTCGCGCAATCCATCCCCCTCCGGTGTCTGCACCAGCTCGACGGCTGCCAGCGAAGCGGCCAGTACCGAAGGAGGCAACGACGTTGAGAAAATGAAACTGCGGGCGCGATTAATAAGCAAATCCCGTAATTCAAGTGAGACAGCGACATATGCCCCAAAACTTCCCAGCGCCTTGCCAAACGTTCCCATCTGGATATCGACATCACTACCGACACCAAGCAACTCGGCGCTTCCACGTCCCCGTTCTCCCAGCACACCGCTGCCATGGGCATCATCGACCATAAGCAGCGCTCCATGCCTCTGTTTGAGTGTAACCAGCTCATCCAACAGCGCAATATCGCCATCCATGCTGAAGACACCATCAGTGACGACCAGACTGCGCCCCTTGGCATGTTTTTCCATAAGAGAAGCCAGGGTTTCATAATCATTATGAGGGTAGCGCACCAGGCGTGCCCCGGAGAGCAGGATGCCGTCAACGATACTGGCATGATTGAGCCTGTCGGAAAAAACTACATCACCACGTCCGACCAGAGCCGGAATAATGCCGGTATTTGCCGCATGGCCGCTGTTGAACACCAGTGCCGCTTCACTCATTTTAAATGAGGCGACAGCACTCTCCAGGCGCTCGTGCAGCTCCATGGTCCCGGACACCAGACGCGAGGCTCCGCTTGACGTCCCATACCGCTGTATTGCCTCTATTGAAGCTGCCGCCAGGGCCGGGTGATCTGCCAACCCCAGATAGTTATTGGAACAGAGCAACAGGACTTCACTTCCGTTACAGGTAACGCGGGCCGCTTGCCGACCGCTGATCAACCGGGTGCTCCGCAGCAGTCCATGGTTTCTGATATCGTCAAGTTCGTTCTGTATTGTTCGTTGCATAAACAGGCCTTCTCGTTAGTCAACCAATTCAACATAGAGGGTTGACAATGGGTTGAAAAAAATTATCCCCAGATTGTTACATGCATTAGAGGTATGCGGTCTGACCGGCCGTCCCCAACAGCTCAACCACTTTTTTGACATCCTGGCAGCGCTCGCGGTCACAGACCAAAATGGCATCCGGTGTAGAGACAACAACAATATTGTGTACACCAACCGTTGCAACCATTCTCTGATCAGCATAAATCAGGCAATCAGAGGAATCAACCGCGATATGTCCGGCAGCGTTGACACAAACCGTCCCGTTACTATCAGGTTCGATTACTTCCGGCAAGGCGCTCCAACTCCCGACGTCACTCCACCCCATCTCAACCGGCACCACCTTAACCCGCGAAGATTTTTCCATCACGCCATAATCGATGGAAACACTTTCAAGATCCTGATAAAGCGCGGCAATCCGCTCCTTCACAGAAACTTCTACGGCAGGCAACAGACACATGAGCTTTTGATGCAACGTCGGCATATGCCTGCTCATTTCCTCAAGAATCGTATCGGCCCGCCAGATAAACATGCCGCTGTTCCAAAAGAAATTGCCCTCGTCCAGGTAGCGCAGAGCCTCAGCCAACGGCGGTTTTTCAACAAAGCGTTTCACCGGGAACGGCCCATCTGAATTGCTATCCATCTCCGCTTCAATATACCCGTATCCGGTTTCGGGGCGAGACGGCAAGATTCCCAATGTCACCAGGTAACCATTGCGAGCCGTTTCTCCGGCAAAAAGCAGCGTATCACGCAATTTCTGTTCGTTTTTAATAAAATGATCCGCGGGCAGAACTGCCATAATGCCGGAGGGGTCATGGGCAGCAATAAGTGCAGCGGCCAATCCGATGGCTGGAGCCGTATTGCGGGCAGCAGGTTCTGCAATGACGTCGATCGGAATCGAGTCGTACAATTGCATCTGGCGCTCAGTCTCCCCAGCCTGCAGCTGGTTGGTTATGATCATGATTCGCTTCGGATTAAGCGGCAATACCCTTTCAACCGTTCGCTGCAGCATGCTTCTGTCACCGGTGATCGAAATAAGCTGTTTGGGTCGAGCGACCCGCGATAGCGGCCAGAATCGGGTTCCCGACCCACCGGCCAAAATAACAATATACATGCGGCTCTCCAGTTATTTGTACTGAATCCTGTCGATAAAATCAGCGACTTCGCGTCCAACCTGGCTTATCGACTCGGTAGTGTCCAGAACATCCCACAATGTCTGGCGAAAATAGGCGACCTCCTGACCAGTGGCACCATCTCGTAAACTCACTACAACCGAGATTTTGAAACGTCCGAGGCGCGTAAACTTTCCGGTCAACAGAAGCGTCGAAGCATCCGGTTTCCCGTCTCGGGATATATTTTTATACGTACGGTGAGATTTGACATAACGTTCGATGTCCTCGGACAATTCACCGGGAAGTTTCGCATAGCGGAGATCGCGCTGGCTCATTCCGGCAGCGGGAGCATCGGAATACAACTCCTTCCGGAGTTCGAGATCCTTGATTATAAGCGACGTATAGCTGTACATCGGTTTGGGATTGGTAACAACTTCCTCTTCAATAATTGTCGTGGAAGAGGCAGCACATCCAACACAATTGATCAGAAGACAGAGAGTACAAAAGAACAGCAGCGCACGCGTGAATGGGCTACTCGACACCGGGATGCTCACAGCGATTATAATCATCATTAAAGCGGACGATGTCGTCTTCCCCCAGATATTCTCCGCTCTGCACCTCAATGATCACGAGCGGTATCTTGCCCGGATTCTCGAGACGATGGTTCTGGCCGATCGGAATAAAAGTCGACTCGTTGACATTTACGACCTGCTGGCTGTCACCGCAGGTGACAAGAGCGGTACCGGAAACCACTATCCAGTGTTCACTGCGATGGTGATGTTTCTGCAGCGAGAGACGCTGACCGGGCAGAACTTCAATACGCTTTATTTTATAACTGCTGTTCTCATCGAGAACAGTATAGGTGCCCCAAGGGCGTTCGCCACGTTCCATTGTTGATCCCTTCAGAGTGAATTCAAAGTGCGAAGCTGCAAATACTCCCGCAGCGCGTTACGCCATGGCTGCGGCCGAAAGCCGGTATCGCCGGACAATTTACCACACTCCAGTGTTGAATAGAGTGGCCGCCGTGCCGGACGGTTCAACTCCGCAGTAGTCATCGGCTTAACCGAAACGTTCAGGCCTGCTTCCTCAAAGATCGCTCTGGCAAAGCCATTCCACGAGCAAAACTCCGCATTTGCGGCATGATAAATTCCCCGGCATCCGGCATCAACCAAAGCTACAATTGCCCGCGCCAAATCAACGGTCCAAGTTGGCGAACCGATCTGATCATCGACAACTGCCAGTTCGTCCCTCTCGGCTCCAAGACGCAGCATGGTTTCAACAAAATTGTTGCCATGCAGTCCGTACAACCACTGCGTCCGCACGATCAAATGCTCCTGGCAGAACGCGGCATTCATTTCCCCCACCAGCTTTGATTCTCCGTAAACACTGAGCGGACACGGAGCATCATCCTCAACGTACGGAGTTCCTTTGCCACCATCGAATATGTAATCGGTACTTACCTGCACCAGCAGAGCGCCGATGTCCCGGCACGCCATGGCAAGGTACCCTACCCCCTCACCGTTGACAGCCATCGCCGTCTCGATATTACTTTCGCAACCATCCACATCCGTATATGCGGCACAATTAATTACAACTTCCGGCTTCAGGTCTCCGATAACCGCCATCACCGATTCGGGCGATGTAATGTCGATATCGGCAATATCAACGCCATTGCCCCTGTCGCCCAAAAGGGCAATCAGGTCCTGACCGAGCATCCCATTTGCCCCCACCACCAGAATCAAGCGACACCTCCGCCATACTGATTCTGGTAATATTCTCGATAGGCACCGGATGCTACCTCAGCCGTCCAGTCCTGATTGGCAAGATACCAGTCAATCGTTTCTGCAATTCCCTGTTCAAAGGTATACGCCGGACTCCAGCCCAGATCTGCCTTGAGTCGCGACGCATCGATGGCATAGCGCCTGTCGTGACCGGGACGATCCTTTACAAATGTTATCAAAGCGCGGCTTTCTCCGACTGGTCGGCCGAGGCGCGCATCCAGCAGGTCACAAACCAGATTGACGATGTCGATATTTTTCCATTCGTTATTTCCGCCGATATTATAGATCGAACCGGGGTTCGCATTTTTCAGAACGGTTTCGATCGCCATGGCATGGTCACGGACATGCAACCAGTCGCGAATATTCAACCCGTCGCCATAAACCGGCAGCGGCTGTTTATTGATTACATTGTGGATCAGAAGCGGAATCAATTTCTCCGGAAAGTGGTAGGGGCCATAGTTATTGGAGCAGCGGGTATTCAGGGTCGGCATGCCGAACGTTTCATGATAGGCACGTACCAGCAGGTCTGCACCGGCCTTACTGGCTGAATAGGGTGAATTCGCGGCCAGAGGTGTTTCTTCGGTAAAGTAACCGGTGTCACCGAGGCTGCCGTAGACCTCATCGGTCGATATCTGAAGATAGCGGAAGTCAGCAACAACACCGGACTGCCAATACTTGCGGCTTTCTTCCAGCAGGATCTGAGTGCCGAGTACGTTCGTACGGACGAAAATCTCCGGGCCGGTAATCGAACGATCTACATGGGATTCCGCGGCAAAATGCACAACCGCATCAATCCGATGATCTGCAAGCAGTCGGGCAACCAGAGTGGCATCGCCAATATCCCCTTTGACAAAGCGGTATTTTGGATTTCCTTCAAGAGCCGTCAGGTTTTTCAGATTGCCGGCATACGTCAGACAATCAAGATTGATTATCATGCATTCAGGATTGTTGTCGATGAAAGAGTGAATGAAATTGGAGCCGATAAAACCGGCCCCTCCGGTTACAAGAAGAGCTGTAGGAATAAATGTCACAATAGCGGTATCCTTTTCAGGTAACGTGGTCAGTATCCTGAGTATTTTCTTTTTTCATCTATTCTGCTAAAGTAGCGCTCTTTTCGGATGCTCGACATTCTTACCAGAAGGGGATCACAATGACTACCACGACCAAATGCCGCTGCGGAGCCGACCACCATGGCCATCTCTGTATGCTGAGAAGTAACGGCCTGTATGATGAAATAGCCAAAATAACGAGCGACCCGAAGTTTTATTGCTTTACCTGCGGCGGAGAGGCAAACTGCGCGGAAAACCTGTGTGAGCCCGCCCCCATAGAGTAGCTCGGAAAACGTAGTTCAGCCGGGCAGAAACCTGACGGCAGCGCAATCTCGTCATCACTCCAGCGCAGCGTCCCTGGAATCCTCCAGCATCGCCTCAAGCTCGACAATCTGGGTGTCGGAAATATCGAGAATCTCTGCTTCCCTGGTGCTGATCAATACGAGATCCGGCTCATGTTTCAGGCCAAGCCCGATCCGGTGGCAGGTCATGTTGACAAACCGTACTATGGCCAGCATCTTGTTGACTGTATCCCATTCTTCGGCATGATGATCACGGATCACATCACAGTACATTACCGGAAAATTCCAATGTTGCATCAAGCGATATCCCTGTTCGACATGCATCACTTCAAAGATTTCCTGAATCAGCTCATCATCAAAGAGTGAATTTATTACTCCTGCCACCACCAGCTTCTCAATTGATTTCAACAGGTAAAGCTTGCCAACATCATGCAGGAGTGCCGCCAGATAGGTTTCATCGGCAACTCCGCGCATTCCGCAGGAATGAGCCAGCCAGCGGGCCCCAAGGGCACAGCTGTGGCTATGCAACCAGAGTTCTTTCATATAGTGGTCAAGTGCCGGATTGCTTGACGAATGGGCCGTTGCTTGAGAAGCCGCAATCACGAGATTAATAACCTGCTGTGCCCCGAGCCGGATCACCGCCTCTTTGATCGTAGCGACCTTTGATCGCCCCATATACATCGGAGAGTTGGCAATTTTAAGCATCTGGCTGGCAAGCGACATATCCTCATTGGCAACCTGGGACACTTCGTCAACCGTAAAATCATAATTTGAAAGCATTCTTTGCAGCTTCAACGCAACAGGATGAAATATCGGCAGTTCAATCGGCTGCGAAGCAAGTAGCCTTCGTACGGTTTCCGGAATAGATGCTGATGACATGACAATCTCCTTAACACAATTCTGATGGGCAGCACTCACTATCCCGATCAATCGAAACAGCGGATTTTGACCTTAGCCTCGACGTTCCCGCAGCAGCTCAAGCGCATGACTCCGGGATATCATTTTGATCCTAGCATCCACAACCGCAGTTATGGCAGACTTTCCTGAATTCACTGGAAGGAGCAACCGTTTCAGGAGCAAACGCCACCCGCCTGACGGCAGTTCCGATATCTTCCATAATACTCAGCCCCTGGCTTTTTCCGATAATATGGCCGACGCACTGGTTACTATGTCCGTCCTGCGTTGAAGATATTTTCACCACGTTCAACAGATCGGCATAACTGCTGATCGAAACAACCGCTTCCCGATTGCGTACCACGGTTACCAACACGCCGAGTCGCTTCATATCCTTGATCATTTCTGCCAGGAAATCCTGAAACGGCTTACCATCAAAATCAATATACCAATCATTTCTGAGATGCTTCTGATCAAGAATTGTTATGACCATCTGTTTTGTTATTTTACACGCCATGTGAAATCACTCCGTAAAAGCTGTCACAATACAGCCGGACACTCTGCGTCCCACGCAACAAAACCAGCTCCGGAAAGATTCAGAAAAGAATCGATTCGCTGGCGGAAAAATTCAAGCTGCCCGGCTTCCAACAGCAGAAAAGAAAGTTCTTCGGCAGAAATCAGGTGCTGTCGGTGAAGATATCGGTACAATTCTGATATTGCCGTCAGATGCCGCTCCAACATTTCGAGCTCGGGATCCAGTGTGTGGGTGATGAACCATGAACCGGCAAATTTGGTTACGATTCCCGGTTGCGGACGCACAATATTTTGCCGCCCGAAATCGATCAGATAGTCTCTCAGGTACAGATCCGCACTGAAAGCCAGTTCTGAAGCGCGTTCAGCCGGCATTCCCTGCTGCTGCAGGTACAGATAGAATTGTTTCAGAATTTGCTGACAACGGTCGTCAACCAGCAACTCCTCGTCAATCGTATCAAACTCGAAATCATCATGTTCAAACTCTATTTCAGGGTTCTGCGTCATAAGCTCAGCACTCTTTTTCAAGAAGGATTAAGGTCCAGCAACTCTTTATGAATAAATCTGCCATTTTTCTGGATCGCAACGTTGTCGAACAGTATTTCACCATCAGCAAGAATACGCACAAGATCCCAGTGTACTGAAGAGCGATTGCCGTTATCGCACTCATCGTATGCCTGTCCGGGGGTAAAGTGTATTGACCCGAAAATCTTTTCATCAAACAGGATATTGCGCATCGGCTGACGGATCCCCGGATTGACGCCAATAGCAAATTCTCCTATGTAACGGGCTCCTTCATCCGCATCAAGGATTTTGTTGAGGGCTTTGCTCATCCCCCCTTCAGCAGAGGCCTTGACTATCTTACCATCCACAAACTCGAAACGGACACCATTATATTCCTTGCCCTGATAGATACTTGGACAGTTATAGCTGATATGCCCCTGGACGGATTTTTTAACCGGGGCGGTAAACACCTCACCGTCGGGCATATTGAGGCGGCCATCACATTTGATGCCGGGCAGACCGTCGATACTGAAGCGAAGGTCAGTATCGGGAGCCACTATTCGAACGTTTTTGGTCCGGTCGATCAGCTTTTTAAGCTTTTCCTGCTTCTTCGATTCGGCCTTCCAGTCGATACAGCAGGCCGAGAAAAGATAATCCTCGTATTCGTCCAGACTCATCCGTGCTTCCTGGGCTGAAGCGTGGGTCGGATAGCGGGTTACGCACCAGCGGGTGTGCTTTACCCGCTGATCGATCAGAGGCCTGGTAAGCTTTGCATACGCGACCACGGCCTCCTGGCGGGCGTTGGCCATGACCATTGAATTATTACCGGCAGAAATGCCGATATAGACCGTCACGGTTTTGTAGAAATCCAGTTTATGCTGCGGAAAATGATCAAGCTGTTGTTTATTGGCGGTATTGAAAAAGAAACGGTCGATTTCAGGCACTGAAAAGTTATATTCAACGTATCTGGCCCCGCGCGCGAGGCAGAGAGCGTACAACTCTTTCACCAACGGCAGCGCCTCCAGACCGGCGGCATTAATAAGTACGACGTCGCCTTTTTTTACCCTGGTTGAGTAATCAACCAGTATTTCTGCAAACTGCCGAATTCTGGGATCATTCATCGTATGCCCTCGGATAATGAAAGATTCAATGCATCATCAGTCTAGTCACGCCCAGAACAAGCCCTGTTTGTGGACCGGCCAGAAGCTGAACGCCAATTTTGAGAAACGGAGAAATTATGTACGAAAACATGTTGGTAAAAAATACCAGCCCAATGATAATAATCATCCCGTAAGGCTCGATGCGAGACCAGGCAGCAGCCTGCCGGTACGGTAGAAGCCCGACTAAAACCCGACCGCCATCCAGTGGGGGCACCGGTATCATATTAAATATTGCCAACAACAAATTTATATAAACCGAAAATGCCAACATCAAGACTACCGGTTCCACCAGCAATGCAAGGGGTGAACCGGATGCAGCCGGATTGCCAAACGCTACCACCCCCCGGAGCAGGAATGCTGACACCGTTGCAAGCAAGATATTGGTAATCGGCCCCGCCGCCGCAACCCAGATCATATCGCGTTTTGGGTTACGAAGATTTTCAAATACCACCGGCACCGGCTTGGCCCACCCTATGCCAATAAAAAATATCATGAGCGTACCAATAATATCAATATGTTTCAAAGGGTTAAGCGTCAGCCGTCCCATCATCTTCGCGGTCGGATCGCCGAAACGCCAGGCAACATACCCGTGGGAAACTTCATGACACACAATTGCCAGCATACCGGGTACAAGCATTACCGAAAGCTTGAGAAAGAAACTTTCCATGTAAAGTCCTTTGAACTGAATAAATCTGCACCTCTTCTAGCAGAGTAGAATGGTAAAGTCAATTGCAAGGGCACCCCCGGAAATGTTGAAAAGGCGTGATTTATCCAACCTTTTGCATTCGTAATAAACCTTTAATATCGTCCGGTGGACTCTCTTGCTATTTTAGCTGTCGCACCCACCGCCCCCTCACCAAAAGACTTGGCATCTATCTTGCTCAAAATCCAGGACTTCAACGCACTAATTCCGTAACTAATTAAAACAACAACTATAACTGATAAGCCCTCTGCTTATTTTTTATACAACACTGCCCAAAAAGGAGGCTGCACAGATGGAGATTTTTGGTAAGAACGTGTTTAACCAGACAGTTATGAGAGAAAGGCTGCCGAAAGGTGTTTTCAAAAACCTGAAAAAAACCATAGACGAAGGTCTGCCACTGGATCCTACCATCGCAGATGTTGTCGCTACGGCAATGAAAGAGTGGGCCGTTGAAAGAGGCGCAACACATTTTACCCACTGGTTCCAGCCGATGACCGGTATTACCGCGGAGAAACATGACTCGTTCCTTACACCATCAGACAATGGCACTGCCCTGATGGAGTTCTCCGGAAAAGAGCTGGTCAAGGGAGAGCCGGATGCCTCCTCTTTCCCCAGCGGTGGTCTGAGAGCAACCTTTGAAGCCAGGGGTTATACCGCCTGGGATTGCACCTCTCCTGCATTTCTGAGAGAAGAAGCTGATGTCATTACTCTCTGCATCCCTACCGCTTTCTGCTCTTACACCGGTGAGGCCCTGGACAAAAAGACCCCTCTGCTCCGCTCGATGGAAGCACTTTCTACACAGGCAGTGCGTGTTCTTAGATTATTCGGAAATGCCACTGTCAGCAGAGTTACTTCAACTGTCGGCGCCGAGCAGGAATACTTCCTTGTGGACAAGTCGTTTTTCCTGAAAAGACCCGACCTGATGATGGCCGGCAGAACACTCTTCGGCGCCATGCCTTCAAAAGGACAGGAACTGGAAGACCACTATTTCGGCTCTATCAAGGAACGAGTGCTGTCGTACATGAAAGAAGTAAACGAAGAGCTCTGGAAGCTGGGCGTTACCGCAAAAACCCAGCACAACGAAGTGGCTCCCGGACAGTTTGAGCTCGCCCCGATTTTTGAGAACACAAACATTGCCACTGACCACAATCAGATGGTCATGGATGTTCTGAAGCGGGTCGCCATCAGACACGATCTGGTCTGCCTGCTGCACGAAAAACCATTTGCCGGGGTAAACGGTTCCGGCAAGCATAACAACTGGTCCATGAGCTCAAATGACGGGCAGAACCTGCTTGAGCCGGGTCACACCCCGCATGAGAACGCCCAGTTCCTGACCTTCCTGATGGCAACCATCAAAGCGGTCGATACCTATGCGGGACTCCTGCGCTGCTCGTGCGCCAACGCCGGCAATGACCACCGTCTGGGTGCCAACGAGGCCCCCCCGGCAATCATTTCAATATTCCTTGGCGACCAACTTGCCGATATCCTCGACCAGATCGTGGCCGGCACAGCAAAATCATCGTCGGCAAACGCTGATATGAAGATCGGTGTAACCACACTGCCCGCCCTGATCAAGGACGCCACCGACAGAAACAGGACCTCACCGTTCGCCTTTACCGGTAACAAGTTTGAATTCAGGATGCTCGGTTCATCCTTCTCCATCTCAGGCCCCAACATTATCATCAACACCATCATTGCCGATGCACTGAAGGGATTTGCCGACAAACTCGAAAAATCGAAAAACTTTGACGCCGATCTTGAGAAACTGCTGCAGGAAACCGCCAAGAAACATAAGCGCGTTGTGTTCAACGGCAACAACTACTCCGACGAGTGGGTCAAGGAAGCCAAGAAGCGCGGCCTGCTGAATATTCCTAATACTCCGATGGCACTGAAGGAACTGGTAACAAAAGAAGCTGTTGCGTTGTTTGTTGCACACAAAGTCTTCAATGAAAAAGAACTTCATGCACGTTATGAAATCATGGTCGAGCAATATGTAAAAGCCCTGAATATTGAAGCCCTGACCATGATCGACATGGCCAACCACAGCATCATCCCGACAGCCATAGAATATGCAACAACGGTAGCATCATCTATCAATGCCGTTGCAGCCGTATCCGGCAAGCTGAACGTCTCGACCCAGAAGGAACTGCTGGAAGAGCTCTCCAACAAACTTGCCTCTCTGAACGGCAATGTCAAAGCACTGGAGAAAGCCCTTGAAAGCGCATCCAACATTGCCGATCTTGAAAAACAGGCCGCTGCGTTCAGGGAAAAGGTCTTTACGAAAATGCTTGAACTGCGTGCCGATGGTGATGCGCTGGAAAAAATCATTGGCGCCAAATACTGGCCGCTACCGACTTATGGGGAAATGCTCTTCATTCTCTAATCCCTGATTTTTATAAATTGGTACGAAAAAAGGAGCCCCCTGGCGGGGGCTCCTTTTTTCGTTTTGCACACATCGAAAATCATTCGTTCCGTCATGCAGTTAGTCAGTGAAATGTTGCCGGCCACTCTCCCTGTGAGACAACTCCATGCTTATCATGCGGCGTATCTGCAACACACTAAATCACAAGGAGTTAATATCAAATCCGTTATAAAGAGGGTTCCGGATACTGAACAACATTGAACATTATCTCGTTATCACCCTCACTCTGAAGTGTACGAGACAAAACGATAAAATACAGAACTGATTATTCGAGGGTTACAAACGAAGAAAGGCGGGATTGCTCCCGCCTTTCATAACTGCATGAAACGCCAGCTGCAGCTTAAATGTCGTAGTACAGTTCAAATTCAAGCGGAACCGGACGCATACGGACCGGGTTGACTTCTGCTTCGGTTTTGTACTCGATCCATTTCTCGATGACGTCAGGAGTAAATACATCACCCTTGAGCAGGAATTCGTGGTCATCCTTAAGGCACTGCAGCGCCTCCTCAAGAGTGCCCGGCGCAGAAGGGATATCCTTGAGCTCTTCCGGAGAAAGTCCGTAGATGTCCTTGTCCAGCGGCTGGCCCGGATCAATTTTGTTCTCAACGCCATCCAGACCGGCCATCAACATGGCGGCAAAAGCCAGGTAGCCGTTGCAGGATGGATCGGGAGTACGATACTCAACGCGCTTGGCTTTCGGATTGGTTGACATCATTGGGATGCGGAGAGAAGCGGAACGGTTACGGCTGGAGTATGCCATGTTGACCGGAGCTTCGAAACCAGGCACGAGACGCTTGTACGAGTTAGTGGTCGGGTTGGTGATAGCACAGAGAGCCTTGGCATGCTTGATAATGC
>JBAYTT010000113.1:0-13093 GCA_041675485.1 Pelobacteraceae bacterium | reverse complement strand
TCCGTCCTAGACAGTCCGATATCCAGAGTCCCCAGGACCTTCTGCCCGGGAAGATGAACATGACAGGCCGCGGCTGAGCAGTCCGGATCATTGTAGATGGGTGCTGTAATTGCCATGACATCCATGCCATCCGGTTTTTTGAAGGTACGTGCCTGCTGCATCGTCCCCAGATTGGTAACAGGGACCGTTCCCTTGTGACAAACGATGCACCCTTCCGCATTCTTATCAACCTGCCGGTTAATCTCAACCGATTTGGCGGAAAAAGTTACAATCCCCTTTTTGTTGAAAATCCTGACATGATCGACTCCGCGCTGTTCGCCCACGTTGCGGATGATTGTAGCCAGGGTTTCACGATCGGATTTGTGCATTGCATAGCGGGTGGATTTAAGGATCGTGTCGGCAAGATTGGTGGCATGGACTATCTCGCCATGATGGAGATCTTCGCGGATTACCGAGTACAGGATAAGACAGCAGACCACCATGAAGCCGGTGACAGCCAGACCGACCGGAATAAGGGCCTTTCCCGCAAGTGTGCCAAACATAGACATTCCTCCACGAATTCCGGGTCAATTTCTCTCCGGAATTCAATCTATAAAATACATTTATAACTCGGATGAATTGGATACACACGGATAGAAGCAAAACATGAGAAAAAACGTAGCCTGATTCCGGTGTTATCCGTGTTCATCCCATGTATCCGTGGTTAACAGCCGTTTTCAGTTTAACCACCTTTATGACACGACTCGCACTTGTCCTTCACGCTGAATGCGGTTTTCCCGTCGTGACAGCTGCCGCATGACTTTCCTGCTTCCATCTGCTGCATCGTTACTTTCATCTTGCTGCGGGTTGTGCCGAACAACGCTGCATGACAATCGCCGCAGCCATACAGACCGGTATGAAACATGTGGCTGAACGGGACATTGCCAGTGCTCTTCTCCTCAAACAGCAGTTCCCGCGTAGGATGGCACTTGGAGCACTCTTTCACTGAAAAAGCCTGTTTGGCATTGTGGCATGCACCACATGATTTCCCCTTTTCCATGGCTGCCATTCCGACACGCCTGTTTTTCTGATTCGGAGCATACAGGGAAGGATGACATTGAGAGCAATCGGCCACGCCAAGATGAATGGTATGACTGAAATGTGTGGGACCGGTCTCTTTTACCTTGTACGTAATCTCTTTGACCGGATGGCATGAAATGCAGGTGTCAACACTAAAAGCTTTTTTACCGTTGTGACAGGCTCCGCACGATTTTCCCTTTTTCATATCCGCCATGGTAAAGCGCTTATTGGGCCCGACGGCAAAGAGAGCCGGGTGGCATACGCCACAATCAGGAGATTTGGCAAGATGGGACGAGTGGCTGAATCCGGTAACTCCTGTCGCCTTGACTTTATATGTTATTTCCCGAGTCTGATGACAGCGGGTACACTCAGTAAGAGCAAAGCCTTTCTTGCCGTTATGGCATGCGCCGCACGACCGCCCTTTTTGCATATCAGCCATTGAATAGTGCTTCTTGTTTTTCAAATCAAAGATGGCGTCATGACACGCCCGGCAATTTTTGCTCATTTCCTTCTTGTTGATATGATCACGATGGCTGAAGACCACCTTCCCGGCATTTCGGGTAGTAAAAGCCACATCCCGTATAGTGACCGCAAACGCTGCACTCTGTATTATCAGGAACAGGGTGACAAAGAAGAAGATACGGCGGCAATTCATAAGGGGTTCTCCTGTGCAGCTGTTTTTTCAGGATCGGAATCTTCGACGCTTTCTTCCTCCCAGCCATTCCACATCGGCTTGAAATGTGAAAGGGGGGTATGCCCGAGGGTTGCCAGATAGATATGCACAAAGAGGAAAGCGGTAAAACAGCAGGCAAGCAGAAAATGTGACCCTACCAGCATCTTAATCCCCCCCAGCAGAAGAAGTATTTCCCGTAACGGTGCGACATACATGAGAAGCACACCACTGAAAATCACCAAGGGCAACAGTACCAGCATGATTATCAGATAAGTCGCTTTCTGCATCGGATTGAACTTATGGTCAGGTGTGCTGTGATGCGGATTTGGCTTGCCCAGAAAATAGGTGAGAAAATAGAAGTATGCCTGGCGAAAAATGCCCGATTTCAGATCGTCCAAAGTCGGCACATACTGCTGAATCAGACTTTTTGCCACCACCAGGTAATAGGTCAGCCAGAGTACGTATGAGACTGATACCACCACGCCGGCGGTATTATGCAGGCGAATGGCAGCCTTGTATGCTCCGAATACGTTTATGTAATCGGGAAACCGTATCTGAAGCCCGGTAACACATAATGTAACAATTCCGAAGGCATTCAGCCAATGCCAGATTCTTACCGGCATCGGGGTCACGTAAACCATCTCCTTATGCCTCATGATCCTCCTCCTTTCTTTTCTTCCTGGTCAGGAACCGGAAGAAACCATGACCTATCGGGAATGACAATCCTGCTGCAACGATCAACCCTCCGATAACATTGAGTGCGGTGCTTCTGGTCGTGCCGAGCATGTAAAAATCCGGTGTCCCGTAGAGAATATCGAGGATCGCCCCCTTTTCCACGGCAACCCTGGTATAGCCACCATTTTTTTCCGGAAAAGCGATAAAGCTTTTCTGCATGGCCTTTGGACCGGAAGCGTGGCAAAATGTGCAGTCCCACCGGTTATCCAAAATCTGATAACTGTGGGTGACCACCTCCGGAGTCATCATCCCCCATAACCGCATGTTCATCCCGCGCAGCTTATGATTGAACTCCCTCAGCTCTTTCAATGAAACGAGATGATCGCCATCCAGATCAATGACCCTGCTGATCTCTTCTCCTTTTGCAAGAGGGGCAAGCTCTTCGTATGTTGCATTTTTAAAGTTATTTGCTGATCCCGGAAGACGGCTTTCAATGGACATGGTAATGACATAATCCTTTGAACCGGTATGACAGGTAATGCATGGCAGGGAATCGACATGCAGATCCGCCTGAGGCAGCCACTTGGCATGGCTTTGAATAGTTTTTCTGGTGTCGTGGCATCTGGCGCATTTACGGTTAATGTCTTCTCCCGACATAACCATCGGCAACCGCACTTCATGTGGGTTATGGCAACCATTACACCCGGCTTTTGGTCCATGGAGACTTTTTGCGTATTCATCATGGATCGGGCCGTGGCAATCACCGCACGTAGCCCTGGGAGGGACGTAACCGTCACCGGGGTGGCCTGAAGAAACACGGTCATGGCAGGAGGAGCAGCCAACAATAGCGTGTGTAGTACCCGCAAACTTGACAGGATCAATAAAGACGTTCTTTCCTGCCGGACTATTTATTTCTTTTTGGCCATGACAGCGCATGCACGTTTCATTTTTTGCAGGTAAGAAGCTGCGTTCAGCTTCGATACCATATGCATCCTGTTTAGGATGAGCAGGCGGCGGTGCTGCTGAAACAGTTACGGTCGTAAACATGAAAGCAGCCAGAAGCATCAATGCCGTTCTGTTATTCACACACATGGCTTCAACTCCCTCGCTCAAACCCGGATTTTAACGTGATGGCAGCTGATATTCGTAAGCCCTCTATTCTTGTAGCACGCATTTTTAATAATTCAAGCCGGGCACGGATAAAGTGGTTTTTACACCCGGCATTGATTCTTCCCCTCTACCAGGCACAATTACGGAGGCTCCCATTTGACTTGTTTGAAATTATTGGTAGTCTGTATACGATATCAGAAAAAAGGACGCGGCATGGAACAGAGCAGACTTCTTATAGTTGATGACGAAGCGGTAATCAGGGATGGCTTGAAGCGCGTTCTGGAGGGAGAATCTTTTGCGGTTGAAACCTGCTCAAGCGGCTTTCATGCCATCGAAATCATGCAGCAGCGCGATTTCGACCTCATCATAACCGACCTGAAAATGCCCGGAATGAGCGGCATCGAGGTTTTGAAAAGTGTCAGGACGCTTCAGCCGAATGTCCCGGTCATCCTGATTACCGGTTACGCCTCTATTGATACGGCAGTGGAGGCCATGAAAAACGGCGCGTATGATTACCTACAAAAACCGTTCACCCCCGACCTGCTGCTGGAAAAGGTGCAAAGCGCCCTTAGCCAGCGCACCATGCCTCTGGATGAGATCTGTCTCAAGGAAGAGGTCACCCTGCATCAGGGTTTTCACCAGTTCATCGGTGAAAGCAAGGAGATGCAGAAGGTGTATCACCGGATCATGCATGTTGCCGCCACCAACAGCACGGTGCTTATTACCGGCGAAAGCGGCACCGGCAAGGAACTGGCGGCCCGGGCGATTCATGAAAACAGTCCTCGCAAGGACAAGCCGTTTGTCGCGGTGGACTGTTCCTCCCTGGCGGAGACGCTGCTGGAAAGCGAACTATTCGGACATGTGAAAGGCTCTTTTACCGGGGCGGTTCAGACAAAGACCGGACTGTTCAAGATTGCCGACGGCGGCACCCTCTTTCTGGATGAAGTCTCCAACATCAGCCTCTCTACCCAGGCAAAGCTCCTACGCGCCCTGCAGGAACGCAAAATAACCCCCATCGGCGGCACGCAGCTGGTGCCGATAGACATCCATCTCGTTGCCGCAACAAACAAAAATCTCAAGACCATGTCGCATGAAGGAACGTTTCGCGAAGACCTGTTTTTCCGCCTCAATATCATCCCGATCGAACTGCCGCCACTCCGCGACCGGAAGCAGGACATCCCGATCCTGATCCGTCATTTCCTGAAAAAATATACGACCGAAATCGGCAAGGAGATCAGAGGGGTCGCGCCGGACGTGATGACGTTTCTTGAAAACTATGCATATCCGGGCAACGTGAGGGAGCTGGAAAACATGATCGAGCGGGCGGTGGTTCTGGCGGAAGGAGATATTATCCGCAACGAGGATCTGGAGCTGTGGGACAGCAAGGAACCATCACCACACAGGATTATTGAACATATTCCGCTGAATGTAGAAGAGCTGAAAGAAATGAAGCGCCATATCCGTGATCATGCCATGGAATCACTGGAAAGCCTTTTTGTCAGGAATGCCCTGGAGCGCAACGGCTGGAATGTCACCAGAGCAGCGGAAGAGACCGGCATCCTCCGGCCGAATTTTCAGAACATGATGAAGAAGCTGGGGATCTCGGCGCGGGGGGAGCATTGACGGGGCGAAGTTTTAACGGTACCTCTCCGTACCCTCTGCCACATGAGCCACAACCTCATCTGTCGGCTCAAAAACCACCCGCACCCGCGCATGTAAAGCTTCCGCGACCCGACGCAGCATACTGAGAGAATGTCCCTCATAATCGGGAGATTCCAGACGGCTGATCTGCTGCTGTGATGTCTTTAGCAACTTTGCAAGTTCTTTCTGGGAAAGTCCGGCCTGTCGCCGCAGGTCTACTATCTGCAGCGCCACGTCCCAAGCCTCGCCGGCATGCTCAAATCGAGCGGCAAATTCGGGGTCATGCAGTTGCTGCTCAAGGTAGCTGTCAAAATTAGTTTTTTTCATGTATCATCCTTTGCTGCCAGTCATGCATCCGTTCTTCGGCTGTTTTCCTGTCGTGTGATGCAATTGCCTGTCCCTTGTTACGAATGCCATGCACGGCAACAATCCGTTTGCCTTTCATGAAAAACCAGAGTATGCGGGTATTCAGTTTGCCGACATGCCTCAGCTCGAACAAACCATCACCAAGTGATTTGGAGAGAGGTTCTCGATGATACTGACGGGTGCGCAACTTTGCCAATCCGGCAAGCACTGAGGCAAAATCGTCCGGGTCGCTCGCTTTCAGTTCATCGAGAAACTCCCTGACAGGGCAATTGCCATTCGCTGTCTCATAAAACTCTACTATAAAATCCATAACACCTCAACATCAATATTGATGTATTTTGTTTATTATATCGTCGCAGCGGCTGACATTTCCATCTCAGCCGGATACCGGCAGCATGACAACAAACGTCGTCCCCTCCCCTTCCCTGCTCTTCACCTCGATCCTCCCGCCATGATTTTCCATGATTCCGTATGATATTGCCAACCCGAGTCCGGTTCCTTCCGGTTTGGTGGTAAAAAACGGATCAAAAATCCTGGCAATATTTTCTTCGGAAATACCGTCACCGGTATCTTTCAGTGCGGCACAGTTAAACTTTCCGTCTGCTGAAAGATATGTGGATATTGCCAGCTCCCCGCCATTCGGCATCGCATGACCGGCATTGATAACCAGGTTCATGAATACCTGCCTGATCTGGTTGGGATCTACCGATATCCGCGGCAGATGAGTTTCATATTTTTTACTGACGGTGATACTGCTGAAATCCGGCTGATTGTGAAAAAAGGTGACAACTTCATCTATTATCACGTCAAGGGCAACAACCTCTTTTTCCGGCAATGATTCCCGGCTGAATTCGAGCAGATCCTTCACGATGCCGGCACAGCGCTCCGTCTCGGATATTACCCTCTGCACATCGGGCAACAAGGCAGGATCAAGCCGTTTGTCGCCGTTCAGGATTGATGCATACAAGAGAATTCCGGTCAGCGGATTGTTGATCTCATGGGCAACCCCGGCAGAGAGAGTGCCGAGGGAAGCCAGTTTTTCCGAGCGCCGCAACTGTTCTTCCATACGCATGATCTCACGGCTCCGCTCCTCCACCTTGCTTTCAAGGCTGTTCGCCCACCCCTTTAACTCCTTGTCCGCAGAGGCGAGACTCATCGTCATACGGTTGACCGTTTCCGACAACTCCCCAAGCTCATCCCTGCTGGTGACCGGAACCCTTGATTCAAGATCCCCGGAGGCAACCAGGGCGCTATGCCGGACAAGCCGCTGCACCGGGATGTCGACGAGATAGTGGGTCAGAATCGTCACCAGCAGACCGATCAGCAGCAGGAGCAGGCAGGTCAACATGACGAATTCCAGGCGGTATTCATGAGATTTCTGCCTGAGCATTTCCAGGGAAATCGATATATCAAGAAGCCCGAGCACGGTGTCATCCCTGCCATGAAAATGGCAGGAAGCGGCAAAGCAGGCCGGTTGGTTATATAGTGCCTTGGTAAAGCCGAGCGCTTCTTTTCCTGACCTGGTAGTAATTATCCGGCTGCGGTTCATTGATGATGTTGATACACCGGAACTTGCAGAACTGTGGCACATAATGCATTCATCAGCATGCTTGCCGATGACGGACCCGACTTCTCCGGTGATGTTTGAAAAAACCACCTTCCCTTTTTGATCGATCAAGCGGACGTGCTCAATATTCTTACTCTCCGCAATCCTCCCGATCATATGATACAGAGCGGTTTTATCGTTCTTCATCATGGCGTCATAGGCACTCTGGCTGATAATGTCGGCAACTTCCTCCGCATTTGAAACAGCGTAATCGATCATTACTTTTCTGAAGTTTTTCAAATTGATATTATCCAGCACCCCCATGAACACAAGCAGGATCAGCGATGTGGCAAAGGTGAGTTTTGCGATGAGGGATATGCGTATGTTCATGCCGAAGTTCCTTCTTCTTAGGGCTCTCTATGGCTGTTTAAAATCCTTATACATCTTAGTCAGACTGCACTTTCAGGAGAAACCTTTTTCAAGCCGGATTCCCGGGTAGAGGAAGGCCGGCTCCGTATACTTTTTCTATACTTTCCGACCCGGTTCATAAAACAATAAAGCGGTCTCCGGTGGCACTACTGCACATAACATATTGAAATAGCATCGTTTACAAATGCTCTAGACGCCGCATTACTTTTTGGCATACTCGATGCTCCATATTAATCAGACAAAGAAAAAAAACGACCCGTAGAACGGGATAAGGAGTAAACCATGAAAACCATAGCCACCCTGATAGGAACAATGGCCCCCGCTACCGCACTTGCCGCTGCAAACGCCACCGCAGGAAACGATGGAATATTTATCTGGATCTTCCTCGGCTTCTTTGCACTGATAGTAGTCGGACAGTTAATCCCGGCAGTCATGCTGATCGTGGGACTGGTCAAGGGAATCACCGCCAAAACCGAAGCAAAAACAGAAGCACGGTAGCCACCGGCTACCTGTGGCGCGGGCAGGGAAACAAGTCCGCGCCTTTTGCTTGACGGTTGATATCGTGAGGTTTGTCATGTGGCGACCAAATGAAAAATTCTTTATAAAATACCATATCGCAGGTTCGATAGCCACGCTTGTCTGTGGTTTGAGCATCATTTTTATCTGCCTTGCTCCCTCCCGCTTTCCCGCCATCTACAGATTATTGGTTGATGACCGCATAGGTATTGTTATACCCTATCTTCTGTTTATAGCACTCGGAGAATCAATTTTTTCGCTCTGGTATTTCCTTTTCAGAAAATGATCCTGGTATAGTATGAATAGTCTATGAAAACTCCGGAGGAGAAATTGGATAACAGCCAGATCGATCCGGTTGCGTACATGCGCATCATGAAAAGCACGAGAAAGCGCCGTATGTTTTTCTTCGCTACGGTGCTTGTTTATATTCCCGCCCTGTTGATTACCTACCGGATTTCACCCACAAACAGTGCCATGGGGACTCTGTTCGGCATCTGGGTTATCGTGTTGATCATGGCAACTTTTCTGGTCGCATTGAGCAGATGCCCACGCTGCGGCAACTATTTTCACCTGCACGGAATGACACTTCTTGTGTTGCGCAAATGCCTCCACTGCCAACTCCATATAAACAACGATACAATTTCGTAACCGACAAGAGTTCGTTGCTTTTTGTTTTCAAACAAAAAGGCCACCCGAAGGTGGCCTTTCAACTGGCTTCAATGCTCATGGTATTTCCCCTCTTATTATTTCTTGACCGTTGCCATTTCCTCTTTCACTACTGAGGTGATTCCCTTGGCCATTCCGAACATCAACAATACTGCCGGTATTACCTGTGCAACCACTATCAGAGCGCAAAACCCGAGAAAAACCCATACAAAAATCCCACTGCTGTCTTCACGTACTCCCGATGCTGCTGCCATTGCTGTTGCCGGTGCGATGATTCCCATTAACGTGATAATTAGTCCAAGTTCACAACTTGTTGTGTTACTTGGACTTAGTTTCCTCTGTAGTGCTCTCATGACATCCTCCCTTTACATATGTTAGGTGCGAAGTTTCTAAATGCTCTTGATTATTGAGTTTGCATAGCTGATGCCAAGAACTGGACACATGGTTTTTATCAACGTAACCAATTGTTATTATACGCTTTTATATTCAAAACCAACTCAAGCAGTTCACTCCAAAAACGGTTTATTCGTAATGTATGTATGAAAAAACATACTACCGATGCAACAGTCGAATAAAAGTTACATAATTACAGTCAATTACAGCTTGTGACAGAACAAACCCGAGTGTATAAAACTCTTATACCAACAACTCTTCAGGATGGGTGAATGCGCATGCCGAGTCCTGTAACATCGTCACAGGCTGGCAAAAAGGAACAAAGGGAGGGATGTAAACTGGACGCGTCGCGTTTGACAGGTTTCTACTTCCCCAGAGGTACAGGGAAGCAGACATTATGGGGCAAATTTGCTTTCGCTCCACATTTGGAGCACGACACTGTCGGGTCGCTGCTTAGATGGTATGACTCACTGAGCAACCCCATACGGGTCAGCCAGCAAATATGGCCCCTATGCATTTCTCCGCAGCTGCATTCCGTTTCCGAGATATTTTCATCCAGTTGATCTGTCATGGTGATGCCTTTCTTCAATAATATCAGTTTTCGAAGTTTGATCCGGAACTTCACCCGTAAAACGGTCAGTTGTCGTGACTGTCCCCCCATACGGCTACCCATTGTTGCTGCGGGGTTCGGCTGTCTCCATACTGGACAATAACGCCGTTGTCCTTTTGATAGGAGCAGGACCATCCCGGCTTGTCGGCGCCGAAGAACATCGGATACTCCTGCCGATGTTCCAAAGCGTTGTAGGGCGCTGAATAGGTACCGTCATCCCTGGGCGGAGGACAGCGTTCGTCACCGGTATACCACGTGTTGTCCGTACCAAAGGTCGGTGCTGCAGCAAGCATTATGGAAAACAAAACAGCATCGGTCGTTCTCATACATAACTCCCCGGCAAAACGCAACACCTGCAAGGCTACATAAATATTATACTATCACGATTTCATTATTACAGCCCGGTTATTACGTACAAACCGGCTCAGAATACGATCCAGAGACGAAGCGAAGCGTTGCCTGTCGATCAGACTAAATTGAGACGGACCTCCCTGAACGAGCCCTCCGCCGCGCAGTTCCATCATCAGGTCACGCATGGAAAGCCGCTCACCGACATTCTCATCGGTATAGAGTTCTCCCCTCGGGTCCAGCGCTACACCACCATTGGCAACGACCCTGGCCGCCAACGGGATGTCGGCGGTGATAACCAGATCTTCCGCTGCAGCATGTTCGGCAATATAGTCATCGGCAACATCAAAGCCGTCAGCAACCACAACGGATTCAACCAGGCGGGAGTCGTGTTTGGCCAGGCTTTTGTTTGCCACGAGCACGACCGGCAGTTCCAGCCGCTCGGAGGCACGAAAAACAATCTCCTTGATCACTCGCGGGCAGGCATCGGCATCAATCCAGATTTTCATAAAAATTGCTCCAGAAACCTGTCAGTAGTACCGTCATTCTTTCTTACTATAGTTATGGCACACCTGACATTCCGTTGTTGGCGCTTTTTCTATTTTCTGATGGCACCCCCGACAGAATCCATGCGCAGCACGGTGGTTATCCAAACGGCTCTGGATTGATTCATGAGTGGGATTTTCCGTTCGGTGGCACAGCAGGCACTCCTCTTTGCTCAAACTCCTCAGATGAATCGAATGGCTAAATGTCACTTCGCCTTTTTTATTCGCAAAGATAATTCGGTCCTGCGATGGCTTGATCGGGCGTTTAAAAATATCCACTTTTTCCGGAGAAACCTGGCGAGGCAGCACATTCTGCGACTGCGTAACAGGGGAACGTGATACGACCGCACGCTCTTTAAGCGTTACCGGGGTAGAATTGACAACCGCAACAGGAACACCGAGTGTAACCTGACGTTGCTGAGCAGATTGCTTTTCAACTGAACTCTGTCTGGTTTTAGCATTGCCAATTGCATACCTGTCTATGCTTAATGTCATTTTTTCTCTGTTTCTGAAAATAGACACCAACAACACATCCGTTGTAACTCGATGTAATTCGGATGAACTCTTTATATCCTTGCCGTTAATCGAAACAATAATATCACCACGCTGGAAACCATGTTTAGCAGCAGGAGAATCGAGGGTTACCGTTGCAACAACGGGCCGGAATCCCATGAGGCCAATTTTCAAGTAGCTCGATGGCACGTCTCTATCAGTGACATCAGCTCCATAAAAATCAACAGCAAATGCACTTGTAACGGAAAGGAATAAACCAGCCAACAACACCAACGCCGTTTGTCGTATTCTCATCAAAACGTTTCTCAACTTTCATAGAGGGATTATTTCAGTGCCTCACCGGCGAATCACCAGCAATAAAAAAGGGCTTAGGCAAACCGCCTAAGTCCTTGATATTTGGAGCCATTTGTCGGAATCGAACCGACGACCTCATCATTACGAGTGATGTGCTCTACCAACTGAGCTAAAATGGCGCAATTACTTTCCGACCCCGGTGGCCCTTGAACTTTGAGAAAATACCTCAAAAGTGTAGCCACTGTCAACGTCATAAGGCGCTTTACGGGTAAATTTCTGCTTTACCACTGCTCCGAATACGGCTAGTATCGTGATCCAGTTGCATTTCCACTCTTCTCAGACAATGGCGACCCATGACATTTCGTACACTACTAATGATCCTGCTGCTCTGCGCCTGCACGCTGACAGCCCATGCGGCAAAAACAACCGGAATCACCCGGCTTGGCCATGCCATCCAGATGGGCGCTTTTGCCGATGTTAAAAACGCAGAGCGTTTTACGGCAAAGCTGCAGTCCAAGGGGATTGAGGCGTTCTATTTTCGCAAAGACAACGGCATGTATTCCGTGCGCTTCGGAGACTTCACCAGCAAGGAAAAGGCCCGTGCCGTGGCTAAGCGACTGGTGGCTGACCATGTGATTGACAGCTTCTACATCGCTCCCCCCAGCGAAGTTGTCTTTAGCCGCCCCAAGGGACCGGGATGGCAGAAACCGCAGCCGGATGAGATTCGCAAGCCATCTCCTCCGCTCCAACCGGTCGTCCCGAAAGAAACTACCGAAAAACCGGTTCCCAAGCCTGCAAAGGACAACAAGGACATGGGATCGATCGCGGCCCGCACCGCTGAACGATTCGTTGGCATCCCTTACCGCTGGGGCGGGGACAATGTGGTTGAAGGTATGGATTGCAGCGGCTTCGTACGAGCAGTCTACAATCTGTGCGGTCTCAGCATTCCGCGGACTTCCCAGGACCAGTTCAAGGCTGGCGACAGGGTGGATAAGAATGACCTGCGGGATGGTGACCTGGTTTTTTTCGGTTCTTCATCGGATAAGATCAACCACGTCGGCATCTATGTCGGTGAAGGCAAGTTCGTTCACGCACCGCGCCGGGGGGAAGAGATCCGCGTGACAGCGGTCAATGATAAATATTTCGAGAAACGTTTTGTGGGAGCAAGACGGTATTTTTAGTACGTTACGGAGAAAAACGCATGGCAATCATTAAACCATTCAGGGCGCTGCGCCCACCCAAAGATCTGGTTGATAAAGTTTCCGCCCTTCCCTACGACGTGATGAATGTCAAAGAGGCATGTGCCATGGCGGCCGGAAACCCCAACAGTTTTCTGCATATTTCACGCGCAGAAATAGATCTTCCGGCAGAGTTGGATCCGCATGACGAGTCCGTTTACCGTCAGGGGAAACAGAATCTGGACGAGTTCATCAGGCGCGGAATTCTGGCGCAGGACCATCATGACTGTTTTTACGTGTACCGCCAACAGATGGGCAGCATCAGCCAGACCGGCCTGGTTGTCTGCGCCAGTGTTGACGATTACCAGAGCGGCGTTATCAAAAAGCACGAACTTACCCGGGCCGACAAGGAAGAAGACCGGGTCAAACATATCGACTACCTGGATGCCAACGACGAGCCGGTTTTCTACCTCTCCCGCTCCTGTGCAGAGGTGGAAGGGATTATCGAAGGAGTTACCAACGGCCCGCCGG
>JBAYTT010000112.1:0-13185 GCA_041675485.1 Pelobacteraceae bacterium | reverse complement strand
AAAGTTGCTGATGCGCATCTCGCCGCTGGTCCGGATCAGGAAATCCGGGTCGGGTAGTCCACCGGTATCGAGATAACGGTCAAACAGTTCAGTGGTAATTTCGCCCGGTTTCAATTTACCGTCTACTGCATCCTGCGCAAGGAGGGCAGCAGCCCGGCACAGTTCCTGTCTTCCTCCGTAGGAGAGAGCCAGGGTCAGCACCATGCCGGTGTTTGCAGCGGTTTTTCGAACGGCTTCGTCAAGGGTGTCATTGACATCGTCAGGCAGATCACTGCGGTTGCCGATGAAATTGTAGCGGATATTTTTTCGTATCATGCGCGCAGTTTCCTGGCGAATATATTTTTTGAGCAGGGTCATCAAAGCGCGCACTTCCAGCGCCGGCCTTGACCAGTTCTCCGAGGAGAACGCGAACAAGGTCAGGTACTTGATGCCCAGCAGGTGGGCCTGTTCAACCACCATTTTTACCGTTTCGGCGCCGCGTTGGTGGCCGACGATGCGCTTGAGCATGCGCTGTTGTGCCCAGCGTCCATTGCCATCCATGATAACCGCCAGATGTGTCGGAAGCTTTTGCGGATCAAGCAACGTCATCAGACTTCCATGACCTCTTTCTCTTTATGGGTGACAGCCTCATCCATCTTCAGTTCAAAACTTTTGGTAATTTCCTGAACATCTTTTTCATATTTTTTCAGTTCGTCTTCGGTAATGGCTTTATCTTTTTCCAGCTTCTTCAGTTTGTCGATCGCATCACGCCGGATGTTTCTGATTGCGATCTTGTCTTCTTCAGCCCTCTTCTTGAGCCCTTTTACGATATCCTTGCGGCGCTCTTCGGTCAGGGGGGGAAGGTTGAGCCGGATGGACTTGCCATCGTTTGACGGGGTCAGCCCGATGTTGGCATTCATGATGGCTTTTTCAATGACCGGGATGATCTTGGCTTCCCATGGGGTGATGGTAATGGTGCGCGCTTCGGGAACAGCCAGCGTCGCTACCTGGCTCAAAGGGGAGGTGTTGCCGTAATACTCGACGGTAATGGCATCCAGGATGCCGGTCGAGGCGCGCCCGGTACGAATTTTCACAAATTCGTTTTTCAGGACTCCCAGCGTTTTTTCCATATGGATCTTCATGTCATCAATTACGTTCTTTGGCATGGCTATTCTCCTTGTACGATGGTGCCGATCTCTTCACCGCGGATTACTTTCTTGATATTGCCTTCCGTCGTCAAATCAAAAACAATAATTGGCAGATTGTTATCCATGCAGAGCGATATAGCAGTGGCATCCATAACCTGCAACCCTTTTTTGAGAACATCAATATAGGAAAGCCTTGAGATTTTAACCGCCTCGGGATCTTTTTTGGGATCGGCCGTATAGACACCATCAACTTTCGTCCCCTTGAGGATGACCTGGGCGTTGATTTCCATGGCGCGAAGGCTTGCGGCGGTATCGGTCGTAAAGTAGGGATTACCGGTGCCGGCTCCGAAAATAACAACTCTCCCTTTTTCAAGGTGCCGCATGGCCCGCCGCCGGATGTATGGTTCGGCTACTTCCTGCATGGCAATGGCCGACTGGACGCGGGTGGTGACACCCTGCTTTTCGAGGGCATCCTGCATGGCCAGCGAGTTGATGACGGTGGCCAGCATTCCCATGTAGTCGGCGCTTGCGCGATCCATTCCTTTGGACGAGGCTGCCAGACCGCGAAAAATATTGCCGCCGCCTATAACAAGCGCCAATTGCACGCCGCTGTCGACAACTTCCTTGATTTCCCTGGCGATGGTGGTAAGAGTTTGCGGGTCAATGCCATACCCCTGATCACCGGCCAGTGATTCACCGGAAAGTTTCAAGAGTACCCGGCTGTAGGATTTTCTGCCCATGTCATTCCTCCGGAATGTAGTTATTAACGTCTGTCAGAACAATACTGGAATGGTGCATAAAGCGGGAAATGGATAAAAAAAAGCCGGCCATTTCGGGCCGGCTTCGTTGAAAGGATTAGAGGCCGGCAGCTGCCGCCACCTCGGCGGCAAAGTCACATTCCTTCTTTTCCAGACCCTCACCGAGGGCATATTTTGTAAAGCGGGTGATCGTGATGGTCGTACCGAGCGTTTTACCTGTCTCGGCGGCCAATTGCTGGATGGTCTTGTCGGTGTCTTTGACAAACTGCTGCTCAAGCAGGCAGATATCGCCGTAGAACTTGTTTACCTGTCCATCAATGATTTTTTCGATAATGTTTTCCGGCTTTCCGGTCTCACGCGCCTTGGCACGGTAGATGTCCTTCTCGCGCTCAAGTACGTCTGCATCAACTTCGCTGCGTTGAACATACAGTGGTGACGCTGCTGCGGCATGCATCGCCACATCCTTGACAAATGCGGCAAAAGCAGGATCTTTGGCAGCTGCAGCGTTGTCGCAGGTCGCTTCAACCAGAACGCCGATCTTGCCTCCCGCATGGATGTAGGAGCCGATTGCGCCGGCGCCCGGAACAACGTAGCTGCTGAAGCGACGGATCTGCATGTTCTCGCCGATTACGGAAATAGCTTCATTCAGCATGACCTGAATGGTCTTGCTGCTGTCGTCGCAATATGGCTGGGCAAACAACTCTTCAACAGATGCAGGGTTGGCCTGCAGGATGTGGTTCGCGATGTCTTTGACGAATCCCTGGAATTTGTCGTTTTTTGCAACAAAGTCGGTTTCGCTGTTGATCTCGAGCAGAACACCCTTATCGCCATTTGCAGACACGGCAGCAGCGACCATTCCTTCGGTTGCGGCACGGCCGGCTTTTTTGGATGCTGCGGCAAGACCTTTTGTACGCAGGAAGTCTACAGCCTGATCAAAATTGCCATCAGTCTGTTCAAGTGCTTTTTTGCAATCGAGCATTCCGGCCCCGGTTGATTTTCTTAATTCAGATATCTGTGCGGCTGTTACGGCCATTTCTATCCTCCTGCCCTGTCGTTACAACAGGAATTTTAATAATGTGATGAGTGGTTTATTCGCCGGCTTCTTCCGCGGCAACTTCTTCAGGTGCATATTCATCCGTACCCTCGGTGTCGGCCTGCAGGGCAGCCTTGCGAGACTGAATCCCTTCAAGAACGGCATCTGCCATCTTGGCGGACAGGAGGCGGATGGCGCGGATAGCATCATCGTTACCCGGAATGACATAATCGATAGGGTCGGGATCGCAATTGGTATCGACGACAGCAACGACCGGAATGCCGAGCTTGTTGGCTTCCTGAACGGCGATCTCTTCGTTTTTGGGGTCAATGACAAACATGACGCCCGGAAGTTTGTTCATCGATTTGATCCCGCCGAGGGTTTTCTGAAGTTTTTCGCGATCGCGGGTAAACTGCAGCGCTTCTTTTTTTGTATAGGCTTCGATGGTGCCGTCTTCGAACATGGCATCGATTTTTTTCAGGCGATCGATACTCTGCTTTACCGTGGCAAAGTTTGTCAGCATGCCGCCCAACCAGCGCTGGTTGACGTAATGCATGCCGCAACGGGCTGCTTCTTCGGCAACCGAATCCTGAGCCTGTTTTTTGGTGCCGACAAACAGAACGGTGCTGCCATCCTGAGCGGCTTCCCTGACAAAATTGTAGGCGGTCTTGAAATAACGGACGGTTTTCTGCAGGTCGATGATGTAGATGCCGTTACGTGCCCCGAAGATATAGGGCTTCATTTTGGGGTTCCAACGCTTTGTCTGGTGACCGAAGTGGACACCGGCTTCCAACAGTTCCTTCATGCTGATACTTGACATGTGCTTCTCCTTTGGTTTTTCCTCCGCCCCGCCGAATCCCCGTCATCAGTATAAAGGGACACCGTCGGATCTGTTCGAGGCGTGTGAATTGAATAGCGGGGTTTTATAGCACAGTGCCGCTAGTGAAATCAAGGAAAAATACGAGGATTACCAGAGAAGTGCGGCGATGGGGCAGGCTTCTATACAGCGGCCGCAGGAGGTGCAGCGTTCGGGATGCCGGATTACGGCGTTCTTGTGAAACCGGACGGTTTCCAGTGTAAGTATTTTTTCGGGACAGGCGGCAACACAGCGACCGCACCCGCTGCAGATTGTTACGTTGACCTTCGGTACGGCTGGCACGATGTTTACAGTCCCAGGTCCATCTGTTTCCAGGTAAATTCGGGTTTTGTCTGCTTGCGGTTGAAGGGGTAATAGCGGGGGCATTTGGCCACAACTGCGTTCGCCGCCTGTTTGCAGGTGCGGCGGCAGGATGTGCAGAGCTTGTTGGAGGGTGGCTTGTGTGCACTTTTATTCTGTGTCATGCGATCTATCCATGCAGGGGTGAGTTTCAACCCCACCCCTGCGAATGTGGTTTATTCGACAAACCTGACCCAGCCGAATTCGTCTTTCAACTTTCCGGTCTGGATACCGGTCAGGGTGTCATACAATTTTTGTGTGATCTCCCCAACCGTGCCGCCGGTAAGCTGAAGGACTTCATCCTTGTAGCAAAGTTTTCCGACCGGTGTAATGACTGCGGCGGTGCCGCTGCCGAAAGCTTCGGTAACCTTGCCGGATCTGATGTCGGCCATCAGGTCGTGGACGTCGATCTGCCGCTCTTCAACGGTATAGCCAAGGGTAGGGGCCAGTTTCAGCACGGAATCGCGGGTTACGCCCGACAGGATCGAACCGGTCAGCGGTGCGGTAACGATGCGGGTGCCATAGGCGAAGAACATGTTCATGGCACCGACTTCTTCAATATAGCGCCGCTCACGGCCATCGAGCCAGAGCACCTGGTCATACCCCTTTTTCTTGGCTTCGAGTCCTGCTTTGAGCGAACTGGCGTAGTTGCCGCCGGTCTTGGCTTCACCGGTACCTCCCGGCACGGCGCGAACATAATGATCCTCCACCAGGATATCGACCGGGTTGAAGCCGGCCGCGTAATAGGCTCCCACCGGCGAGAGAATTGCGAAGAAGTAGTAGTGATTCGAAGGGTGGACACCCAGAACCGGTTCCACGGCAATCATGGCCGGACGGATATACAGCGAGGTGCCGGGTATGGTTGGAATCCAATCCCGCTCCAGTGATACCAGTTTATTGATGCCGTCGAGAAACAGCTCTTCCGGTACTTCCGGCATGCAGATACGTTCGGCGGACTGGTTGAAACGGCGGGCGTTCATCTCGGGACGAAACAGGGCCACACGACCGTCAGCCCACTTATAGGCTTTAAGTCCTTCGAATATTTCCTGGGCATAGTGGAAAACAGTACAGGAGGGGTCAAGCACGAAGGGAGCATACGGCTCGATGCGGGCATCACACCACCCCTGGTCGGCCTTCCATTCTACTACCAGCATCCGGTCGGTAAAGTATTTGCCAAAGCCGAGCTTGGACTGGTCGGAAAGCTTGGCCTTCATCTTCTCGGCCGGTAACGGTACTATTGTGATATCCATGAATCACCTCTATCTGAATAAAGTATATAGTGTAACTACCATATTCGGTTAGTTGCGGCAAGACGAAAAAAGCTTGCGCAGCGGGTTTGGACAGCTGTTTGCGGCATCAGAAACGGGCAGTTGCCGATTAAGGCAAAAATCAGGTGCGGTCTCAATGCAGAGCATCGCTGTTTGTCTGTTTTTCTTCAATTGCCCTGCAGACCGTACGAAACCCACCGGATTTTATTTCTAACTTACTAATTGACAAAGTCCCGCCAATCTGTTTTATTGCGGGCTCTGATGTGTGTAACTATTCAAAATAACTGAATTATTTTAGTTTTGCTAAATAAATTTATCGAGGAGAATGTCAAAAATGGAAAAATACCGATTTCGAAAAGTCATGGCGGCCAACCGGGGGGAGATTGCCATCCGCATCTTTCGCGCCTGTACTGAACTGGGCATCGGCACGGTTGCCCTCTATTCCGAAGAGGATAAGCTCTCCCTGCATCGTTACAAAGCCGATGAAGCCTATCTGATCGGCAAGGGAAAGTCGCCGATCGACGCGTACCTCGGCATCGACGAGATCATCGCTCTGGCACTCAAGGCCGATGTCGATGCCATCCATCCCGGCTATGGCTTCCTGGCTGAGAATGCCGAGTTTGCCGAGGAGTGCCGGGTCAACGGCATCACTTTTATCGGACCTTCCGCCGAGATGATGCGCTCACTTGGAGATAAGGTCTCCGGGAGAAGGGCAGCGATTGCTGCCGGCGTCAATGTGGTTCCCGGAACGGAAGCCCCGATCGAGAAGGAAGAGGAAGCCCTGATCTTTGCCAAGGAACATGGCTATCCGATCATCATCAAGGCATCGGCGGGTGGCGGCGGTCGCGGCATGCGCGTGGCAAACAACAAGAAAGAACTGCTGGAGGGACTGGTGGCGGCTGGAAGCGAAGCCAAGGCATCGTTCGGCAATGCCGAGGTCTTCCTGGAGCGCTACCTTGCGCATCCGAAACATATCGAAGTTCAGGTGCTGGGGGACAACTACGGCAATCTGGTGCATTTCTTCGACCGCGACTGCTCCGTGCAGCGCCGTCATCAGAAAGTGGTCGAATTTGCCCCGTCGCTCTCCCTGACCCAGACCCAGCGAGAGGAACTCTGTACGGCTGCGCTCAAAATCGCCGGGCATGTCAAGTACCGCAATGCCGGGACCATCGAATTCCTGGTTGATCAGGAGGGGAAACATTACTTCATCGAGATGAATCCGCGTATCCAGGTGGAGCATACCGTGACCGAAATGATCACCGGGCGCAACCTGGTGCAGAACCAGATCCTGGTCGCCTGTGGTCACAAACTTTCCGACCCCGAAATCAATATCCCGTCACAGAGCGCCATCGACATGCGCGGCTACGCCATCCAGTGCCGCATCACCACCGAGGACCCGGCCAACAATTTTTCCCCCGATTTCGGCACCCTGACGACCTACCGCTCCGCCGCCGGCTGCGGCATCCGTCTCGATGCCGGCAACGCCTTTACCGGCGCCAAGATTACGCCACATTACGATTCGCTGCTGGTCAAGGTCAGCTCCTGGGGGCTCTCCTTCTCGGACGCCTCCAATATCATGAACCGCGCCCTGCAGGAATTCCGTGTCCGTGGGGTCAAGACCAATATCGGTTTTCTCGAAAATGTCGTCACCCATCCGGTCTTCCTGCGCGGGCAGTGTGATACCTCATTTATCGAGAAGCATCCGGAACTCCTCCACTTCCGGGAAAAGCAGGACCGCGCCAGCAAGGTGCTCAATTTCCTGGGTGAGGTCATTGTCAATGGCGCGCCCGGTGTCGCCAAGCCGATCCGCTCCGCCGATTTGATCGAAGCCCGCCCTCCGTACGTGGATACCAGCAGGCCGCGTCCATCCGGCAGCAAGGATATGTTTATGCAACTGGGGGCCGAGGGGCTCTCCAAGTGGATCCTGGATCAGAAAAAATTGTTGATTACCGACACCACCATGCGTGATGCCCACCAGTCCAACCTGGCAACCCGCATGCGCAGCTATGACCTGATCAAGGTTGCCGAGCCGACCTCGTACCTTGGTTCCGACCTGTTTGCGCTGGAATGCTGGGGTGGGGCCACCTTTGACGTCTCGATGCGCTTTTTGCGCGAAGATCCGTGGCAGAGGCTGCACAAACTGTCCGAACTGATCCCCAATATCCTGTTCCAGATGCTGCTGCGCGGCTCGAACGCGGTCGGGTATACCAACTATCCCGACAACGTGGTGCAGAAGTTTGTCGAAGAGGCTGCCGACTCCGGCGTTGACATCTTCCGTATCTTCGACTCGCTCAACTGGACAACCGGCATGAAGGTTGCGATGGATGCGGTGCGCAAATCGGGGAAAATCTGTGAGGCATCAATCTGCTACACCGGTGATATTACCGATCCGAAACGTGACAAGTACCCGCTTGAATACTACGTCAATATGGCGAAAGAACTGGAAAACATGGGGGCTCACATCCTTGCGATCAAGGATATGGCCGGCCTCCTGAAGCCGCTTGCCGCCTATAAGCTGGTCAAGGCGCTCAAGGAAAATATCGGCATTCCGATCCACCTGCACACTCACGACACCTCTTCGAACGGCAGCGCGATGTTGCTGAAAGCGAGCGAAGCCGGCGTGGATATCGTCGATGCCGCGCTGTCGTCGCTCTCCGGCCTGACCGCTCAGCCCAACCTGAATGCCCTGGTGGCGACCCTGGAAGGGAGCGAACGCGATCCGCTCGTCAACGCAGCCGGGCTGCAAAAACTGGCCAACTATTGGGAGACGGTGCGCGACTACTACGCCCCTTTCGAATCCGGGCTCAAGAGCGGTACCGCCGAGGTCTATCACCACGAAATTCCGGGCGGGCAGTATTCGAACTACAAACCGCAGGTGGCCGGTCTCGGGCTGATTGAGCGGTGGGATGACTGCAAGGAGATGTACCACAAGGTCAACATGATGTTCGGCGACATCGTCAAGGTCACCCCGTCATCCAAGGTCGTCGGGGACATGGCCATGTTCCTGGTCAAGAACAACCTGGAACCGGAAGACGTCTTCACCTCCACGGAAGAGCTGGCGTTCCCCGAGTCGGTCGTCGGCATGTTCAAGGGGATGCTCGGCCAGCCGTACCAGGGATGGCCGGAAGAGCTCCAGAAGATTGTCCTGAAAGGGGAACAGCCGATTACCTGCCGTCCCGGTGAGCTGTTGGAGCCTGTCGATTTTGACGAAGAGAAACTTAAATTGGAGGAAAAGCTGGGGCACCGCATCGATGACCGGGCGCTGGTGTCCGCGATCCTTTACCCGAACGTGTTTCCGGAATTCGACCAGCATCGCCAGCAATTTTCCGATACCTCCGTGTTCCCGACCCCTATCTTTTTCTACGGCCTTGAGCCTGGTCAGGAAACCTCTATCGATATCGAACCGGGCAAGACCCTGATCATCAAGCTCAACGCCGTTGGCAAAGTCCAGAGTGACGGTACTCGTACCGTGTATTTCGAACTGAACGGCAATAACCGCTCGGTGGTCATTCGTGACCAATCGGTTCAGAGCGACGAGGCGGTACGGGAAAAAGCCGACAAGAGTAATCCCAACCACATCGGTGCGCCGATGCCGGGCAAGGTGCTGAAGGTGAACGTGAAGGCTGGCGATGCGATCAAGGCAGGAGATGTCCTGATGGTAACCGAGGCGATGAAGATGGAAACCAACATCAAGGCCAAAGCGGATGGTGCGGTGGCTGATGTGAAATTCAAGGAAGGCGATAAAGTCGAGAAGGAAGACCTGGTGATCGTCGTCGCCGAATAACTATTTTCAACACTCGAATAACGCGAACGCCCCGCTTCCGAAAGGAGGCGGGGCGTTCGCGTTATGGTTCCGAAACCGGCATGGTGTTTCCTGAAAGAGCCTCTCTATCCTCTCTTGTCAAATGCGTAGGTCTGCCCCTCCGAGGTTACTCCGGGAAGCGCTGTCAATAATGGAGTCCTCTTTGCCGGTAACGGCCGGGGCGCTGTAGGCCCTGCTGGATTGCTGCGCGGATGATCCGTTCCGGGTGATGGTGACTTCCTGCATTTGAGCATTGTTCGCTTCGGCTGGTTTTTTCTGATCGACACCAGCACCGGGTTGGGTGCTATCAGCTTGTTCCTGGCGGGCCTCCTGCTGAATGGCAGCAGCTTGAGCGGCCACGGCCCGATCCTGTGGCGACGGGTCAGCCGGTGCCAGCGCGGCCTGTATTACCTGCTGCATTCGACTGATGGTTTCCTGGGGCGTGCTGCCGGTTGAAATAGTGATTGGTACCTCACCGGCGGTGATGTAGTTTTTGCCATCCGGCCCACGGGTATAGCTGTAGGAAACCGGCCCGGTAGCAGCACCACCAGACTTGTGGGCCGCTTCATGGGCTTTGACTTTCTCCTCGGTGGATTTCAGCTGGGCTATGGTCTGTTGAACGCGGGGATCTTCTTCTTGTTTTGTTTCGCCAACTTGTGCGGGTTGTGGACTTTTTTGTTCAGAGGTGGCCGGTTCTGTCGTCTTGTTGTCCTGGCGCAGGGCACCCGGACCGTATGGGCGAAATTCATCACCCGAGCTTTTTGATGGCTGAATGCCCAGCTGTGCATCAAGATTAGAATTCGGCTCTGCCGGTGTTGATTGCACAGCATCGTTGACATTTGCTGTATCGGTAGTGTTGTTATCCTCCCGGCTTGCCCGATAAGCATTGAGTGGATCTGTCGCAGAGGTTCTCCCATATGTTGAACTTACAGGTTCCATACTTATTTATTTTCCTGTATCCCATAAACAGAGGTTATATGTTGATTTTACAGAATAAGCCTCATGTTGATCAACTATATTCTCCCTCCAGTGCCGCCCATGGTTCGCGCTTCACGTTAGTCACTGCTTTGAGAAGCCAGTATTTTTGCTAGCTCTTCCGAGGAATAAACCGATATTCTGGATTTCTTAAAATCCTTCTGATTGCGGGTAACGATAGCTTCAGCTCCGACATGACAAGCTGCTTCATGGATCACCGCATCTTCGAAATCGCTAAAATCGGCGACAAGTGCTGATTCGAGAACAAGTCTGTTAACAGGCGCCACCTCAAATAGGCTTAGCAGTTTCTTTACTTCTTCCTGTGCTCTTGGCGCACCTACCGCTTTTGCTGCAAGATAATATACGGTCGTTATTGTGGTGCCACACAAGTACCCGATGATGGTCCCGTCTTCCACCTTTGAAAACAGTTCCGATGCTGCATCCGCGAATGGCATCCGGTCCATCAACACATCGAGGACTATGTTTGTATCCAGAAGAATTTTCAAAGGTGTTTTTCCTCCAGATATTTTTTGTAATCCTTTTCATCAATCCTTGATTCCCGCAATAATCCCCGAAGAGATTTGGTTATGGGCGTTGTGGGCAATGTCGGCTTGGTCTTTTCGGTTGTCAGCATTTTGAAGTAATCTGCCACAACCTGCGACACTGATTTTCCCACCTGCGCAGCGTAAGATTTTGCCTGCTCGATTAATTGGTCCTCAAGTCGTAGGGTGAGTTTGGTTTTCATAGTAACCTCCAAAAAACAAATGACGTACATATTAAGATAAAGTGTACGTCAAGAGTTTGTTCTTGTCAATCCGTTGTATTCGGTTTCAAATTCAATTGAGCGAACGGGGCGGGAGAACAGCGACGGTTTTCGGCCGCTGCTTCTCCTTTTTTTTGGTAAAATCTCATTTGCGGTTGATTCCCAGATCTTTCTTGGCAGACTTGATGAAACGACCAAATGCCTTATCCTTGTTTCGCTTTTCAAGATACGACAGATCGTGAAACTCTGATTCAGCCCTCAGTTTGATAACGTTCTGATAGTGTGCCCGATGGAGGCTTCCTTCCTCGACTGCAGCCAAAACAGCACACCCTTTTTCATTCGAGTGGGAGCAATCACGATATTTGCATTTCGATGCTAACACATAGATATCAGCAAAGCTGTCGCCCATTCCTTCCTCAGCTCCCATAATGCCAAATTCACGCATTCCTGGGTTATCTATCAGCATTGCACCATTACTCAAGAGTATGAGTTCGCGACGCACCGTCGTATGTCGTCCTTCTCCAGTACCACTCACCATTTTGGTCTCAAGTATTTGACGGCCAATCAGTTGGTTTATCAAAGTGCTTTTGCCAACCCCTGATGAACCTAAAAGACTGTAGGTTTTCCCGGATTGTAGAATGTCGCGCACATTGTTAACTCCTTCTCCGGTGATATTACTAAGCGCGATGATCTCCGTAGTTATTCCGGCATTTCTGATTTCATCAATTTGTTCTTGGAGCGTTTCAGGACTGACCAGGTCAGTTTTTGTGAGTAAAATGACAGGGGCTACGTGCCCGTTTCTGACCATTACCAAATAACGTTCAAGCCTGTTGACGTTGAAGTCGAACTGGCATGACTGGACTATCAATGCCACGTCAATATTCGACGCAATCATCTGGTATTCAATGGTATCTCCCGCAGCCTTGCGACGAAGAAACGACTTTCTCGGAATGACGTCATGAATTATTCCAAAGTCGTCAGAGCCGCTGTGTTGAATGGATACCCAATCTCCAACACAAGGGAAGTCACTCGGTCGCTCCGTCGTATATAGAAAACGGCCGGCAAGCTTTGCGCGATATTCGCCAGATTCATCTATTACAAGAAGTTGTTCACGATCCACTGCAACAACACGAGCAAGACGCTGTCCTGCCAAGATTATTTCTTGTGCCTTTGCATCAAACCATTCATCCCATCCAAATTGATTCAGTTGTTCAGAAACAGATAGCATTTGCTATTCCTCAAAAAGTAAAAATTTATCTTCTCATTTTTATCGGCCAACTGGGCTGAGGCTGACCGGGCGGGGTTTGGGCCCGGTCGTGCCGATTGGTTGGGTATTCCGGTTTTTCAGTGGATTTTTGAGTTGGAGGAGAGATCCTAAGCTGCACGCAATTTTTTTGTTCGCTCGGTTGTACGTTTTGCTTTGACTTCCGCTTTTCTTGACGACATTTCATTGACTAGCCGCAATTCCAAACGGCAGCCGAGAGCATGAGCGTATTTTTCTAATGTCGCAATTGAAGGAGAATGTTTCCCACGACCTGATTCAAGGCGGGCCACAGCAGATTGGGTTGTGCCGATGCGCTCTGCTACTTCAGCTTGTGTTACACCTGCGGCGGCACGAGCTTTGAGAAATTCATCAAGAAATCGGAACTCTTCATCCAGTCCATCATATTCAGCTTTTACGTCGGCTCTCTCAAGAGCCCGAGCTTTAAGTTCTTTGTGTGTGAGCATTTTTGTACTCCTTCATTCTTCGTTGTGCCGTTTCAAGCTCTCTTGGTGGAGTTTTATCAGACTTCTTTACAAATTGGTGCAGCATCACAATTTTTCGACCAATCATCGTACAGTAGAAAACCCGAGCTATCCCTTCAGCAGACTTCAGTCGCAATTCAAAAAGGCCGTCACCCATTGCTCTGGTATGTGGCATGCCAAGATCTGGACCAAAGATTTCCATCCTGTCGGAATAACGGAGATAGCGACCTAGGAACCCGGCAGGCATGGCAAGGATTTCTTCTTGCACTGATTTGCTGTAGTAGGTGATTGTCCAAGTCATGATGTCAATATAGCATATTTGCTATTTTTGGCCATATGATTTTTGCTCTCAAAAAAACCATTTAAACCATTCCCCTAGGAGTCTGTCGGGCTTTTTAGCATCGTGCCCGGAATAATCGTTGTTTTAGTAACTGGGTATAACAGTCTGATATTATTGACGTAACTGCTGTTTTCTGCTTGCATTTTTACTGGTTTTT
>JBAYTT010000111.1:0-13264 GCA_041675485.1 Pelobacteraceae bacterium | reverse complement strand
GGTTCATCGGGCAGCTTCACCCGCAGTACCGTTGCCGCCGCTTTGAGAAGCATCAGGTCGATCAGGTCCCTCAGAGCATACTCGCGCGGAAGTTGGCTGGCCTCCGAATATGCGTCTACCTCGGCGTTGGTGATTGCCCTGCCATTCACCGTGGCAGCCGGCGGCTCCGCCGTTGCCGTGTCCAAGGCCGTTGCAGGCACGGCACTGCGCAGGGCGAGGAGCACCAGCATGGCTGTTACGACATTCATCTGGAATCGGGAAAGGAATAAGGCTGAAATCTTTTTCAAGGTTTTACCTCCTTTGCTGAAAGGCGAGAGGGGCTGGGGAACTCACCGGAGCATGTACGGGGGATCACCGGGACAGTGTACTTTGCGGCGTCCGGTGTATCCCCTCGTTAGATGGCTTGTCATTCATTGGATTGTTAACCAACTTGTTTAACATAATTGGGAAATAGACAGAGCCGAATAATGCCATAACCGTAAGCACCAGCCCACCGACAACAAGGAAAAATCCACGTCGACGAGCAGCCAAGCCCGTAAGGATCTTGGTATCGCGTACAACTTTTATTCCTGGCGGTGGAAATAGGTTGCTATCAATGATTTTATGGCCAAGACGATAGAAGTAAATCGCCCAAGGGATTAGTGAAAGGAAGCACAGAGACAATACGATGTTGAGAACTTGAAGTGCATCTTTCGGAGGAAGGTTATGTAGATAAGCTTTCAGTCGTGGCAATCCGAATTCAATTATAACTATTCCAAAAATAGTCATAATCCCAATGATATATAATGATTTTCTGCGAGTTTCTGTATCTGCCTTTAGAATTGTCATTTCATTTCTCTTGGCGAATAACGTTGTGGAAGAACACCTGCAGTCTTTTGGGCAGGTGCTTCTTTCTTGTTGGAAGCTCTAATTTTCTCTCGATTAGTTTTGTCTAGTGTCAAAGTCAGCCCCCTCCGGGGCTTGTTATTGGATTGCTACTCCAAGTTCCTTCCAGAACTCAAGGAGCGCTTCGCAATACTCCTTCAGGTCGGCAACAGTAAGGTAGATATCCTCACCCGCCAAAGGCATGTACACGTGCGACATCGACGATGAGGTAAACTCCCGCGTTTGTGGGTGATTAAATAGATCAGGTCTCAGTTGCCTAAGATTGTCAGCTGAAGTCCCTTCCGCATGTTTGATCGTGTTGGCTACGACGCGCAGTTCTTCCACTTTGGGCCAAGCTGACAGAGAAGTAATTTCTACCCCAGCCGTAGAAAGCCTGGCCTTGAATTCGGCGGTATTTATCAGTTTTTTGTCATTTTCTTCAGTAGGATGAAGCACTTGCCGTCTATGAAAGAGCAAAAACTGTTGCTCGAAGAGGTGATAAAGAGCCATCACGGCAAGGTTTATAAGAGACTGCCGAACTCCATCCATTGACATGAAGTATTCGACCCCTGTTTCGTATGCCTGTTCAGCCAGTTGAGATTCGTCGGCATACTCAGGATTTACAATATGTCCAAGGCGCTCCCACTCAGTGTCTGAAACTTGCTGTGCCTCGGCTTCAAGAGATTCGAAGGTAGGAAGAAAACGAGTTTCGACCGCGATACAAAAGTGGGTGATCTGTTTGGAGAATACCCTACTGAAATGCTCCGCCCAAAACCTTCCGTCAAACATAAATTCCTTTCAAACCTTTGACAATTCTGCAGTACTGAGAGCGATAGTGATAGCGAATTGGCTCTTTTGTCGTGTTTGGTGTCTATTTTCCAACCCGAATGATTTCAGCGCAAAACTCTTTTCCGCTATTCGGGCACTTCTTCTGTGCCATTTTCAGAATTTTCTGCCACCGTTCAGCTGGAACAGTCTCACTCCAGATCCTTTTGTAAATGAATGCCTTAAATTCTTTGTTTTCTTTAGTGTACATGAGCATTTCTGGCAGTTTCTTCCATTGGTTAGCCCAGAGCAGTGAAATTGCTTCGTCGAATCCTTCTGCAATGCCACCATCGTCGCAATGGCCAAACTCTCTGTAAGCAAGGTTGACGTTCTTCCACGAGTCGAGGTAGTTAGTCACTGATTCAGCTGCATATGCCTCCGTCTGGGTACACTCTTTCGCGTTTGCCACTTGGGCCAGAGCCGCAACCAACAATGTGATGAGGATCGTCGTTTTCATAGGTTCATTTCTTCACCCAACATGTTGTTGAGCAGTTCACATGCGCATGTGAACTGCTCAATGGCCCAATACCGACTTTAATCTGTGAACATGAAAACGTATTATCAAAAAAACGAGGGCGCACCTGTTTCATAGAAGTTCATTAGCTATGAGTCATTTGTAACTTTCCATCAGGAGTCTGTCAAGGTCAAACGGGTTGATTCAATTCAGGATCGTAAGCCTATAAGCAGAAAAGCCGGAATTGTCACTCCGGCCTTTCTGAATTCAATTATTTTAAAACTTTTTCAGCTAGTTGCACGCCATGGATGCCCGCACGAAGGGCATTGAGGTTTGTGCACACAGACAATCCCGCCGCACTCCGGGCAGAGCCATTTTTCATTTTCGTTTTTTACAAACTGCCGTATGCCTGATTTCTTTATACTCATCAGATTGTCAATCACACTCATTCCATAATTTGTTCGATAGCGCTTATCCATATGGCTGAGACGTGCGCAGGGAAATTCGCGGCAACTGAAGCAGTACTTGATTCCCCCATTTGCTATCTTCTCGCAGTTCTTGATCCGGCAGGTGACGCAGGTTTTCGCTTTCAGAGTGTCGTCACCCCGGCAACCTGGGCAAGCGGCTTTGTCCCTTGCATAGACCCGGCAGAGGCGGCAGTTCATACCGCAGGGAGCAATGAGCGTCGGGGTCGTTTTTGTCAATCGTCTACTGCCGGGGCTCACGGAACAGATCCTTCGCCATCACCTCCGGGTGGTGATACCGTTCGTAGCTCTTTGTCTTCTTGCCATATTGAATACATTTTTCCGGGCACCACTGGATGCAGGCGAGACATTGTTCACAGTTACCGTGCCAGGCCGGTTTTCCCGCTTCCAGAGTGATATTCTTCACGGGGCAGACCCGCTCGCAGATGCCGCAGGAACTGCACGTGCCATCGATATGAAAATTCTTGTCCAACGTTTTCACACTATTGTAAGACATCTTGTAAAATCCGGTGAAAAGCACCCGCTGCCACAAAGGCCCCTTCTCTATGAGCCCTGATTTACGGCTCGAAATATATGATGCCGCAACCTCGATCTTTTCCGTTGCTGCGGCGAAGAGCTTCCGCTGTCTCTCCACCGGTCCCGGTCCGCCCCAGGGGATATAGTTGCTCGGAAAGGCGATGTCGAACCCGGCGGAAAGGGTGAGGTTGTCCTCGGCCATGAGTTCCTGCAGCTGGATGAGGGTGCGCGATACCTGCCCGCCATTGACCGCGACGGCGAAATAATAGACACTGGTCCTTTTTTCTATTTTTTGCAGGAAATTACGCACAAGGCTCGGGACGCCCCAGATGTGGACCGGAAAGACAAGACCTATGGCATCGGTTTCGCTGCCGTGCGAGTCGTGAGTCATCCGGTGCATCGGCACGAGCTCCGTATTGCCAAGCTTCCCGGCAAGGGCACGCGCCGTCCAGAGGGAATTGCCGGTGCCGGTGTAATAGTAGATGACTGTACTCATGGCCATGCCTTGTATGAATTGACTGGTGGGCGCCCTTCACTTTGTCTTTCCGTGTTATATTTCGCGGCACCAATTGCAGTACCCTCGATTAATCGCCAGAACCATGATTTATCAGAGACTTCCTTGTCAGGCTTTGCCTGTGTCGCTCTCGGTCCTGCGGTGTTTGCCGTCTCCGGAACTAAAACCGGCGCTACCTCTTTCTGCGGTGTTTTTACATCAAACAATTTTCCCGGTTCCTGAGAGTGGCAGGGTGACGTTGCAACGGAGAGGAACAGGCTGCCCAGTAGAATCAATGTTTTTGTGCTTCTCTCGGCCATCATTTCCTCCTTAATTGAGCGTTTGTAAACGGTATCACTGATTACATTTACTGAAAACCCTCTGTTTACCCGTTCAGCAGCTTCACCGTGGCCCGGCCGTCGGCATAATAATCGATGATATTCAGGCAGCCGTAAGTCTGCTCGATGTTGAACATCCCCCCCAGCGGCGCGCCAATGGCATTCAGCAGCACGATGCGGTTGACGCCGCCATGTCCGACCACCAGGACTTCCTGCCCCTTGTGCCGCTCGACGATCTCGGCGATAACCGGCATGACCCGCGCTTCCACGTCCAACAGGTTTTCCCCTCCCGGCACCCGGTAGTTGACCAGGTCGTTCAGACGCGCCTGCCAGCCATCTGGCCAGGACGTCTTGATTTCCTGCCAGGTCAACCCTTCCCATTCACCGATATTCAACTCGCGCAGTTCACGGCGGTGGGTCGGTTCGATGCCAAACAGTTCGCAGACAATTCCCGCGCCTGTCGAACAGCGGGTCAGGTCGCTCGTATAGCAGGCCGATATTTTCGTATCCGCCAGACGATCCTTGAGGAGATGATACTGTTCAACGCCGTAATCGGTGAGCGCCACGTCGGTCTGGCCGTTGTAGCGGGGCTGATCGTAACCGGCGACCTGGCCGTGGCGTATGAGATAGATGCGGGTATGTGGGGTCATGGGGGATATCTCCGAATAAACAGGGGGATTCAGGCAGGTATCAGAAGCTGAGCAGCGGTGCCATTGAAATGACAATCAGGGCCAGAATTTCGTTGAGCTCGTTGATGCAGCCGATCGTATCGCCGGTAAGGCCGCCGAGTTTGCGCAGAAAAAACATACGGCCGGCAGCGGTAAGCAGGCAAACCGCTGCCAGGGCCATTATTCCCTTGATGCCAAGCAGATAATAACCGGCAGAGCTTGCCGTGGCAAAAGCCAGAAGGAGAGACAAAATGCCGGAGCCCTGGGCAAATGCGGCCCCCAGCCCGTCCTGCCTGGCATGGCGGGCACCGGTCATGGTCAGCACCTGGCCAAAACGGGCCAGGGCGGGAAAAAGCAGGAGCGCCTGCCATTTGAGCTCGGTTGGCACCGCCACCAGCGCCTGCCATTTCAACAGCAGACCCAGAACCAGCCCGACCGCTCCGATAGCACCCACCTGTGAATCCTTCATGACCGCCAGGAAACGTTCCCTGCTACCACGGGCCGCCAGGCCGTCGCAGACATCCGCCAGGCCGTCCATATGCAGGGCACCGGTAATCAGGGTCAACAGGCTTATCAGCAGAGCATCGCAGAGGGGGCGGGAGAGCCAGGGAGAGAGCAGCCAGTTGGCTCCCACCAGCACTCCACCAATGGCGAGTCCCGTCAAAGGGAAAAATGCGGTGGAACGCCCCAGATCCTCCTTGTCGCAACGCAGGGTAAAGGGGAGGGGGATGATGGTCAAAAATTGAAAGGAAATCAGAAATAGGCGCATGACACTTCAATTACCACAGCGTCGTGAGCCGGAACAGCAAAAAGTGCAGGAAAGCCGTCCGGAAGGGATTCCATGGAGCGCTCTGACGATCACCGTACCGCGAGATGGTCCAGCAACAGCTGTGCATAATCACTCTCTACCCGTTCAACCTGCTGCGGTGACGGGGTGTGAGCGGCGCGGCAAAGCGACCTGAACACGTCTTTTAGAAGGGCATTGATATCGCTACCGGCGGTATAGCCGGAATGGCACCCCGCCGTGCAGCCAGCGGTTGTTGCGGGACCGAGTTGCCGGAGAGCGTCCATTGCGCTGAAATAGTGTGATGTCAATCGTCCCATGGCCGAACAGACCAGCGCGACACGTTCGTCCCGGAACCGGTACTGAGCCTCGAAGGGGAGACGCTCATCCACCAAGAGCCGTCCTTCCCGCTCAAAGCGCTCCCACGCCGCCGAACCGTGCAGCACGATCTGGTTGTGGTAGAGCAGGTTGGCGGTCAGTCCATGCTCGTCAAGCAGTCCCAGTTCTTCAAGAAACGTGTAGTTTTCCTCCAGTTCGGCCAGGGAGGAATCCGGTTCGAACATGATGAACCCGAGGTTCAGCTGCATCCCGCTGTTCCGGACAGCCTGCACCGCCCGTCGGATCTGGCCCGTGTCAATTCTCTTGCCGATCCGCCGCAGTACCCTGTCGCATCCCGACTCGATGCCGAGAAAAACGGAGGTCGCGCCGTGCGCGGCCAGGGTCGCCAGCAGTTCCTCATCGATACTGTCCACCCGCGTCTCGAAGCCGAAGGGGAGCCCGAAACGCTGCGCCATCCGGCCAATCTCCCGGGCACGCTCCCGCTCCGTGGCTCCCTGGCCGATGAAGGTCGGATCGATGAAGTAGAGATTCTTTATATCGCGCCGAGACAGGCGGATCTCCAGTTCCCGCTCCAGCGAAGCCAGATCCCGTGTCCGGCGGCGGCTGCAGCCGTAGTAACGGTGAATGAAGCAGAAACTGCACTCGCCGTAGCAGCCGCGGCTGGCAGCGATATTCAGGGTGTCGTACCCGCAGTTGGCGCCCACGTCATCCGGTACGGGGAGCCAGTTCAGGTCAGTCATCAGAGGACGCGGTACGAACGCTTCATCAGGCAGGGCTACACCCGGCAGCGCCGTTATCCTGTTTCGCTCTCCGTAGATAGTCAACAGTTCACCCAGCGTCCCCTCGAATTCTCCGGCCAGGATGAAGCCAAGCTGAGGGCATAATTGCAGGAGATGATTGCGGGAAAGGGTAGGGAACAGGCCGAAAGCGCCCAGCGGGGCGGAGCTCTCCAATCGCAGCCGGTCGAGGATAGAGCTGACACGCTCTTCATGCCCCCAGGAGTATACCCAGTGAAGCAGGACCATGTCAGCCCTCTCGGCCAGGATTGTCGCTGCAATGACTTCCGGGGTCTGACTGCTGGTTGTGAAATCCAGGTAAGCCGCATCCCACCCGGTCCGGCGGGCAACGGCCAGGGCGTAGCCGCTGTTCAGGCTGGCCGACAGCGGCGCATTGGCCACGTCATTGTAATGCTCGACGGTCAGGGGACGGGGATTTTCAACGATGACTATTTTCATGGCATTGGTTATCCGGGATATGAGCGGTGTTGTCAATACGATCAAGCTTTTATCGATTAAACATCTTTACATAGATACAAATAAGTAATATTTTGTACCTTAATGGAGGTATAAATGAAACCTTGGAAACAAATGATAGCAGATTCTCAAGAGCGTGATTATTCTCGTGTAATACCACGTGACATCGATATTCCGCTTGATTCCGGCAAGATAGTTTCGCTGATCGGTGTCCGCCGTAGCGGCAAAACCAATATTCTCTACTCCTTGATGCATCGTCTGCGACAGGCTATGCCAACGGACACGGTTGTCTATATCAACCTCGAAGACGACCGGCTGTTTCCCTTGACGCCTCACGATCTGGGTGGATTTCTCGACTCCTTCTATGAGTTGTTTCCACACAACCGGGACAAACGGGTCTATTTTTTCTTTGACGAAATCCAGAACGCACCCGAATGGGAGCGTTTTATCCGCCGACTGCACGATACGGAAAACTGCTCCGTATTTGTTACCGGTTCTTCGGCCAAACTGCTCAGCCGGGAAATTGCAACATCCCTGCGAGGGCGCACTCTCGCTTACGAGGTTTTTCCACTTTCTTTCAGCGAATATCTCCGCTTTCGCGATATCAAGCCGGGGCATTCATCGCGTGCCGTATCATTAATAAAAAACGCCTTTGCCGAGTACTGCCGAACCGGCGGTTTTCCTGAAACAGTCGGCGTTGACAAACTGCGTGCGAAACAGATACTACATGAATATCTGCAGATGATCATGTATCGCGATGTTGCCGAGCGCCATAGTGTCGGAAATCTCTTTCTGCTCAAATCACTAATCAAGCACTGCTTTACCAATATTTCAAATCCGCTCAGCCTTTCGAAATTGTACAACGATTTTCGTTCACAGGGGGTTCAGCTTTCGCGGAATACTCTTTTTGACTATATCTCCTACCTAGAGGACGCCTATGCGCTGTTTCTCGTGCCCGTCAACTCCCAATCGCAACGGGAAGTCATGCGCAATCCTCGCAAGCTTTACGCCATTGATCACGGGCTGAAAGCGGTTGTTGATCTGGCAACCGGTGCAGATATCGGCAGAATCTACGAGAACATTGTCTTTCTGCAGTTACGCCGGAACGGTCAGAATATCTGCTACGGCAAGCAAAAACAGGAAATCGATTTTGTGTTGCCGGAGGGTAAATCGCCACGACTGATCAATGTGGCATACGATATTTCCGATATGGACACAAGAAACCGTGAGCTGAATGGTCTGATTGAAGGGATGCAGGGGCTTGGCGTACAGGAGGCGCTTCTCCTTACCGCGGATGTGGAGGAAACCGTAGCCACGGAAGTGGGCACGGTCAGTATCATGCCATTATGGAAGTGGCTTACCGGAGAGTGACCGGAGGGGGTATTGTGTGCCGTAGCCGTCCCTGTCCCGTATTCAACTCCATGGCAACCGAACGATGGCTTGACAGTCGGAAAGCATGGGGCACAATAAGAGGATAGGCTGGTTGTTGAAGTAATTATGCCGGGAACAACCAGAGCTGTATACGCAACAGCTCGTGCCGGCGAAGATGCCTTGGAGAGAAACAGCGGACGAAAGGAACGCATATGAGAAAGAGAAAGATCCTGCTTGCCGACGATCCAGAGCTTTTTCTCAGGCTGGAGAAAACCTTTCTGCACCGGGATGAATTTGAACTCATCACGACAGACAGCGGTAAGAAAGCCCTGTCCCTGGCCAGGGAAATGAAGCCTGACTTGATCTTCCTGGGCCTGTACATGCAGGGCATGAACGGCGATGAATGCTGCCGGACCCTCAAGGAAGACGAGCGCTACCGGGGTATACCGGTCGTCATGGTTACCCAGGGGAAGAGGGAGGATGATCTGAAACGGTGCCGGGAGGCCGGTTGCGATGCCATCGTCCAGAAGCCGATCAACCGCCATGATTTACTGGAAATGACCCGTAAATTCCTCCGCATCGAAGATCATGCCGCTCCCCGTTACTCGGCAAGGCTCCTTGTCCATTATGGGCCGGACCAGCGACGCCTCCTGTCCGATCACTCCATCAATCTGAGCACCGGCGGACTCTTCCTCGAAACCGACCACCCGCTGAAGACGAGCACCATCCTTAAACTGGAGTTCATCTTTCCCGACAGTGAGCTGCGGCTATCATGCAGTGCCAGGGTCGCCTGGTCAAACTATCCGGAACTCCTGCAGCGACCTGAACTTCCGGCAGGAATGGGGTTGCAGTTCCTCGACCTGACATCGGCCGACAGGGAACTCATCCGCAACTATCTCAGGGAAAGCAATCTGACGCAGGTGCATGCTTCTTCTGCTTACAATTGGGGTAGTTCCGACAGGGGAAAAGAGATTTCAAAGATCCTTGTTGCCGATAGCAACAGCGGCAGCATGAACCGGCTTCGCGGCATTCTCGAACAGGCCTCCCATACGGTTCTTGGATCTGCGACGTATGAAGAGACACTGGCCCTGACGGCCGCCGAGCATCCCGACCTGGTGATCGTTAACGCCGCCATGTTGGGAAAGGAGGGGGGCAACCTCTGCGAATCACTTGCGCACAACCGGGAGACAGCCCATATCCCGGTAATCGTCCTGTCGGGTTGGTCCCTCTCCATCGGGAATGCCGACGGGCTTGAACTGGGGGCAAGCGATCATTTCTCCAGGCCGTTGAATGAAAACGAGATCCTTGCCAAGGTAGAGCACTGCCTGAACATGCAGCGCATGTCCGAATCATTGTTCAGAACCCGCAGGCTGCTTCAGGAAAAGATGCACGAAACCGATGAGAGCCTGTCGGCAGCCGCCGCAATCCAGCAGAGCCTGCTGCCGTCCGTGCCGCCACAGGGGACATCCTTTAACTTCGCCTGGCGGTTCATACCGTGTGAACGGGTCGGGGGGGACTTGTTCAATGTGTTCAGACTCGATGAAACCCATATTGGCGCATACGTCCTGGACGTAAGCGGGCACGGGGTTCCGGCGGCCATGGTGGCCACTTCCGTGGCCCAGGCCCTTGACCCTTTCAGCGGCCAGATTCTGAAGCGGATCATCCCTCCACCTCCCCATTATGAGCTTATCTCTCCGGCCGGGGTCCTTGCCGGGCTGAATCGGGACTATCCCATTGAGCGGTTCGGGAAGTATCTCACGATCTGCTACCTCCTCCTCGACACTCAAAGCGGCAAAGTGCGCTACAGTAATGCCGCGCTGCCATTACCGTTTCTCGTCAGGGCCGATGGTCGTATTGAAACGCTTGGCGAGGGGGGGACCATAATCGGCTTGACGGATAGTGCCTCCTACGATGAGGGGGAAATTACCATGGAGCCAGGCGACAGGCTCTTTCTCTACACCGACGGGATCGTCGAGTATCAAAACAGGGGGGGGGAGTTTTACGGCGAGGAACGCTTTATTCAACAACTGCAAGCGGATAGCGGCGAAACCCTCCAGATGACCTGCGCCAATGCCATCAAATCCCTTTTGGGCTTTGGAAACGGACATCCGGCGGAAGACGATCTGACGTTGGTCGGCATTGAATTCAGCGCGCGTGTTTGTTGAGACTGTTCCCGACTAGAGCGGGGTGCTGCACAGATAGAAAATCAGAGCCCGCCATACTGGATTAGATTACACAGAATCGATCCGCGGAAAGTAACCACCGGTCAATCCACCAGAAGCAGCCCGATATACTGGACGAAATCATCGCTGGTGCGCAACGGACCGATCGGGATGCCGCAACTCTCCGCCAGGGCAAAGACATCGCAGCCGCACGACTCAAGTGACGGCCGCCTCTTCTCCGGGAAGCGGCACTGCGTGTCGTCACAACTCTCGCACCAGCAGCAGGGGCCGCCGCTGAACACCAGCGCCTTCTTGAACCCTCCCAGAAACGCCTCCCGCTCCAACTCCAGCAGGTGCTCCTGAAAATCGCGCAACGGCGGCTGACCGGCGACCAGCAGTGCCCGCGAGTAGCACCCCAGCAGTTCCTCGAATCCGGCCTGATCCATTGCGTGGGGTGGGCAACTCCACCGTTTGCCGTATTGCGAACAGCCGTAGGCACACTTGGCCCGGACCCAGGCTTCGCTGACGATGCGGGCCGGATCGAGCTCGACGACGGCAAAGAAACCGAGATCTCTGGCTCGTTTTTTCAGGGAGAAGAGGGATGAGAGCCCATTGTATGGCTGGTTGCGGCTGGCGATGATGGCGAGAGAACGGGAGGGGAGTTCGATCTCGACATGATGCCTGAATCCGGCGTTGTGCAGCATCGCAGCCGTTTCGGCGGTGGAGTAACTCCGGCCGTTGTAGGTGTTGACCAGCATGTGCAGGTCATACAGCGCGCCGAAGCTGTTGGCGTTCCTGAAAAAATCGTGGACGATCAGCAGCCCCTCTTCCGCCAGCAACTCTCCGGCCTGCAGAAGCAGGGACGCGTTTTCGTCCGGTCCGTAGCAGTGGCAGAGGTTTGAGAACAGCAGGATATCGGCTGTTGCGCGGTGCGCGGCGACGAGCCCGGCCAGTTCCCGCGGGTCAAGGATGTTGCAGTGATGAAAGAGCAGGTTCTCCGGAATTGCCTCGGTTGCAGCCCGCGTACAGACGTCAGGCAGGTCGCAGGCGATTCCGTGCCAGAGCGGATGCCGCACCAGAAACTCACGCAGATAGGTGCCGTCCCCCGCGCCGATGTCAATGATGGTGCCCTGCTCCGGCAGCAGGGTGACCGCGTCCCACAACTCCCGGCAGCGAACCTGGGCCGTTTCGCTCATCGCCTGCTGGAAAAGCTGCAGCCGTTCCCGATATTCATCAGGTGACTGTTCACTGTTCAACGCTCCCTGACCATCCTGCAGCACGACCCCAAGCTGCCGCCATTTCTCCATCAGCAGCGGTTCGAATTCCATGACATGGCGCTGACTGGTCTCGCTCGACCGGCTGAGGTAGCTCCTGCTGAAACGTGACAGGAAGAGCCGTCCGTCATACTGTTCCAGCAGTCCGACATTCACGAGCAGTTCAATAAAACGTCGCCCCTCATCAGCTTTCAGCCCGGTTGCCGCCAGCAGTTCCTCAACTGCGTGTTCCCGTTCATCCAACAGATCGATGATTCCGGATTTGAGCGCCTCGTGTATGACGCAGAACATGCGATAGACGCTGGTGAGGTCGCAGAAGGTGCTGTACGAGTCGTCGGAGGGGAGGATTTTCATGGAACTCCTGGTCATAATGAAGCCACCGGCACCGAACACACAGCAGGCCCAAGCGGCAGTGATTGTTGTGTCAGACAGATGACAGCGCCGGGACCGACCGGCATCTTCAGGTTTGCCAATACGCCGAAGTGGCGGATGTCACCCATGCCCGGCGATGCGCTCTTCTTGCATTCCAGCGGGTAGATTGTCCCGTCCTGGATGATCAGCAGATCGATCTCTTTTTTGTCCTTGTCACGGTAGTAGAAAAACGGGGCCTGCCGGCCGTTGTGCCAGTAGCTTTTCAGCAGTTCGCCAATAATCCAGGTTTCCAGGATGGCTCCGGACATGGCCCCCGACTCCAGCGTTTCAGGGGTAGACCACTGGGTCAGATAGGCGCAGAGGCCGGTATCCAGGAAGTACAGCTTGGGGGTTTTCACCAGGCGTTTGGTCAGGTTGCTATGGTATGGCTCCAGCAGATAGACAATGCCGGACGTCTGGAGGATGGAGAGCCAGCTCTTGGCGGTGTTGAAGGCCACATCGGCGTCGCGGGCCAGGTCGGCCATGTTGAGCAGTTGGCCGGTGCGGGCTGCGGCGGCGCGGAGGAAACGGAGAAAGGCCATTTCATCCCCCACGCGGGCCAGATCGCGGATGTCGCGTTGCAGGTAGGTCTGGATGTAGGAGCTGTAGAAGAGGTCGCGGTCCCCCTGTTCTCTCATGGCGATGGCCGGAAACGAGCCGCGCCAGATCAGGCGGTACAGATCCATCAGGTCGAGTGGTGAACTTGCGTCGGTCTCTTCCGGCAGCGGGAGAAATGGCCGGGAGGTTTCCCCCCTGCCGAGCAGTTCACGGCGGGAGAATCCCAGAAGCTGGAGCACCCCGACCCGTCCGGCCAGAGATTCCGAAACTCCCCACATCATCTGGAACTGCTGGGAGCCGGTCAGCCAGAAGAGGTTGGGGGCACGGCGCTGGTCGCAGGCCATCTTGATATAGGGGAGAAGTTCGGGGGCGTACTGGATCTCGTCGATCAGCACCGGCGGCGGAAAACGTTGCATGAAAAGGGCTGGGTCGCTCTTGGCAAGAGCGAGCACCAGCGGATCGTCCAGGG
>JBAYTT010000110.1:0-13337 GCA_041675485.1 Pelobacteraceae bacterium | reverse complement strand
TTTGACGAGATCAACAGCTTTGTCTCCTACGTGAAAGATGCCGCCGAGGGGGGCTTCAGCAAGGAAATGGCGTTCGTGCTGGTCGGTGAACAGGGCAACGGCAAGACCTTTTTCGTCGAGTTCCTCTGCAGTCAGTACCGGGCCTTCCTGTCGTTTCCGAAGAACCGCCGCTATACCTTCCGCTTTACCGGTCTTTCCCAACTGGTGCATTACGGCAAGATCAACATTATCGACTCGCAGACCTACGAAGACCCGTTGATCCTGGCGATGAACCTGAATGACTCAGCAGAGGATAACCGCCGCTTCCTAGCCGAACAGGGGGGGCTGGGCGATGCTGCCATTGACGAGCTCTACGAAAACTATCGCCCCATGGGAGCCTGCAGTGGCTATATCTGGAACGATATCCGTGACTTCTGCGATGGAAACCTGGAGAGGATGCTGGAATTTATCGAGGTGATTCCGGTGCCGATGAGCGAGAGCCTTGGAACCGTGACCGGCAAGTATCCGGCCAAGGACAAGATCACCTCGTCGTCTGTCGATCTGCTCGGTGAAGAATCGATCCAGCGTCTGCTGCATATCTCCGACACCAACAATCCCTACCGGTTCGATCTGCGGCGCGGCGCTCTGGCCAGGGTCGCCGGCGGCGGCATTCACTTCTCCGACGAAATTTTCAAGAACAAGAAGGACTTGGTGCAGGTCTATCTCGGGGTCATCCAGAACCGGGCCATCGAAATCGACGGCTACCGGTGGCCGATTGACTCCCTGATCATCGCGACCAGCAACAATTCCGAATTCAACCGTTTCCTGTCCGAGAAGGAAGAGGCGCCGATCGTTGACCGCTGCCGAATCTGCTATGTTTCCCACAACACCAACTATCGGCTCCAGGAGGGGCTTACCTCCTATGCCATCGGCAGCGAAGCCAAGACAACCCTGACCAAGGAAGCGCTGCATCAGGATCCGAACCTGAACTACGCCGCTTCCGTCGGTGTCGTGCTGACCCGCCTCCCCCGTTCGGAGAAACTCACCGCCATCGAAACCATGAAGCTGGCAGCGGGAGAAGTTGCGGGCGAAAAAAGCATCAAGGCGCTGGCCGAGGTAATTGACACGCTCGGACAGGATCCGGACATCACCAAACGGTTCGGACAGAAGGGGTTGGGGCATCGCAGCCTCGGTCGTTCCATTCAGCTTCAGGTGGAAAATTCCGAAACCAATGAAGGGCGCTGCATGTTCGCCTACGATGTCTACAAGACTCTTGAGAGGGTCGTGCTCGATTACGTGGTCGAGACCAACGACCGGGCAAAATATCTGGAAGATTTGAAGATCGCCAAGGGGCTCTATCGCGAACGGATCATGACCGAGATGTTCAACGCCTACATGGATGAGCCGTATGCGATCCGCAAGGATGTGATGAATTACGTTAACATGATTATCGGCATCGATGCAGAGAATCTGGGGCCGGACCGGATGTGGAAATACAAGGATCCCCAGAGTGGCGAGCTGCGGGCGCTGAAGATCGACGAGCGTTACGTAAAAAGCGTGGAGGAACGGATCGGGCTGAAGACGGAGGAACAGCGGGATTCGTTCCGCACCTCCATCCGCAAGATCTACGGCCAGAAAATCTCCATGGACCCGAACTATGACTTCATGGACAACCTGGAACTGGTCAAGGCGATCACCGATGTCCGCCTGAAATCCGATATCGCCGGTGCCGGCAGCCTGATCGGCGCCCTGGCAAACCGGACCAACGAGGAGAACCAGAAACTCTACGACCGTATGATTACGACCATGCTGAACAAGCTGGGGTACTGCCGGACCTGTGCGCAGAAGACAATCGAATATTTCTGCACGCAGGAAGATGAGAATTAAGCGAAGTAATCTATGCGAAACGACCTGCTTACATACCTTGAAGAACTAAAAGCAGCCGGCCTTTCCCCTGAACGGGAGGCGCGGATGCGTGCCGAGTTGGCGACGGTGTCGAACGGGCATGATGTGCCGCCGGACGACAAGCCGCGGAGAGACGAGCTGGCACGATTCAGCCGCAGCATCTACGATTTTGGCGATCTGCTCGTACTGCGGCAGGCCGTAGCCCCGCAGTTCAACGCCGCCGCTCTGGCAAAATCGCTGGATGAGCTGCTGGAACGCGACCGGCAGCGGGAACAGGACGGTTTTCCGCGCAAGATCCAGGTGGGCAAACTGGTGAAGCCGGGGCGCGGACGCGCCGGTAAAGTAGTGGTTGTGCCGACTACGGTGGAAGAAAAACTCTTTCACGATCCGACGGTACGCCCGGCGGGCGAAGGCGGGTCATCGGGCGGCACGGGTGATGGCGAAGAGGGAGAGGTGATCGGCGAACAGCCGGTCCGTGAAGAGGGGGAACAGCCCGGAACCGGCCCGGGCCAGGGAGAGGGTGAAAACCACGAACTGGAATCTTCCGCCTATGATCTGGGCAAGTCGCTGGCAGAGAAATTTCAGCTGCCGAACCTGAAAGACAAAGGGAAGAAGCGCTCCTTCACCCGCTACACCTACGATCTGACCGACAAGAACCGGGGGTTCGGCCAGGTGCTGGACAAGAAGGCCACCCTGCGCAAGATCGTGGAAACTAACATCGCCCTCGGGAATCTCCCCGACGTGTCGGACATTGACCCGACCCGTTTTCTGATCGCACCGCACGACAAGATCTATCGCGTGCTTTCCCGGGAAAAGGATTATGAGCCGCAGGCGATGCTCTTCTTCCTGCGCGACTATTCCGGCTCCATGGCGGGCAAGGTTACCGATCTGATCGTATCGCAGCATGTCCTGATCTACAGCTGGCTCCTCTACCAGTACGGCGGCCAGGCGGAGAGTCGCTTCATCCTGCACGACACCGAGGCCAAAGAAGTGCCTGACTTCTACACCTATTACAACTCACGGGTTGCCGGCGGAACCCAGGTTTCCAGCGCTTATCAGCTGGTAAACGAGATCGTTGCCCGCGAGAACCTGGTAAAGGATTACAACATCTATGTGTTTCACGGAACCGACGGAGATGACTGGGACGAGGGTGGCGAAAAGACCATTCCGGAAATACAGAAAATGCTCACGTATGTCAGTCGGGTCGGGGTGACCATTGCCGAGCACGGCCAGCCCGGTTCGACCACCGTCTCACGCTATCTGCTCGGTTCGGGGCTTCTCAAGGACAGACCGGAACTGATCAGAATGGATATCATGCAGGAAGATGCGGATGAGGCGCGGCTTATCGAGGGGATCAAGAGATTGATATCATGACAATAAATATTCCCCCTCCCGTAACCAAAAGTAGGTGCCTCTAGGCAAGGGAGGGGAGGTAAAGGCAGTATATGGAACTGATCAATCAACATACCAAACGGATCATGGAAGGGTGCAAGGAGCGCGCCCGGGCTGCCGGCCTCTCCTTTACCGATGAGAGCCTGGAGTACGTCGTCACCAACCGCGACCTGCTGGAACTCTCCCCCAAGGTGATGATCCCGACGCTTTACGACTACTGGGTTCATGACGTCGAGGTCCTGCGGGAAAAGGGCAAGTACGAACTCTACCCCCATAACCCCTACGAAACGGTCATTAACACCCGCCCACCGATCTCGTTTTACAACGACAACAACCCGGACTGGCTGAATGTGATGATCTTCTACCATGTCCTGGCCCACATCGATTTTTTCCAGAACAACCTCTTTTTCCGGCATACATGGGACTACGATTTCACCGGCCAGGCACTCTCGGATAAAAGGGTTATCGCCAAGCTGCGTGCCGAGAAGGGACGCTGGGTTGACTACGTGATCGAATTTGCCAGGGGAATCGACAACCTGGTAGACTTCCATGGAGATCTGGCGGATATCTTCACTCCCCCCGAAATGGAGTGCTCGTCCCGGCTCGATTACTATTTCGACCTTTTCCTCCAAACGGTGAAAAAGGTTTCAGTCAGCGACTACATCAAAGAGGTGGAGCGCTACAACGATTGCCTGAAAACATTTGGCGAACAGGGCGAAAAAAACTTCTTCCGTGAGGCGGAGTTGCGCTATCCGGAGCTGGAAGCGCATTTTGCCCGCTCCGGGGAGACTCAACCGGCCAGAACACGGGACCTGCTCCGCTTTTTGCTGGATAATTCCGAATTTCTGGCCAGGGATGAAAACATCTGGATGAGGTCAATTCTGGAAATTGTTCGTAATACCTCACTGTTCTTCCAGCCACAGATACGGACCAAAATCATGAACGAAGGATGGGCCAGTTACTGGCACGAACGTCTTTTTTTGCAGGACGACCGCATCAAGGGTCATGAGGTGGATTTCGCCCGGGTCCATGCCGGCGTTACCTCCATGCCGCGGGTCGGGATGAACCCGTATGCTCTGGGGATGCGGCTCTTCAGCCATATTGAGGAGCAGGCCGACAAGGGGCGAATCTCCTTCGCCTTCCAGCGGATTCTGGACGCAGACCTGCGCAAACGGTTTGATACCGGCGTTGCGACAGGACAGGACTTCATCTTTACGGTACGGGAAAACCTGTGCGATTACCTTTTCCTGAAAAACAATCTGGATCAGGAGTTCATGGACCGGCACAAGCTGTTTGTCGCCGGCAAGCGGCTCGACCAGCAGCGCATGGTGTGGCAATACTATGTCAAGAGCCGCAAGGCAGAGGAGTATCAGCAAATGATGCTTGATTCCCTCTACCACCCCCCGGTCATCACGGTAGACCAGTCCAAGGGGATCGAAGGCTCGCTCTACCTGAATCACGCCTTCGAGGGAAAGCAACTGGTACGGGAATATATTGCCAACACATTGCTGGGAATCGAATACCTGTGGGGGAGCCCGGTTTATCTTGAGACCAGTGAGGCAGAAGTGGCTGCCACGTCATCCCATGCGCCGAGGCAGGAAGAACCGCGGGAAGAGGATATTACCTGGCAACGGGTGCAGTATTCAATGAACGAAAAGGTGCTGTCCAAGAAGAAGCTATAGTGAGTTACAAATTATATTCTGCGCTTTTCCGGCAGAATATAATTTGGCTAACGAACTATCCTGTTTTTCAAGGGAATCAAGGTGATACATGTCGAATATCGATACCGCCATACACCATCTCAATCGTAAAATCAGCGAACGGGAGCAGAGTCAGACCATCTCCTTCGATGATTTTCTGAAGATCCTGACCGTAAAGCCGGCAGCGGTAGTGCGCAATGTTTTCCAGACGTTCCATGACATGGTCCGCACGTACGTCGGCGCCGGGCGCGACGAGTACCCCGACGATCCGGAATCGATCAACTACGTGAATTACGATTGCCGCAATCTCTTTGTCAATGATACGGATCGCCCGTTCTTTGCCGACCGGCTTTTTGCCAACCGCTTCATTAACCATGTCGATGACATGAAGGGAAGTGCACGGCAGAACAAGATCTACATCTTTGAAGGCCCTCCCGGTTCAGGCAAAAGCACCTTTCTCAACAATCTGCTGCTCAAATTCGAGGAGTATGCCAACAGCGAAGAGGGAACACGCTACGAGGTGGTCTGGAGGCTTGACCGAAGGGTACTGGCCAAGATCAACGAAACCCAGCTGGCATCGTTCGTTGACCGGCTTACAAGCCTGCTCGATGAGTATGAACTGGGGCAGGCCGAACTGGCGGAGATGAAAAACACTATTTACCGGAACGGCGATTACGTGGAGATACACTGCCCCTCCCATGACAATCCATTGCTGTTGATCCCCAAGCGTGACCGGCGCACCTTTTTCGACGACCTCTTCAAAAACGACGAGTTCAAGTGGAAACTCTTTACCGACAAGGAGTACGAGTGGGTTTTCCGGGAGACCCCCTGCACAATCTGCAGCTCCATCTTCGAAGCGTTGATCCAGCGTCTTCCGACCTCCAGGGACATCTACAGCATGATTCATGCCCGTCCATACCGCTTTAACCGCCGCCTGGGAGAAGGCATCACCGTCTTTAATCCGGGTGACAAACCGATGAAGCAGAACGTCATGACCAACGAAATGCTGCAGCGCAAGATCGATATCCTGCTGGGGGACAGCAACGCGGTCAAATACCTCTATTCAAGTTTTGCCAAAACCAATAACGGCATCTACGCCCTGATGGATGTGAAGTCTCACAACGCGGAACGGCTTCTTGAACTGCACAATATCATCAGTGAGGGAATCCACAAGGTCGAGGATCTGGAGGAGAACGTCAAATCGCTCTTTATCGCATTGATGAACCCGGAGGATGAAAAGACCATCGAGGGATTTCAGTCCTTTACCGACCGGATCGAGTTCATCAATATCCCGTATGTCATGGACCTGAACACCGAAGTGGAGATCTACCGCAACATATTCGGCAAGCATATCGACGAGAGTTTCATTCCCCGTGTCCTGCATAACTTTGCCCGCACCATCATTTCCACCCGGATGAATCTCACGTCGGAAGCGATGCTGGAATGGATTGGAGACCCGGACCAATACGGGCAGTATTGCGACGAAAACCTGCAGCTCCTCAAGATGGAATGCTATACCGGCAATATCCCGGCATGGCTTACCGAGGAGGACCGCAAGCGCCTCACCGCCAAGCGGAGGCGGCGGATTATCGATGAATCGGAGAAGGAAGGGGTTACCGGTTTTTCCGGGCGTGATTCGATCAGGATTTTCAGTGATTTCTATGCGGCCTATGCGCGCAAGGACAAGCTTATCTCCATGTCCAGCCTCAATACGTTCTTCACCAAGTGGCGCACGGATTTAAATGAGATGTTGCCGGAGGGATTCCTCGATTCGCTGCTTCGGAACTACAACTATGCAGTATTGCAGGAGGTCAAGGAGTCGCTCTTCAACTACAACGAGGAACAGATTGCCAGGGACCTGCTCAATTACATGTTTGCGGTCAGTTTTGAGCCCGGATCGGTAGCCGTATGCAACTTTACCCACGAAAAGCTTGAAATCAGCGAAGAATATCTGAGCGCAGTCGAGGGGAGACTTCTGGGCACGACGGTTGAGGAAAGTGCGCGATTCGGGTTCCGCCGCGAAACGCAGAAAGAATATGCATCCCGGACCCTGACCCAGGAAATTCTTGCGGAAGGTAAAGATCCCAACGAGACAGGCCTCTACCAGGCGCTCCATGAGCGCTATGTCCACAATCTGAAGGAAAAGGTGCTGGATCCGTTCCTCGACAACGCCAACTTCCGCCGGGCGATCAAGGATTACGATACCGAGGACTTCAAAACCTACGACAAGCGGATTCGCGACGATGTTTCGTTTCTCATCAATAACCTTTGTGCCGCCAAGTACCATTACACCAAGCAGAGCGCAAAGGAGGTCTGCGTCTACGTGATCGACAACGACCTGGCCCGCAGGTTCCGGTCGTAACGGTTACGGCAGCACCACCAGCAGAACCCCTCCCGCAAGCACGCTCAGATTACAGACTGCCGAAACGCCGTGAAGCTTCGAGAAATCCTTCCGCAAAGGATGCTCCTTGCTGGTAGTCTCAAAAGATCCGATCTGCCGCTTCAGTTCCGCAGCGCGAGGTTCCACATAAAAGGCCTGGAAACATGTCACCACCAGCATGAAAACCAGCACCATCACCGGCAGCTTGAAATTAAAACCGCTGCCTGCCAGACGACAGACCAGCGCGATAACACCGCAGGCCAAACCCCAGCGGAAATAACCGGGGAACAGACTCCCGACGATACGTCCTGCCACGTCCCGGCTCTCGGTTCTGAAAAGTATCGGCGTCAGCATAAGTGTGAAGATGGCGTTTCCGCCAGCCCAGAGGCTGACCGCCAGTCGGTACAGCATGTCGATATACTGCATGAACCCCCCTTGTCGTCATTATGACAAAAACCTTCCACCCTTTTACACTATTCCAGCGACTTGGCATCAACTGCAAAATATTCCGATTCGCCGAAACAGGTTGTGGGGATACCTTTGTGCTGTTCGTATGAAAGTGCCATTTTTTTACCCATTGATGAATTGATCTTGCTGATCAACGTCTTGTCTCGTACTGAAAAAAGAAATTTCTCCGGCATGGCACCGGGTACCGGAAGCATCTGCAACTCCCCTTCCCATGTTTTGCAGAGCCACCCTTTTTCAGAAAACTTCTGGACATACCCGACTCGCTCGCCTTTGGAATAGCTCCAGTTAAGCACAACCATGACATAGCCGGCACACAGAACAATTACTGCTACGATCAGGAATATAACTATTTTGACCGCTTTTTTCTTTATTTCCTCGCCCGTCATCTGTCCGCCTCCGTTATAGAATGTGTCAATAGCCTATCACATGAAACTCTTCATGGTTCCATAAAAAAACAGTTTCATCGCGTGATTTACTGAAAAACAGTATTGACATTTTTATGCCAGGGATATGGGGCAATATCAGAAGCGGAGCAACCGCCAGCACGAAGATCAACCGCACGGATTTCGGCCTGGTCTGGAACACGGCTCTTGAAACCGGCGGCGTAGTCGTGGGTGAAGAGATCGCTATCAATCTGGAAATCGAGATGATCAAGGCGAAGTAACCAACAGAAACACAAAACAACAATACAGGCGAGCCTGCTCATAGACTGATGAGCAGGCTCTTTTTTTTACCTAATAACTGCTTTGGTTGAACACTATTTGCCGAGCATTTTACTCAGCATTTTTGTTATAATCAACACAAGAAGACGTAAGAACCATGGAGGAATGCCAATGCCAAGCGGAACAATCTGGAAAGGATCCATTCATTTCGGGGATACGGATGTGCCGGTGAAGCTGCATTCGGCGGTCAAGCAGGAGCGAATTCAGTTTCATCTCCTGCACCAAAGCGATCAGGTGCGTTTGCATCAGCAGATGTTCTGTGCCTACGAGAAAATTCCGGTGCCGTCCGAAGACCAGATCAAGGGCTTTGAGGTGGAAGAGGGAAAATACCTCATCGTCGATCCGGAGGAGCTGGAGCTGACCACCCCGGAAAGCAGCCGGATGATCGAAGTTCACGAATTCGTCAAAAGCGCGCAGATATCGCCCCTCTACCTCGATCACACCTACTACCTGGAACCGGATTCCGACCTCAAGGCACCGGGGTACAGCGAGCTTGCCGAACTATTGCAGGTTATGAATGCGGCCGGTATCTGCACCTGGACGATGAGAAAGCGCTCCTATCTTGGCGCGTTGCAGGCAAGCGGCACACTGCTCCGCCTCTGCACCATGCGCTATGCCGACGAAGTGATTTCCGCAGCGTCGCTCGAACTGCAGGAAATAGCCGTATCCGAAAAGGAACTCAAAATCGGCAGCGATCTGGTCAACCAGCTAACCGCTCCCTTTGAGCCGTACAAATTCGTCGATGAACATCAGCAGCGGCTGCAAAAACTGATCAATAAAAAAGCACGCGGCGAAAAAGTGGTGCTGCTGCGCCCCAGGACCCTGCAACCGACGCCGCCCGACGGATTGCTTCAGGCACTTGAAGCGAGCCTGAAGAAAGCCGCCTGAAGGGAGGAATTACCATGTGGAACGGAACAATCAGCTTCAGCCTGGTGGCGATTCCGGTACGACTGGTAAAAGCAGTAACAACAGGCCGCATTTCGTTTCGCACCCTCCACCGCACGGATTACTCACCTCTGGCTCGCAAGATGTTCTGCCCGAAACATGGAACTGTCGTCTCCCCCGACGAGATCGTCAGAGGGTATGAACTTGTCCCCGAACGCTACCTGCCGATCACCGACGAAGAACTTGAATCCGTCTCGCCCGATCGGAGCCGTACGATCGAGATCATCGATTTTATTGACCTGGGTGAAGTCGATCCGCTCTATTTTGACCACCCCTACTATCTCGCTCCGCTGAAGGGGGGCGAAAAAGCGTACCGACTGCTGGCGGAAGTGATGCACCGCACCAACAAGGCCGGACTCGCCAAATTCGTGATGGTCGAGCGGGAGTACCTCGTAGCGGTCGTCAGCATGGAGGGGGCTCTAGCCATGATCACCCTCCATTACAGTGGAGAAGTACTCCCCGGCGACGGCCTTGCACCAAAGGATGCAAAGCTCGAAAGCGCAGAAAAAAAGAGGATGGAGCGAAGTATCAAGAATATGATGGCGGATTTTGACCCGGCAAAATATGCCGACAAGCGCCGGGAAAAAGTCGTCGATCTGCTAAAGCTGAAGATGAAGGAACAGGCACCGGTCGAAGCCCCCGCGCTTGAGGAAGAAGATGGTGAAGGGCCGGCCGACCTGGTGGCAGCACTGGAGGAAATCATGCGCGAGGTGAAGAAAAAACCATGAGCCGGAAAGCCATCGAAATAGGCGGGAAGCGGCTTTCCCTCTCGAACCTTGAAAAGGAACTCTACCCTTCATGCGGCTTTACCAAGGCCAATGTGCTGGAATATTACGGCCAGATGGCCGGCTCCATCCTGCCCCACCTGAAAGACCGGGCATTGACCCTGAAGCGCTATCCGGACGGCGTGGAGCACGAATACTTTTTTGAAAAACGATGCCCGACACACCATCCGGACTGGGTGCAAACCGCCGAGGTCAGCAGGGGGAGCAAGCAGATGACGGTCTGCCTGGCCAACAACCTGGCAACGCTGCTCTGGGTGGAGAACCTGGCATCGCTGGAACTTCATGTGCCGTTGGCCAGAGCCGGTGCCCCGGAAACGCCCGATGCCATGGTTTTCGATCTGGACCCCGGCGAAGGTGCCGATATCCTTGACTGCGCCCGGGTGGCGCTGGTTCTGAAGGAGCTGTTCTCCCGGCTGCGCCTCACCGGGTATCCGAAAACGTCTGGCCAAAAAGGGCTGCATGTTTTTGTGCCCTTGAACCGCCCGGAGACGACCTTTGACGACACCAAGCAGTTTTCCAAAGCCGTGGCCGTGATCATGCAGAAGAATTATCCGGATCTGGTGACCTCAAAAATGGCAAAAGATCAACGGACTGGAAGGGTATTCATCAACTGGTCGCAAAACGATGCGTCAAAAACAATGGTCTGCGTGTACTCCCTGCGGGCCAGGGAAAAGCCATACGTCTCGTGCCCGCTCGAATGGGGGGAACTGGAACTGGCAACCAAAAGCGGCGATCCGATCAGACTACAGATTACTCATGCAGAAGCGCTGAACAGGATCGGAACATCGGGTGATCTTTTCCGGGAGGTGCTGATCAAAAAACAGAAGCTGCCGCATCTGTGAGATAGGAACAAAAGCAGACAAACCTGTTTTTAGCCTCGTGATTACTTCAAGATTACCTGGATGTTAAAATCTTGAGGAAATCATGAGGTAATCGGGAAGCAAAAAGCTGGTAAAGATTATGGAGTTAACAGAATACACAGCCAAACGGAAATTCGAGAAGACTCCCGAACCGAAACCGGGGACTCCTCATGACGCGCACCGCCTGACGTTTGTCGTTCACAAACACGCGGCCCGGGCGCTCCATTACGATCTCCGGCTGGAGCTGGGCGGAGTCCTGAAGAGCTGGGCCGTGCCAAAAGGTCCGACACTCGACCCTGCCATCAAAAGGCTGGCTGTCATGGTTGAAGACCACCCGCTTGAGTACCGGGATTTCGAGGGGGTTATCCCGGAGGGTAATTACGGCGCGGGGAGCGTTATCATCTGGGATCGCGGCTTTTACCACCACCCGCTTGCAGGAGATGAACACGATAATGAACTGCGTCTTTTAAATGGTCTGCGCAAGGGGGATCTGAAATTTATCCTCGAAGGGGAAAAGCTGCACGGCGAATTTGCCTTGGTCAAAACCGGCAAAGACGACAAGTCATGGCTGCTCCTGAAGAAGAAAGATCGTTACACGACTGCAGGTGACATCCTCACGAAGAACCGTTCGGTGGTATCACATAAAACCCTGGAAGAAGAACTCGAAGATGTCACGCAGAAGTCGTTCCGCCAGAAAAAGGTTCACCAGATCCGCCTCCACGAAACCGTGGAAAGCGACAGCCTGAACGATGCCCCGCTTGCTCCTATGCCGCATGCCGTACAACCGATGCTTGCAGACACGGCCAGGAAGCCGTTTAACGATCCGGGCTGGCTCTTTGAAGTGAAATGGGACGGCTACCGGGCCGTGGCCGAGATCCGAGAGAGCGGAGTTTCGCTCTATTCCCGCAACGGAATTTCCTTCGAGAAAAAGTTTTTCCCCGTGGTGGAGTCACTGCGAAAATTCGACTTCGAGGCGGTTCTGGACGGTGAAGTTGTCGTTGTCGATGACCAGGGACGTCCCGATTTCGAGCAGCTGCAGAATTTCGGAAAATCCGGGAGCGGCCACCTGCTCTATTACGTCTTCGACCTGCTGCATTTCAAGGGTCATGACCTGACCGGACTCCCCCTGTTCCGAAGGAAGGAACTCCTGAAAAACATCCTCCCTCCCCTGCCGAAAATTCGCTTCAGCGAACATGTTGCACAGGAGGGGGTTTTATTCTTTCAGGCCGCCGCTCAAAAGGGGCTGGAAGGGATCATCGCCAAACAGGCCATGAGCACCTACGAAACCGGCAAACGGAGCCGCACCTGGCTGAAGATCAAGTCCCGTCTCACGCAGGAGGGTGTAATTGCCGGATTCACGGAGCCGAAGGGGGGGCGGCACCATTTCGGCACCCTCGTTCTGGGTGTCTTCCAGGAGGGGAAACTGGTCTACATCGGCCTCTCGGGAGGCGGTTTCGGGGCACGTGAGCTGCAGGAAATCCGTGAGAAGCTGTCTCCCCTGATCCAGCAGGAATGCCCGTTTGACGTTGTGCCGGAAACCGGCAGCAGGGCCACCTGGGTAAAACCGGAGCTGGTCTGCGAAGTCGGCCTGACCGGCTGGACCGGGGAAGGGCTCATGAGGCACCCGGCCTTCCTGCGGCTGCGCGAAGACAAGAGCGCCGGAGAAGTTGCACGCGACATCATCAGTGAAGGAGGTTTGCCATGAAAATATACGCAGGTACGAGCGGTTATGGCTACAAGGAATGGAAAGGCCTTTTCTATCCGGAGAAGATCCAGCCCAAGGATATGCTGCATTTCTACGCCGAGCGACTCAATACGGTAGAGGTCAATTACACGTTTCATCACATGCCTACGGTGGCAGGCATCATCTCGTGGGCGGAACAGGTTTCCGACAACTTTATCTTCGTGCTCAAAGCGCCACAGCTTATCACGCATTTCAAACTGTTGAGAAATGTCCACGAGGAAGCCACCTATTTTTTCAAGACGATGGCGCTTCTGGGTGAAAAAACCGGCCCGGCCCTGTTCCAGCTCCCCGGCAGCTTCCGGGCAAACCCCGCCGTGCTGGAAGAGTTTCTCAAGCTGGTGCCCAAAACCATCCCCTGCGCCTTCGAGTTCCGCAGCAAGAGCTGGTTCGGCAAGGAAATTCTCGACCTGCTCCGCGCACATGGCTGCGGCCTCTGCACCGCGGATTGGGACGAGCA
>JBAYTT010000109.1:0-13405 GCA_041675485.1 Pelobacteraceae bacterium | reverse complement strand
TCTTACAGTCGGTTAAAAGTTCGTCCAGTAGTTCCGGTTTTATTGCCATCGTCTCTGCTCCTTTCGGGTGGGGGGAACCCCACTCTCTCATGAAGCAGATACACAGTTCAATTTACATTCTCTCATAAATGGCTATGGCGTGATCATTTGACAGACTGATTCTGGAGAAATCCAAAGCACAAAATGGGCAAGCTAGTTGTTTGTGAATTCCCATAGTTATTGTCTCATATCAGGGGCTGGCTTTGCTTCCTACCCTAAATTGGGCAGTGCCTCTAGTTTTTTATCATCGTCCCGTTTCCCTTGATCATGCACCTCGGAGAAGGGCTTTTTCGCGGCCTAGCCCACATGCCCCCTATTAACGCTTCACAGACATAATTACGGACGCATATGCAGGACTCTTGGTCGATTTGATTCTCTATTCCTTCATCGTATGGGACTTTAACCAACTATCTCTCGCCGTTTTATACCGGCGAACCAAGCACAGACTCTCCATATACTTTTTAATGTTATGAGTTCTTTTTATCTTTAAAACCCACAATGGCTGGAGCGTTACTCTTAATATCGAGCTTTGTGCATATTCGTTGTGTTAATCTAAAGTCATGTTTGAATAGCTTGAAATGCTCCCATGCCAGTATTCTTAAAACCTCGAACCCAAGAACGTGCCTTTCCATTTGTTCAGCAACGGATAATATTTTGCCTTCTGGAAAATTGTCAAAAAAATCAAGTCTTGTGGATATATCCAGTAACTCATACGAAATGGTGTTGTGCTTACACTTCAGCACATCGTCAAAGCTACGTTCAAGATCTGCCAGCCCCAGGGAATTGGATACATGCTTGATGAACCCGTAAGATATTTGAAGTGACAATGTCCGAATTGATCTTTTAACGTCATCATCAAGGGCAATTCCTGATAACATTGGATTCCGTTGAATAAGTATTTTTGCGACAGTTTCAGCAAGCTGATCTTTATCCAATTCCATGTGATTGAACAGTACAGCCATCATTCTCAATGAGAGATCATAACATTCCTTTATGATATTGACCTGAATGTCTCCTTTAATCCCCCCATAAAAATTCCGCAGTATTTGTCCGCATATTTTTATGAGGTGAGCTGCTGAATTTATCTCATTTAGAAGAGTAACCGTATTTTGGATTTCCGTTTCATCGTCCGAATCATCAAACTCCTCAAGACCATTTGGCCTTATAAGGTCATCATGTTCACGTAATGATTCGACATGCGCTTCTTTACAGGAGGAAGTGGTCAATAACAGCTGAGCTAAATGAGTGGCACCGGCAGGTATTACTTTCGGCGACTTCGAGAGATCAAATCCAGTAACATCGGGGAAATGCTCTTTAACTTTACACAATATCATATCAAGAATTCGGCGATCTTTCGCAAAATGACACAAGAACAACATGATATTTGCCGCATCGTCCATATACAACTGTGACGTAAGCGAGCGTATAACTTCAAAACAAGAAGTTTCTTGAATATTGTTTGCCAGATATTTTGCAACAAAAAACCAGTAGTAGTATTTATATTTGAAGCATACCGTTCCATTCTGGCGTCTGTAAACTCCTACAGCTTCTAGGTGAGCTAATACTTCGGCAGGGTTAAGTGATCTATTGTATGTATTACAATACTGTGTATGCCACTCAGAATAGGTGGCATCATCATTTTTTTTCCGTTCTGAGAAAACATAGAACGCAAACTCTGTGAGGTAGTTTATAAAAACTTCTATTTCAGCAGGTGAAGATGTGCCTTCTTTGATAACATCCCGTATAACACCTTCATAAAGCGAACCATAAAGTCCGCTATTTGCATCAATAGAACCCTGCCCATCGAGCTGTTGCATCATCATCAGAAGGAACATCGGCAATGAAGGTATAAGGCCTTGATTTATCACTGAATCTATAGTTTGACATCTTCTGAAAGTAATCTTAAAGATGTCATCTTTTGTGGTCTGGAAAGGATCTTGTCCTGCAGCCACCCATTTTTCGATTAATTCATATCGAGACTCAGCATCAGACTCCAAAATATCTGCATGTTCAAACGCCCATAACATAGAATCGTCTTCACTGCGGTTCAATACTTCCCGTAACCTAACACCAGGACTGCTCAATACAACAATAATTCCAAAATTCATATCTGCCCAACGAAGCAGAGCATCCCTAGCCCCGGATGGCAGATTTATTCTGCCATAATCATCTATAATTAATACACGTTCCTTTGTTTTGGTTTGCCAAAACCGATTGCAGGACACGGGGATATAGACTTTCTCTAATGCCGTATTGAATGCGCTTTGAACCCGTAATGATTCTTCCTGACGTTTTCCAGACGGTATTTGAAAATCCGACCTGATCAAAAGTGGAACAAGTCCCCCTTCTCTTAAGTCCCTAAATAATTGTTTCGCTAAAGAGGTTTTGCCTGATTTTTCGACTCCGCCAATAAGAACTCTTTTTTTCTCTTGGATGAACCCGGAAATGCAGTTGCTACGTATGATACCTGTTGCGCTACAAGACTTCCTGACATCAAGACGCTGCAAGTCAGGGTAGACAAAGATATCGGACATTTTTAAATCGGGTTTTCTGGTATGTCTAAAATCAGTTCCTACTTGTTCCAGCCAGTTTCCCCAGTCTTCTCGCAAATCGAAAGAGTTTAGTAATGGCCGCCTTAACCGTAAATATCTATGTTCATAGGGTTCCGTCTTTGGTTCGTACTCAACTCCATTCCATTCAATAACTGTGCAGGTGAAGGTTTCGTTATCCTGTCCGAGTCGGACAATGTTGAAGCTGCTCTGGGAGTGATCTTTGTGATCCTGCAGCACTCCACCCTCGACAAATAAGTTCTGATCAAAACTTCTTCGTTTTGAATATGCATCTGGTTCGTGGACATGCCCCGTGAAAACAACATCACAGTTTTTTTCTAGGATTTGTTTGATACTTGACGCTATATCCGCTCTGTTCCAACTATACGGATGATGCATAATTGAAATATTTATCATCCCATCAGATTCAATAACTAGTTGTTTTTCAAGTATGTCGGAGGGGATCCATGATTTACCTGGAAGGTCTACTTTTTTTGAAAACCTAGAAGTGTTGATTAAATGAACGCGTACAGGGGCCTTGGGAATGTTCAGATTAATTGATTCCATCAAATCATTTACAGACGTAGCATCTACGGTTTTTATAAAATTATTGTAATTAGCAAATGGCAACGAGCAGAATTTTACTATTTCATCAGCCGGTGGCGCTGTTGGGGTGATTTGATCAATAATTAGATCCCTGACTTTTTCCTCACAACCTTCAGTTGCAAAATCTAGATCGTGATTGCCAGGAACAATTAGGATTTCAACTTGGTTAATGCAGTGTTCCGCTACCTCTTTCTGGAGTTTTTCAATAAACTCTGCAGCAAGAACATATTCTTCTACTTTCCCCCAGTTAGCAATGTCTCCTGTTATAATGATGACGCAGTGGTCATCAGGTGCCACCATAGACCTTAGCAATCCGGCTATGGCCTCTGTTCTTTCAAATAAAGGGTTCGCATAAACATGAGATACATGCAAATCACTAAGATGAACAAATACTGTGGCCATATATCGTACTCTCCTGAAATGATGATTGAATAACATCAAAACATAATGTTACCTAATGAAATACGGGTTTAAACTAGCAGTGTCTATAGTTACAATTGTCCTGTATCCAGAGTCAGTCGATTTTCTTATGCCGCTATTCTTAACCTGAAAGAGCCCACATGCATATTTTGAGTGAAGATTGTTGATCGAGGTAATCCTTCTTTTCAAAATATCAGGAAAAGTCTTGGTCTGTATCTTCTCCAGACTCCGGATCCCGCTCTTTTTCGCATATCGGGCAAACGTAAAAAGTACGGCTAAGCTTCATACCACAACAGGTCCACTCTCCAGAACTAGCGGGTTTCTCTGAGTCATCCCACGGATAAGGGTCTCGACTATAGTTATGTCCGATTTTTTTTGACATGTTCTCCTTGGTCGTCAGCAAATTAGTTCTTCACTGATAAGTTGAACGATATGTTCGTCATATAGTATCCGTGCCGTTTCAATATTTCGCTGGTTTCCGGTGGCTATCAGGTCTGCATAAACCAGTATCGGGTGAACCGTATCCCCGTGTGGAACAACTGTATCCGGTTGCCAGAAACGGTGAAGCAGTTCCACATCACCTTCAGGGTCTTTCTTGAGCCTGTTCTGGATAAGTACGGCTTCCGGATTGTCCTTATCAACATAGACGGTTATTGTCTGGGGCTTCAGATAGTCGGTCAGCTTTCCTGCTGCGACCTCACCACCCCACTGTGCCTTTTCCGGTTTCAGAACAGCCTTCTGCCACCAGCCATCCGCACCACGATAGCGCCCCATCAGCAACTTGGGGCGCAACTGCTCGGCATACCCGGTTATCCAGCGTTCCAGAAGCTTTTCTTTCCCTATCAAGCGAATATGTCGAGCACGACCTTTGCCGGTCTCCACCAGGTAACCAAGTTCGTTCAGCTCATTCAGGACCCAGTTCACCATGCCCAATGCGACATCTGTTTTAGCTGCAATGGTACGGTAGGTTTCATTCTCCAGTCCCGGATTGCAGAGCAGGGCATAGAGTACACGTAGCCCGGTTTGCTTAAAGGCACGGCCAACAGCAGGCGCTTTTACCACTCCCTGAAGCTTGTTGCCTTTGATGAATAGATACAATGGCGGCTGGTTTATAAAACAATTACCGGCTGTGTCCATAAACTGGGTATCATCATCACGCAGCCTGTCAGCCATATCTGCCGTTACCTGCGGGATTATCATCACACAGCGGGTCTGATTTTCCAGCCGCCGGTATAAGGCAAGCGCGGCATTAACTGCCATGGCGCCGCCCTCGACAACCAGTAGTTCCAGCCTGACTGTTGCCTTCGGTGTTTTCAAGAGCAAGAACTGCTTGCCTGGTGCTTTATTGTCAATATCGAGCACCAGCCCGGTCTGGCGCACAACAGCGCCGAGAGCAGTTTTTAGAATATGTTTTGGGTTGTTAGTTGTCGGCATATTGTTCACTTAATACTGCTGTTCATTTTTTATGAACATATCATTTATGTGAACAAAGATCAAGACGTTTGCCATATTGGATTTCATATAGCCCCATAAACAAAAAAAGCCGTTCAACCGGCATTTTTCCGGTTCAGCGGCCTTTATAATTCTGATTCTACCATCCGTTATCCTCATAACATAGCCCTGAAAAACAGGATAGTGCGTTCACGAAATCACGAAAATAATGATTTCTAACTTACTAAAAGTGTTTCACATTACTCCGGCAACCTCCACCTGTCAACGCAACAAAGCGCCCTCAAACACCCTCGCATGTTTTGCTGCGTTTAGTTAACTACGCACCCCAACGCGGCTCACCAAACATTCAAGGACTTAAGCACATTGCTTAAGTCCTTTTTTGTTGCTAACGCAGATATTGTGTTTATGTGATCATTAGCGTCTTGTTGACCGGATGAACTGAACCGCGATATTTATCTTGACAACGATGCCTCGCTCATAATAACTATAGTCTTAATAGATTATGATTTCTAAAAAGACTAAATACGCGCTCAAAGCGCTTGGTTATCTTGCCGAACATTCTACGGGAGATCCGATTCTTATTTCCGAACTCGCGAGAGAAGAGAATATTCCCAGGAAGTTTCTTGAAGCTATACTTGTTGCTCTTAGAAAAGGTGGCGTGCTGAAGAGTAAGATTGGCAAGGGGGGCGGCTACATGCTGGCCTCTCTTCCTGCAACTATTACTGTCGGCAGGGTGGTAAGCATTCTTGAGGGTGGCTTTTCCCTGGTTGAATGTCTTAATGATAATGTCAAAGCGGTCTGCGAGGAGTGCGGCGACCCGGCGTGTTGCGGTATTCGCCTGGTGATGAGCGATGTAAAAAAAGCGATTGATTCTGTGCTCGAATCGACTACTTTGGCTGATATGGTCGAGCGTAGTGATGTGGCCCGGCAGCAGAAGTCAAAAATCATGGATTTCAGCATTTAGTTTTTTTTGCCCAATTAACCTACTTGGTCTATAGACTAAGGAAAACACAAAGGAGAAAAGTTATGAGTAAAATTTATGCAGACAACTCACAGTCGATTGGCAATACCCCCCTGGTGAAATTAAACCACATCGTTGGCAACTCAAAGGCCACAATTCTGGCCAAAGTTGAGGGGCGTAATCCGGCTTATTCAGTTAAATGCCGCATCGGAGCCAACATGATCTGGGATGCTGAAAAGCGTGGCATTCTGAAGCCCGGCGTCGAGATCATCGAGCCGACTTCCGGCAACACCGGCATCGCCCTGGCGTACGTTGCCGCAGCCCGCGGCTACAAACTGACCCTGACCATGCCGGAAACAATGAGCATCGAACGTCGCCGCGTACTGGCGGCTTTAGGCGCCAATCTGATCCTGACGCCAGGTGCCGAGGGTATGAAGGGAGCCATAAGCCGGGCCGAAGAAATCGCCGCAGCAGAGCCGGAAAAATATTTTCTGCCGCAGCAGTTTAAAAACCCCGCCAACCCCGAGATCCATGAAAAAACGACCGGCCCGGAAATTTGGAACGACACGGATGGCGCCATTGATGTCCTGGTTGCCGGAGTAGGCACCGGCGGGACTATCACCGGTATTTCGCGCTACATCAAGAACACCAGGGGAAAGAATATTATTTCTGTAGCGGTTGAGCCAAAAGAGAGCCCCGTTATTACCCAACATCTGGCCGGCCAGCCGATCCAGCCAGCTCCTCACAAGATCCAGGGAATCGGTGCAGGATTTATCCCGGAAACACTCGACCTCTCCGTGGTTGACCGTGTCGAACTGGTTGAAAGCGCCGAAGCTATTGAATTTGCCAAACGCCTTGCCAAAGAGGAAGGGCTGCTGGTCGGCATTTCCTGCGGAGCAGCGGTTGCCGCTGCGGTGCGACTCGGCCAGTTGGATGAATTTGCCGGCAAGACAATTGTGGTAATTTTGCCGGACGGAGCGGAACGCTATCTCTCAACTGCTCTGTTTGAGGGGATCTAGGAATTTACGGCATAGCCTGGATCTTTGGAACAGGGAACTGGAGCGCCTGCTGCGCGGAGCATTATTGTCGATCCGCTTCGGCACCGTAAGTCTGGTAGTTCAGGATGACAGGGTTATCCACGCGGATAAGAGAAGATTCGCATCAATTGAGCCGGACACATCGGCGGTAGCGGGATCTGATTTTTCAAGACACATTTTGGGCTGACCAGAAAACTGGAGGCCGGTTGAGATCTCACGAACGTGATCTTTTCCGGCCTCATGCATTTTTACGCATGACCTTGAAGGAGATCACAGTTATGACAGTATTATTGTGATAGCCTTAGACTGAGTGTGCTCCAGGGTTTTTCGCTGTCAGAACTTGTCAGAAATTTCTTTGTGCGTTCATCCCCAACATGTCGTATATTTCAAAACAAAAGCACTGCTATCATCCCGTTGCCCCATACACAGGGAGCCGACAATGAACAGAGCCGTTGATAACGTATCATTCCTGTCATTGAGCATCATCGTGGTCGAAGACAACCATGAGCTGCGTGATATCCTTGTGGCCGGATTACGCCACTTCGGACACCGGCCCCGCGGTGTCTGTGACGGCCTGACCCTGGACAAGGCCCTGTCCGAGTCGCCGGCCGATATCATTATCCTCGACCTCGGGCTGCCCGGAGAAGATGGCATTGCCATTGCCGGGCGCCTTCGCGAGAAATTCTCCAGCGGAATCGTGATGGTCACGGCCCGTGGCCGGCTGGACGAACGGGTGCTTGGCCGCGAGACGGGTGCCGACCTGTATTTTGTCAAGCCGGTTGATATCCGGGAGTTGAATGCTGCTTTGCTCAACCTGGCCGGGCGGCTACTGGCCAGGCCACAATCCGGCTGGCGTTTTGCCTCTCATACCTCGACGCTATTGACGCCTCGTAGGGTGACCATTCCTCTGACGGCCCAGGAATGCATTCTGATGCAAAAACTGCTGGAAACTCCCGGTAAAAATGTGTCCCGCGGGGAAATTTTCAGGGCACTCAATCAACGGGACGATATCTACGCCGACAAACGCCTTGAGGCCCTGGTCAGCCGTCTGCGGGGTAAAGTAAAGGCGGCGGATGCAACGTGCGAATTGCCGGTACGTGCCCGGCATAATCTGGGGTACGCATTTCTGGCTGAGGTCGAGGCATGAGCAAAGAACCGGCCACCGTTGCCACTGAGACAGCTATGGATGCCCTGCAAAAACTTGAAAAGGCTGAAAAGGCGTCCCGTGAAGCCGCCATGCTCCTGCAACAGACGTTTGCCAGTCTCAACGAGGCGGTCTTCATTGTCCAGAGCGGCACCAGGGTCATCGTTGATGCCAACAGCGCCGTTGAAACAATGTTCGGCTACGCCCATCATGAGATTGTCGGCAAACTTACCTCCTGCCTTCATCTCAACGAACAGATGTTTACCCGCTTCGGCAGTGAGATGATTAAAGGCTATCAGGAAAAAGGGTACTACGAAACGATCTATCAGATGATACGCAAGGACGGGACCGTTTTTGAATCGGAGCACTGCGTTACACCTATTCGTGACATCAGCGGAACCATCACCAGCCATGTCTGTGTGGTGCGCGATATCAGCGAACGTGTCCACGCCGAGCGGGCGCTGGTTGAGAAGTCCCGTTTGTTGAGGGAGTTGAACGATAGTCTCGAGGCGCGCATTGAGCAGGCTGTAGAGGAACTGCGCAAAAAAGATGATGTGCTGGCCAGTCAGAACCGCCTGCTGGTTGATCTGGCGCCTGAAGCGATCATCGTTTTTGATGTGGAGCTGGACCGCATTGTCGATGCCAATGCCAAGGCGGAACAGTTGTTCGGCTGCAGCCGCGAAATTCTGCTTATGTCAACCCCCCGGCAGTTCTATATGCAAAAACAGCCTGATGGTCGGCCTCCTGAAACAAGTTTTTTTGAGAACTCGGACAGGGCTATTGCTGGAGAGGTGCTGGTCATTGAGCGGGCGATCAGAAGCGCAGCCGGAACTGAAGTGGTATGTGAGGTCCGGCTGGTCAGGCTGCCATCTCCGCAAAGTTTGTTGATCCGCGCCAGCTTCTTCGACATAACCGAACGTATGCAGACCCAGAAGAAGTTAACCAGGGCTTTGGCCAGCGAACACCGGCTTAATGAGGAACAGCGGCAATTTATGGGACTTGTCTCCCACGAATTGCGCACCCCCCTGTCAATTATCGATGGTTCCGCCCAATTGCTGGCACTGGCAGCCTGCAAGGACAAAGAGTGTCTCGCCCATGCCAACCGCATCCTCTCCTCAACGCAGCGTCTCTCCACTTTGATCGATACCTGCCTCACCGAGGAGCGCCTCTGTACCTCAGGCTGGACTCCGAACATCGTATCCGAGGATATACGGTGTTTGACCCGGAATGTTGTCGCCCAGGCCCAGGCCGGCACGGAGCGACATCTGATCAAATGCGATCCGGAAGAGCTTCCGGACCGGTACGACTGTGACCCGATGCTGCTTCAGGTGCTGCTCAACAACCTGCTCGACAACGCCGTCAAATATTCGCCAAAAGGGGGCGAAATCAATGTACGGGGATGGCGTGCCGATAATGGGGATGTTTGTTTTGAGGTAACCGACCAGGGCATCGGCATTGCTGCTGATCAACTTGAAAAGGCATTTGATCGTTTCTACCGCATCTGGCAAATTCCGGGAATAGCCGGCGCAGGCCTCGGACTGCACATTGTAAAACGCATCGCCGAACTGCATGGAGGAACCGCCAGCTGCAGCAGTGTGCAAGGGTGTGGTTCCACGTTTACCGTACGACTCTGCAACCCCCGTAATTCCTGATCCAGTTCAGCTCCAGCCTGAAACCACCTTTCCTTGTTTTCCCCTGCCGCGATGTCAGTAAATGTCAGCAAATGTCTGGTTTAATATGTATACAAACGGTACCGGTTTGACCAAATTATTGGATTGCTTAATTGACTATTATTTTTATTTGGAGGTTATTAATGAACTGGTTCAGAAACATGAGCGTCGGTATCAGGCTGTCAGCCAGTTTTGCAGTGGTTGTCGCCCTCATTGTCATTATGGCGGTATTTGGTCTGGCCAAGCTGGCGATGATGGAACAGCAGATTGAGCATCTTGCCACGGGCAACGCTGTCAAACTGATGGCATCGTCTGATGCAACCAATGCAATCCAGTCTGTGTACCGCTCTATCGATCTCATGGTTATGGAAGACAAGAATGCCGAGGCCCGTTTCAGGGAAAAGGAGAGTTTGGAAGCGGCGCGTACCCGTTACCGTGACGCGATCAAAGTCCTGGACGAAAAGGAGAAGAACGAGCAGGGAAAGCAGATCATCGAAAAGGTCAAGAAAACTTTGGCCGCCGCCGCTACGACCAATAACCGGGTTATCGAACTGGCCCTGGCCGGCAAGGGAGGTGAGGCCCATGACCTGATGGTCAAGGAGGCCAATCTGCTATACGCACCGATCTTTAAAGCCTTCGAAGAGTTGGATGTGTACCAGAAATCACGGATAGAGTTTCGTCACAAAGAAGCCGTTGCTTGCTACAATGCTGCCAGAAATGGTTTTATGGGCGTTCTGGCGATTGCGGTCCTGGTGGCAGTGGCCTGCGCATTTTTGATCAGTCGCAGCATTACCCGGCCTTTGGCCGGTATGTTGGCGATGCTTAAAGACATTGCCCAGGGTGAAGGTGATTTGACCAAACGACTCGATGCATCGGCACGGGACGAGCTGGGGGAGGTCAGCCATTGGTTCAACCAGTTTGTCGAAAAACTGAATAACATCATCGGACAGGTAGCTTTGACAACCTCGCAGGTTGCAGCCGGCGCAGGGCAGGTGCATACCGCGTCGGTCCAGATGGCCACCGGTGCCGGTCAGGTGGCCTCCCAATCGGGAACTATAGCAACAGCCAGCGAAGAAATGGCTGCCACCTCGGGGAGTATTGCCCAGAACTGCGGCATGGCGGCGGATGCATCGGAACAGGCCAACCAGAAGGCAGTGGCCGGTTCCCTGGTGGTGGAATCAACAGTGCAGATTATGAACCAGATTGCCGAACGGGTCAAAGCTACTTCGGCCACCATCGAAAGTCTGGGAACCCGTTCCGACCAGATCGGTGAGATCATCGGTACAATTGAGGATATTGCCGACCAAACCAACCTGCTGGCATTGAATGCCGCTATTGAGGCTGCTCGTGCCGGCGAACAGGGTCGCGGTTTTGCGGTTGTGGCCGATGAGGTCAGAGCGTTGGCTGAGCGGACGACCAGGGCGACCAGGGAGATCAGCGAAATGATCAAGTCGATCCAGCAGGAAACCGGGCACGCTGTCAATACCATGGAAGAGAGCGTGCAGAAGGTGGAGCAGGGGCGTGAGGAAGCTGCCAGGTCGGGCGAGGCGATTCAAGGCATTCTGCAGCAGATCAACGAGGTTACCTTGCAGGTTAACCAGATCGCCACCGCCGCTGAACAGCAGACCGCTACCACCAGCGAGATCAGCCGCAACATGATCGAAATCACCGGAGTCGTGCACCACACCGCCAATGGTGCCCATGAGTCGGCAGCCGCGGCAACACTGCTTAATCAGGTTGCCGAGGATCTCAGATGCCTGGTCGGGCAGTTCAAGCTGGCCTAGGCCAATATGGACGCCGGCCGGAATAGTGCAGATGGCATGGCGGCGATGAAAATCGTCGCCATCTACGCGCTTTTCAGTTGCCTCTGGATCGGTGTATCCGACATCGTCCTGCATGAATTCATACCTGATCCGACCCTCCTGGCCAGGATCAATATCTTCAAGGATTTCCTTTTTGTTGTTCTGACCACGGCCCTCCTGTATCAGCTGATCAAGCGCTACTCAACACTCTCACGTACGTCGCAGGAAGTCGGCCGTCAGCTTGAATCCCATGCCGCCGCTCTCGATCAATCACGATCAGCCAGGGAGGATGCACTGGAAAATCTCGCCATTGTTGCCGGCGGGGTGCCGACCCTGATCGCCCATGTGGGGCTGGATCAGCGCTACCTGTATGTCAATGCCAACTATGCGGCCTGGGTGGGACTTCCGGAAGATGAGATTGTCGGTGCATCTGTCAGGGAAATAATTGGCGAGGAGATCTACCGGACCACGTTTGAATGTATCGAACAGGCTCTGAATGGCCGCTTTGCCATCAAGGAAAGGAGAGCCGGCCATCTGGGAGAGGAACGAATTCAGCATATGTCGTTTATTCCCCGTCTTGACGAGCAGGGTGCCGTTACATCCTTCTTTGCATTGATCAATGATATCACGGACATCAGGCTAGCCGAGCAAGCGCTTCTGGCCTCAGAGCAAAAATTCAGGACCCTGCTGGAAAATGTCAGGCTGGTTGCGGTGATCATCGACAATAACGGCACTATCAGTTTCTGCAACGATTTTCTCAGCGAGATATGCGGCTGGTCGCGCGAGGAAGTTGTCAACCGGAACTGGTCCGAGCTTTTCGTGCCACATGAGAACAGGCATAGAGCTTCCAGTGCCTTTGATTCTGACTCTCAAGCTTCCGTCCTCTCCCGTCATTACGAAGATGTTCTGCTGACTCGAACGGGTGCCGTGCGGCAGATAGCCTGGAACGCGACCCGGCTTCATGATGCAGAAGGCTGTGTGAGCGGGACTGCGTTGATAGGCTCCGACATCACCGAACACCGCAAAACTGAGGAGCAGCTTGGTCAGGCGCAGAAAATGGAAGCGATTGGAACTCTGGCAGGCGGGGTTGCCCATGATTTCAACAATATTCTGACAATAATCCTGGGATGCGCGGATATCATGCGGAACGGCCCGGAAGGCAACCCCCAATCAGTTGCCCCGTATATCGACCAGATCATTGATGCGGCAAATCGGGCGGCAGGCCTTACTCGCAGTCTGCTCGCCTTCAGCCGCAAGCAGGGAATCGAGGTTACGGTGGTCGATCTGAACAAAAGGATCAGGCACCTGGGAGAGCTTCTCTTCAGAATTATCGGCGAGGACATCACCGTATCGTTGTCACTTTGCGATTGTCCTCTGAGTGTCATGGCTGATGGAGGGCAGCTTGATCAGGTGATCATGAACATGATCAGCAATGCCAGAGATGCCATGCCGCGGGGGGGAACTCTCACAATTTCTACTCGTCTGGCAGAGCGCACCCTGCCGCTGCCTAACGGGTGCAACGAAACCGCTGGCGCGACGTGTGCTGTCCTGGAGATAGCCGACACCGGGTCCGGCATGAACAGTGCGACCATGGAACGGATATTCGACCCGTTTTACACCACCAAGGAGGTTGGTAAAGGGACCGGACTCGGCCTTTCCATTGCATACGGAATTGTCAAGAGCCATAACGGTTTTATCGAAGTAGAGAGTAATCAGGGGGAGGGG
>JBAYTT010000108.1:0-13504 GCA_041675485.1 Pelobacteraceae bacterium | reverse complement strand
GATTTCCCCCACCTTGGGCACCAGCAGATCCATGGCGGCCACGGTGCGGCCATCATCGTTCTGCCGCATGTAAAATGCCTTGATATCCTTCGGGTAATTGATAATAAATGCCGGCCCGCCAACAATCTGTTCGGTAATATAGCGCTCATGTTCCGTCTGCAGATCAAGCCCCCACTCAACCGGGTAGGCGAACGTGGCCCCAGACCGCTGCAAACGATCAATTGCTTCGGAATAATCCATGCGAGTAAAGTCAGCCTCCGCGACCCCTCGAATACGCTCAATCAGGCCATTTTCGATATGGCGATCAAAGAAGGCCATGTCGTCAGAACACTTTTCGAGGGCAAACCGGCAGAGATACTTGACAAACTTTTCCGCCAGGTCGGCATCATCAGCCAATGTGGCAAACGCCATTTCCGGCTCGATCATCCAGAACTCGGAGGCATGCCGGGCAGTGTTGGAGTTTTCTGCCCGAAAGGTCGGACCGAACGTGTAAATATCACCAAAAGCGAGGGCGAACAGCTCTCCTTCAAGCTGGCCGCTGACGGTCAGGCCGGCTTTCTGGCCGAAAAAATCCTGGCCGAAGTCGGGCTGTTTATCCAGCATGGGAGGCTCAGCCGCATCAAGCGTAGTGACGCGGAACAATTCCCCGGCCCCCTCACAATCGCTGGATGTGATGATGGGAGTGTGAACATACAGGAAACCGTTATCGGCAAAGAAGCCGTGAATCGCCTGAGCGAGCCGCGACCTCAGACGAAACACCGCTCCGTAGGTGTTCGTACGGGGTCTAAGGTGAGCAATCGTGCGCAGGTATTCGAATGTATGACGTTTTTTCTGCAGAGGATAATTTTCATCGGCCAAGCCGATTATTTCAATCGTTTCTGCTGCAAGCTCCCATTTTTGCCCGGATGCCGGTGACTCAACCAGTGTACCTGCCACGGTAAGAGCGGTTCCTGTTCCAACCCGGCAGACATCGCTGAAATTCGTCATGGCTGACTCGGCCACAACCTGAATGCCATCTACATTTGACCCGTCATTGAGAACAATAAAACATATCCCTTTTGACGATCTGACCGACCGCACCCATCCGGAAAATGAACATTGCCCGGACGCAGTACCCTGTTCAAGTATTTCCTTGATTCGTGCTTTCATTATGAAACTCCCTCGCGGCGTGATTGTTTGACCCCACAGACAGTGCTGTGATAAAATTCATCACAAATGCGTGTACTGCGCTCGTCGGCACACCTCCCTCAATCAGAGCAAGGAGATATTACCATGACACGAACATTATGTGCAGCCATTGCCTTAACCCTTTTCATGTATGCATCAGCCGGTGCCGAGTCACCTCACCAAAGCCAGCTCACCCCTGAAAAAGCAGCGGCGGCAAAACAGTATCCCCGAATCGTACTGTACTCGGTCGCCTGGTGCCCGCACTGCCGTGAAACCAAGGAATACCTGACAAAAAACAACATCCCGTTTATAAATCGTGATGTTGAGCTTGATACCAAGGCGATGGAAGACCTTACCATCAAGTACGACAGCACCGGAGTACCCGTTATTGTTTTTATCGGCAAAGGCGATGACGAGATTGTAATGAAGGGATTTACGCCCGAGCAGTTCCAGGAAACATTACATAACGTCAAAATCAAGTAGACGCGGAAGGGCGATTGTCATGCATACATTTTGAAAAGCTGCAGAACCAGCAGCGTAATCCCGGAACCGATACATGCGCCGATGACAATTTCGCGCATGGAATGGATTTTCATAAACAGCCGCGAGTGACTTACCATCAAAGCCAGCAACAGTGAGAGCAGAGATATAAGCGGATCACGAGTATTAAGAGAGACCGCCGTAGCAATAGAAAATGCAACTGCCGCATGTCCGCTCGGTATGCCGCCGCGAAAGGGGGTACCGGTACTGGTGGCGCTCTTTACGATTACCACGACAATAACCACGATCAGTATCGAAACGACTGTTCCCATGTCAGACACCGTGCCAAACATCGCAAGAACCTCCCCATAGCGCGGCATAACGTATTTTGCCAAAATAAGGTACCCCATGATGGCAGCGCCGCAGGCGGTAATCAGCACGGCACCGGCAGCCGTATCTTTCGCTATCTTGGCCAACGGATGGTAGCCGGGAGAGACGAGATCAACCACGGCCTCAACCGACGTATTAAACATTTCGGCGCAGAGCACGGCCAGTATTGAAAGCGCAAGCAGTGCAAACTCCAGCGGGGAGACTTTCAGAAATAACACGGCCAGCAACACCGCGATGGCCGCAATGAAATGAATGCGCATATGCTTTTCAGCGCGGGCCGCGTGAATGATCCCTTCAACGGCGCAGTTTGCCGAATCTATAAACCGGTCGGGCTTAACAACCCTTCCTTCTTCAGAATTCTGAATAGCTGCTGCTCCTTCTGCTGCATTTTTTGTGCTTCAGCCTCACCGCTCCGCTCATGATCAAAGCCGCACAGGTGCAAGATCCCGTGCATCAGCAGAAAAGACAGGCGCTCGAAGAATTCCATGCCCCCCTCTTCCGCTTCCCTGGCAGCGGTGTCGGCAGAGATGATCACGTCCCCCAAAGCGTGCGGGTTCACCCCTCCGCAGTCTCCTTCCTGCAACGAAAACGAAATCACGTTAGTCGGGCGATCCTTGGCAAGATAATTCCGGTTAATGATCCGGATCGAGCGATCGCCAACAATTGTGACAGAAAGCTCCGTATTTTCAGGACATCCCAAGGCGCTTAAGATTCTCACAGCAATTTTTTTGAGTTGCAGGCTCTTGAAGCGCTGGCGTCTCTGACGGTTGTTCAACAGTATCAACATGCGTCTCTGCTCCATGTTCAGCTTTGGTATGGTCACGGTTTTCAACCCTTTTCGAACGGTCCCCTCCCTTGTACGCAGGCTCGGGGTAATCAATCCGATGGTGAAAGATGCCGTTAAGGATGCCGGTAAAGCTTTTGGCAATTTCATGCAGGTTTTTCAGGGTCAATTCACATTCATCAAGTTGCCCATCGATAAAAATATTATTGATCAGTTTCTGAACCAGACCCTGGATAAGATCCGGTGTCGGATTTGCGAGAGTACGGGAGGCCGCTTCAACACAATCAGCCAGCATGACTATGCCTGCCTCACGGGTCTGCGGCTTGGGACCGGGATAGCGGAAATCCTTTTCTTCAACAGTCTGCCCGTTTAACGCAGCCTGACTCTTGGCGCGCTCGTAAAAGAACTTTATCAGCGCGGTACCGTGGTGCTGCCGGATAATATCGATAATTTGCTGCCCCAGCCTGTTTTCACGGGCCAACTCGGCGCCTTCCTTGATATGGGAAATCAGGATCAAGGCACTCATGCTGGGCGTGAGCTTGTCATGGCGATTCTCTTCACCGGACTGGTTTTCAATAAAATAGAGCGGCTTTGAGGCTTTACCGATATCGTGATAATAAGCGGCAACCCGGGCGAGCAGGGGATTGGCTCCAATGGATTCAGCGGCAGCTTCCACGAGATTGCCGACAACAACACTGTGGTGGTAGGTACCGGGAGCCTTGATCATCAGTTCCCGAAGCATGGGTGAGTTGAGGTTCGCAAGTTCCAGAAGTTTGATGTCGGTCGTATACTGAAAGAGTGTTTCTATGAGTGGGATAAAACTCGATACGAAACCGGCACAGATAAATCCGCTGAGCAACGCGAAAAAAGCAACATACAGGGTTTGAGTTGAGAAGATGGCATTGTTGAACGTCTGGAACGACAGCGCCAAAGCCAGGTTGACAACCGAGATCTTGAGACCAGCCGTGTAGACAGTGCCGCGACTGGTGCAATGCCGGACGCCATGTGCGCCGACTATACTCCCCAGCATCGAATAAATTACCACCAGCATATTGTTTTCAAACATGATTCCGAGCAGCGGAGATAATATGGCACAATAGACCAGAGCGACCTCGGAGTTGATAAAAATCCGGACAATCATCGCTCCGGCGGCAAACGGAAACAGATAAAAGTAACTGGAGGCATCTATGGAGGGAAATACCGAACCGATGTTATGGGTGATCAGGAGAGCGGTTTTGAAGCAGATGAAGCTTATTGTGATCAGAAGGGAGATGATAAGGACATCTTTATTGGTCGGATTGAACTTTCGAATATTCTTGCAGGCAAACCGGTAGGGGAAATAAAACAACACCAGAATCAGCGCAAATGTCCCAAAAGCGGTAAAAAGACGATTGCCGCCGCGCTGGTTACCAAAAATCGCTTCAAGTTTATGGGCCTGTTCAGTGGTTATCCGTTCGCCAACCCTGACAACCATTTCCCCCTTCTTCAGCTTGAAGAGTACCGGGCGTACCGTGTCCATGGCACTGCGAGACCGCACCTCGGAGGCCTCGCGGTTATAGAACAGGTTGGGAAGCAGGATTCTGGCAATGACTGCTGAAATACGGGCATTGTCGGCATCGGCACCCACACCCTTGAAACTCCACTTGCTAACGATCCGGCGCGCTTCAGCAATCTCGGTAACTGCCGTAGAGATGTCGCCGCCACCAATAAGATGACCATTATTATCAGATAGTTCGAGTCCGCGACGAATGTCCGTCTGAAAAACCTTCCCATCCAGAACAATTTTCCGCTGATACAGCTCATTCAGCAATTCCGACGTGCTTGCCAGAAAAAGCTTGTCTGACTTGATTCGTGTCAGAGCGTGAACCTCGGCCAGACTCAGATCCGTATCCAGCAATGGCGACAACTGGGCACGCCACTGGGAAATGCTTATTTCAGTTTTTTCGTCACGTCCTGAGCGAATGATCGCAAGGGCCTGCTGGAGTTTGTCATTAAGAGCCCCCGACACCTGATCACTCAGGTTATACACCACCGGGGCATTGTTGCCTGCATCTTTGCGACGCTGCTCGGTCAATGCCTTGTCTTCTACAAGCAAATCCTGTGAAACACGAATGTCGGACGTGGCAATTTCGCCAACTTTATAGGAAAGGTTAGAGGTATGCTGGCTGGGAAGTATCGTCAATGTTAACAGCAGCGCGGTAGTGACAAGGAGAACAAACCGGTTGCGGCGGGCAGTATCGGGGTTGGAAAACCTCTTGATCAGAGAATCAAGCAGATTCGATCCGAACTGACTTAAGTATGCAATTGTATGCTGTTCCTGCTTGGTGCCGGATTGTTCAGCCATAGATACATGCGCCAGAGTATGATTGGATTTCAGCTATTTACAATAAGTTTTGAATTGTAATCTGATTACGTAGACGTGTCAATAAATCTACGCTGAAACAGGGAGAGGCGCCAGGCAGTTTCACCCGCGTGGATGAATCTGTTGATGCAGTCGCTTAAGACGTTCACGGGTAACGTGGGTATATATCTGGGTGGTGGCAAGGTCGGCGTGTCCCAGCATGATCTGCACACTGCGGAGGTCAGCGCCGTTTTCCAGCAGATGGGTCGCAAAAGAGTGCCGCAGGGTGTGGGGGGAAATACTCTTACGGATTGCCGCCTGCCCTGCCCGCTTCTTGATGATATTCCAGAACGCCTGACGGCTCATTGCTCCACCCAGGCGGGAAAGAAACAGGTGCGGGTTTTGCCGATGGGGATCAACGTTCTGCCGGACCGAGTCGAGATAGGTGGTCACCCGCGTGCGGGCCGACTCTCCGATCGGTACCAACCGTTCCTTGTTCCCCTTTCCGACCGTCATCAGATAACCGGAATCAAGATTGACCTCACGCAGCTTGAGATTTACCAACTCAGACACCCGCAAGCCGGTGGCATAGAGCAGTTCCAGCATGGCACAGTCGCGCAGGTCCTCGCCACGCTCCCCTTGGCATGCGGCAAACAGGGCATCGACTTCGCGCCCGTCCAGAAACTGCGGCAACTTGTGCAGCGTGCGCGGCGCTTCGATTATTGAGGCGGGATTGCAGTCAACGTAATTCTCAATCATCAAAAATTTATGGAACATGCGGATCGCCGACAAACAACGGGCACGACTGCGAGGGCCGATATTCTGTTTCTGCAGCGTCCCCAGGAAAGCGGCAATATCGGCAGACCCGACATCGGACGGATTACGCCGTCCTGCTTTTTCAAGAAAGTCAAGATACCGGACGAGATCCCGGCTGTAGGCGCTCCTCGTATTGTCTGAAAGCCCTTTTTCCACGATCAGATAGGATATGAAGAGGTCGAGGTAGTCGTTCAAATTGATTCCGCCATATAATTAAAGTTGCGCTTGTGTTATCGGAAATATTTCCTGATGCACGTTTCCAGCTTCCCGTGCAGATGTTCCTCGTCGTCGCAGCATATCTCCGCATGCAGCTCAACAGAATGGTCAAGAAAGAGTCGTGCGACTTCCGGATCAAAGTGGCTCCCCATTGATTCCCGCAGAATACCAACCGAGACTTCGAAACTGAACGGCTCCTTGTAAGGACGTTTTGAAGTCAGGGCGTCGAACACATCCGCCACCGAGAATATGCGGGCGCTCAGCGGTATATCTCCTCCTCTCAAGCCGGCCGGGTAGCCGCTGCCGTCGAATTTTTCATGGTGGCAGCCAACCACGTCCAGTGCGTCTTTCAGCCAGTCATAGCCACGGAGGATGTCCTCACCATGCCGGACATGGCTTTTCATAATATCGAACTCTTCGTCGGTCAGCTTTCCCGCTTTGTGCAGGATCGCATCACTTATCGCTATTTTTCCCAGGTCATGCAGAAAAGCACCCTTTATCAGTCCTTGCATGGCGATATCCGAAAGCCCCAACCTCTCCCCGGAGCGCACCGAATAGAGCGTAACCCGGTAGTTGTGAATATTGGTATCGCTGTCGCGTTTGGCAATGGCGCTCCCAAGAACCTTCAACATGCCGATATTGGTCAGTGCAAGGTTATGCGAATAATCGTTGAGTTTCCGGTTGAGGCGGATAATGAGCGGATAGAGTGCGAGAGAGGTTGCGAAAATAACCAGTACTACCAACATAAGGGACCAGAAGGTCTGTTGCTTGATCTGCGAGATGATGTCACCCGGAGCGTGGTAGATGCCCTCCAGGTAACCGATTTTAGCTCCGGAATTGTTAAAGAGGGGAACAAACACCCTCAAATAGGTATCGTTCTCCAGCATTATTTTTTTGCATATTATCCCCTCATTATCGGCAAACTCAGTGCCGTGCTTGGGGAGTTTCCCTTCGATCTCCCTGGCAGACGGTTTGATTGCCTCGGCGATCTTGTTGGAACCGGCATCATAAAATTCGACGGCAATCAGGTTGTCCCGTTCTATCTCAACATGAATCTTGCGGTTAAGTTCAACAAGTGCCTGTTCGGAAGGGGTATTCAGATAGGAGACCACCGCATCCCGATAACTTGCCGTTTCGGCTTTGGCCATATCGACAACATGGTTGTCCAGACGTACATTGCCGAGGTAGTGAACCATGCCGCCGATCACCAGCGAAAGGACAAGCCACAGCAGCATGAGCCTGATGATAAGCCATCTGTGAAGGTTTTCAATCATTGAAGTGGTTCGCTTCCGGCTCTATATTCGGTACGAGGACATTCGATCGTCAGCAGAAAAACTGTATACCAAAATAGCGGAGTGTCCAGTCATGGTCAAGGGAACAATTCCCGGTGCAACAACCACGGACATGAGTACCTTTTCCATCGGTCCATCCCGTCACTTCTCGTTATAACAATTTGTGAATTCTTATCAATTAAAATACTCACTCCGAATGACATATAGCAACAATCATATATTTAACCTGCCGTTTTTAAATGTTTTTTGATTTTTTGCATATTAATGATATAACACTTCCACGTTTTGTGTATTCAGATACAAAAAGAACATCAACTGACACTATTTATGTGTGCATTATAAAGTCATCAATTCGATACTCAACCACGGGAGAACGCACATGGCCGGTAATGATTTTTCACAACAATATCCGCAGGCAAGAAGGAAGACCGGCATCGCAACAAAGATTCTCCTTGCGGCATCCGTGGCCCTCATTACAGGGCTTTTGATCGTGGGAGGAGCAGCCCTGTACCTTGAAAGGCAGGCACTGGTCAGTCTTCAACGAGAAAACAGCCTGACCTTTGTCAATGTCATGGGAGACGACATTAAAAACGCCATGATGGCAGATGACATGAAAAAAGTTGATGCCTATATCAAGGACGTTATTGAAAAAAAACGTGCGGTGGCATTCTCCATTTACAATGAGAAAGGTGATGAGCGCGGCAGTGGTGCAAAGGGGGATCCCCTTGTGGCTGAAGTGTTAAAGAGCAATAAAACGAAAAGTTCCGAGGGGGTACAGAAAGGCAACCATATTCTGACCACCATATTACCGCTCCCCAACGAAGAGCGCTGCCAGAGTTGCCACGACAAGGAAACAAAGATGCTGGGGGCACTCAAACTAAACACCAGTATTGAGCAGGGGTATGCTGCCAGCAGGAAAGCAACCCTCTGGCTTCTTGTATCAGCTGCAGTGGCACTTGCCGCCAGTGTTGTGTGCCTGTTGATTGTTCTCAGGGTAACCGTCACACGGAAGATCAACGACTTTGTTGCCAAGGTAACCGACCTCGCCAGAGGGGAGGGAGATCTTACCAAACAGATCATAGTTAAATCCAATGACGAATTCGAACTTCTGGCCGATGAGATAAACTCGCTTGTGGATAAAATCAGAAAAATCATCTCCCAGATTGCCCGGACCAGCGAGCAGGTATCATCCTCAGCAGTGGAACTCCAGTCGAATTCAGTTCAAATGGCAGCAGGTGCCGAGGAGGTTGCCGCTCAGGCTGAAACCGTGGCCACGGCAGGAGAAGAAATGTCGGCCACATCCGGCGACATCGCCCAGAACTGCCAGATGGCATCCGAAGGCTCTCAACAGGCCAGTGCAGCCGCAGTTTCCGGAGCCAGGGTTGTGGATGAGACAATTGTGGTCATGAACAGCATTGCCGAGCGGGTCAGAAGCTCCGCCAAAGCTGTTGAGAGCCTTGGGAGCCGATCCGACCAGATTGGTGAAATCGTTGGGACAATCGAAGACATCGCCGACCAGACAAACCTGCTGGCGCTGAATGCCGCCATTGAAGCGGCCCGGGCCGGAGAACAGGGAAGGGGTTTCGCTGTTGTTGCCGATGAGGTACGGGCCCTGGCCGAACGCACGACACGTGCTACCCGTGAAATCGGGGAGATGATCAAGGCTATTCAGCAGGAAACAAAAGGCGCTGTGATCGCTATGGAAGAAGGGGTTAGCGAAGTTGCCAAGGGGAGTGATAAAGCAGCGGAATCCGGGAGGGCGCTCGAACAGATCCTCCAGCAGATCAATGATGTCAATGCCCAGATTCATCAGGTTGCTACCGCTGCCGAAGAACAGACCGCAACGACGTCTGAAATCAGCAACAACATGCAGCAGATCACCGAAGTTGTAGCCAAGACATCACGTGGTGCCAAGGATTCTGCGACCGCTGCCAATCATCTTTCTGTCCTTGCCGACGACCTGCGACGGATAGTCAGCCAGTTCAAAGTTGATTAAAACGGACGTCCTGTCAGAAAAGCATCAGATGCAACACACCGCGGAACAATATCCCGACCGCTGCTCCGGCAATGGCGGGCCTTACAACCGAGGCAGAGCGTGCACCGGCTGAAATCAACACCGCCACCCCGACCAGATCGCACGGGTTGGTGAGAAAGCCGGCCATACGATTCAGTTCCAGAACCGTTATGGAGCCTTCTTTCAGAAGATTGAGAGTAACCCCCATCATGGCCGTTCCTCCGGCCAGATATTTGGTGGCCAACGGCAACACTGCAACAGCGGGAAAACCGATCCGGGCGAACAGAGGCGTCAGCGCAGTCTCAACCAAAGCAATGGCGCCGACTGCTTTAAGAACATTCACCAGGAAAATGGCCAGAATCAGGATCGGAATGGCGCCCAGTATGACTTGTACCGCCTCCTGCCCTCCCATGATCATCAGGTTGAGAGTTGAGCTTTTACGTACCTTGTCAGGAGCGGGAATATACGGTTCATCGGGGTGGCCGGCGTCTGTGACTGAACGGGTAAACAGGTAATACGTCAAAGCCGCTGCCACCAATCCGCCGACAAGAGAGGTCAACAGAATAACCCCCAGATCCAGGCCCACCGCGACCATGGGAAAGACGACATTGGCTTGGGACATGGTAAACACCATGGCAAGCGTCGCGGCAATCCTTCTTCGCGATGTCCCGTCCTTCTCCATGATTGCCAGGGTAGCCAGCGGCGCGGCAAAGCTGACAAACAGCAACTGCATGATGGCAAAGGCCCCTGCGCCGGGAATACCGAATACCCGCAGTACCGGTTGTACGGTACGTGCAACCAGCGCCAACACACCGCGTGCCTCAACGACTTTCATAATGGCCATCATGACCACCAGCACCGGCAGCAGAACATAGAGTCCCAGGTCGAGCGCCGTTTTTCCTGACTGAAGCACAATTTTTATAAACTCTTCCACCCTTCGACTCCGCTCAGGGCATGCCCCTACAACTCACTCAGGGCACACATCAAATTTCACGACTCATAAAACTCGTAACACATAAACTCTCAACACTTCCTCACACCCACTCATCAATAGCCGTCAACAATCTGCTGCAGATTTCATTCAGTTTATCGGGAGCAATGATCTTATGCCCGAAAATATCCCGGACATAGAACACGTCTGCCACCTGATCAACCTTGGTAGAGATCTTGGAGACACCGATATACAGCCCCATTTCAGCCAGTGTGCTGGTAATCAGATAGAGCAACCCGACCTTGTCGTGGGTCAGGATATCAATGACGGTATACTCTTCCGACACGTCATTATCGATATCGACCTTGGTCGGAAAGCGGGGCGCCGGACGTGCCGTCAGCAAGGTCGGTCGTTTTCGGCCGGCAACCAGGGTAGACACTTGTACCTCGCCATGTATGGTCTGGCGCATATCCCGATCAATCTTTTCCCAACGCGCCGCGTCGGTTACCAGGTTTCCCTGCGGCGAATTGACCTGCAGTATGTCCAGCACCTTGCCGTTTTTGCTCGTGTTTATCTGCGCCCCGAGAATATTGATGCCATTTGCGGCCATGACGCCGGTGATCCGGGAAAAGAGTCCCGGCATGTCGTGAGCACAGATGGTGTATTCCGAATAGCCGCTTTCCGGCTGATGGTAGAGGCGCAGCAGGATATCGGACTGTTCCAGGCCGAGCAGCAGACGGGTCTGCTCCGCAATCAGAGGAGCCGGATTGGAAAGGAGCAGACGAACCGGCATCGCTTTCAGTTCAGTGCGTATTTCGGCAGCAGGAAAATCGTCCGCAAGAATATCGGTGACCTTCTTGATCATCGTAGTGACCCGTTCGCTGCTGGCTTCCAGCTCGAACCCGCCACGATCGAGGATACTGAAGGCCTTCTCGAATAATTCCTGAAAAAGTGATGCTTTCCAGGTTGTCCAGACATCCGACCCGACTGCCCGGACATCAGCAACTGTCAGCAGGTAGAGCATTTTGAGATTTTCGCTGGTTTCCATCTGCCGGGCAAACTGGGCAATCATTTTTTCATCATTCAGATCGCGGCGCTGGGAAATATGGGCAAAAAGCAGATGCTGACGGACCAGAAACTCCAACCGTTCACTGTCCTCACGGGAAAGGCCCATCCGCCGTGCAATCGTCGGGATCATGGAGGCCCCCTTTTCGGCATGCCCCCCACCGGACCCTTTGCCGATATCATGAAAGAGCACCGCAAGAATCAGCAGTTCCGGCTTGCCGATTTCGGAAGCAACCGAACAGGGGATCGGCATACACCCCTTCAGCTCGCCGCTCAACATCTTCTCGGTCTGCTCTACGGCAAAAAGCGTATGAATATCGACCGTATAGAGATGGTACAGGTCATGCTGGACCTTGCAGTAAATATGCTCAAGCTCGGGTATATAGCGGTTCAAAAACTCCAGATGGTGCATCAGGCGCAGCGTTTCGGTGACACCCTTCGTTGAGCGCAGAATATTCAGAAAGGACTGATTAACCTCGCGGTTCCTGCGAAACTTGTCGTTGATCAGAGCAAGATTCTTCCTGATAAGCCCCTTGACCTGAACATTGAGAGTAACTCCATGCTTTTGGGCAAGCTCGAACATTTTCATCATGACGCCGGGATTTTTCTCGACGATCGACTCATCAGGGACAATCAACTCCCCCTTGAGTACAAAGCAGCCATCACCGACCGGCCTCCGGACAAAATACCCCAGTATCTTCAGCGCCCCCTCATCGCGCCAGATACAGCGCGAAACCAGGCTGGAAGTAAAATGCTCCACCTTGTTGGCGTGACGGTAGTAGTCCCTCATGAAGTCTTCGACCGCCAGCACCCGGTCGCCATCCTGATACCCCAGAAATCCCGCCAGATGCACCTGGGCATCAAAAGTCAGCTGATCGTTTTTTCGGGCATTGAAATAGTGCAATTCATTTCGGATGCGCCAGAGGTAATCAAGCGCCGAATAATAGATTTCCAGCTCCTCATCGTTCACGATCCCCTTCATTATCAGTTCGCGCAAATCGGAAAATTTATACTTGACGCGCGCCACCCACATAGCGGTCTGCAAGTCGCGGAGCCCCCCCTCCCCTTCTTTCAGGTTCGGTTCCAGCAGATACACGGTAGATCCGTACTTTTCCCGACGGTGCTTCATATCGGAAATCTTCTCCTTTATGAACAGGTCGCTCGATTTCGGGAGGATCTGGCTGAAAATAACCTTGGTGAGATTGGTAAAAAGCGGACGGCTGCCGGAAAGGAAGCGGGCATCCATCAGCGCAGTCTTGACGGTACCGTCGGCTGCTGCCATTTCGACACAGTCGGCAATTTTTCGCACCGAATAGCCGACATCCAGCCGCATATCCCACAGAAAATAGAGCAGTTTCTGGGCGATATCCTCAACCGTTACCGAAGGCAGGATACCGTCATGTAAAAACATGATGTCGATGTCCGAAAAAGGATTCAGCTCCCCACGGCCATACCCCCCCACCGCCACCAGAGTAATATGCTCCAGCATGTCGCCACCGCCACCCAGGTCATAGACAATGGAAAGGAACAGTTTATTGTTCAGCTCATCCATCATGTCGCTGAGCAGGTGCGTTACATCGGTTCCGCTGGTGCCGCCGCGATGCAGCTCTTTAATCTCTTCTCGGTACTTGGCCAAAAAATTTTTGCAGCCGGAAAGGTATAAAGAGCGCTTTTCATCAAAACCGGCCATGCCGGCATCACCAACAGCATCGATAGTATCGGGGAAATAGGGGTCGATAAAAAATTGCATTCATGTTCCTTGTGAAGGGAAATTTGCGGAAGGCGACAGTGGCAACCGGCTGAGTCGCTGGATTATACGTCAGACATCCTGATGAGTCAAAAGCTATAGTACGCCACAAACAAAATCATAGAGCCTCATGGTAGCCTAGGAGCCTGTCGGCCTTGAGGTTTTGACCGAATTCAAGTTGAATCCGCTGGTCGATCCTGACCAGCCAACAGATCAGCTTCGATACGCGGATTGGTTCAAGTGTCCTTTTGTGAGCCGGTT
>JBAYTT010000107.1:0-13659 GCA_041675485.1 Pelobacteraceae bacterium | reverse complement strand
TGTCGGGAAACAAAAACCTATCAGAAAACGGCTTGATCCGGTGCAAATATACTATTTTGAAAGAGCAGTACTGGACTTAGGCTTCAACCAATTTCAACTAATCTACGAAAGAACCTTAAATAGGGATGTCCCGCGAACTCTGTCCCTACGTGTTCCTTCTATCGTTACGCTCCTAATTTTTGGTAACCAATAAACTGACTATGTAATCGCTGGAATTGATGGTTTGACCTGCCTTATTATTTGGAGCAAGTGACATCAACTTAACCGTGTATGCTTGAAATGTCTTTTCTGACGGCCCGACTATAGGTCTGGTGTTGAGCTCGATAGTTGTTGCAGTCTGCCCTGCTTTCGTTATGTTTAGGCTTACCTTGGCGTTACCTTCCCAAACACATGCGGCATCTTCGGGGCAGCGGGAATCCTCGGATACGGACTGTAACGCAAGAGTTAATCCTTCTCCCGGAATGCTGGCTTCCTGTCCAACTTTAATGGTGAACCGCTGGTTCAGTGAGAATGCATTAGCATCAGAGGCGGTTATTATGACTGTGACAGCAGCACTGTTAATTTTCCCGTCATTCACAACCAAGTTTAAAACATAGTCACCTGTAACGTCGGTTGTGAATGTCGGCTTGGGGACAGTTGCACTTGACAGCGCCGCGCTACTTCCTGCTGGTTTAGAGGTAAATGCCCAGCTGTATGTCAGCAGGTCACCATTCGCATCACTGCTGGTGCTACCGTCGAGTGTGACAACTGTGCCTGTGACGACACTCTGAGCAATTCCAGCATTTGCCACAGGGGCTGCATTAGCAACAGCAGCGGTTATTGTGACGGCGACAGCAGCACTGTTTACTTTCCCGTCATTAACAACCAAATTCAAAACATAGGCACCTGCAACGTCGGCTATGAATGTCGGTTTGGGGACAGTTGCACTTGACAGAGCCGCGCTACTTCCCGCTGGTTTAGAGGTGAATGCCCAGCTGTATGTCAGCAGGTCACCATTCGCATCACTGCTGGCGCTGCCGTCGAGTGTGACAACTGTGCCTGTGACGACACTCTGAACAGTTCCAGCATTTGCCATAGGGGCTGAATTGGCAACAGAGGCGGTTATTGTGACTGTGGCCTCAGAGGTTACAGCTTTTGTATCGGTAATTACCAATTTGATAGTATACCGGCCAGGTAAATCCGGGACAAATGTTGGATTTACTGTCGTTGGGTTAATAATTGTGGCGGCACTTCCGACCGGTTTAGTGGTGATGCTCCATTCATATGTGATCAGGCTTCCGGCTGCTCCAATGCTTTGAGAGCCATTCAATGTAACAAGACTGCCAGCTACAACGTTTTGCACAGGACCTGCGTTTGCCTCGGTTATTTCATTATGTTGGGCGCTATTACTGCTGCCACCTCCACAGCCTGCCATTCCAAACAATACAGCTACAAATAATCCCATCATTCTGATTACATTCAATCTCATGTTTCAATCCTCCAGATGATGGCTCCGAGGCTGACTGTTACAAACCAAGACGGAGCCTTTGTTTTGATGTGATGTAACGCTATGGCATGTCCCCCGAACTTGTCGAGGTGTAACGAGAAGCCGCCGGTCGGTCAATTATACAGCTCATTTAAATGCGTAAGCGATTCCAACAGACGCTCTGATATCAATTTCCTTATCGCTGCGAGTATACCCGCTTGGAGTTTGAAGAATAACATAATAGATATCAACACCAAGTCGAACGTTCTTGTTCGCTGACACCAGAGGATATTCGGCACCGCCACCAAGAGCGAATCCTTTCATTTCGGATTTCTTTGTTTGCCCACTCCCGTTATAATTACTCAGATTCACAGAACTCATACGGCCATATAATGCCGAAACACGGGGACTTACATAATATTGATTGTTTTTAACTGGATATAGTGACAAACCACCAACAGCCCCCCAACCAACACCAGGAAGATATCCCACGCCAAGTTGCCCTGAAATATAATCATTGGCTACAAATTCATTGTTTATGCCGTATCCTGTGCCATAATTTGTTCCCGTGCCTATACCTGTTCTTACATAAATGTCATCATCGGCAAATGCTGCGACTGCATAAATCGACACAACCAACGACAAAACCATAACCCGACATTTCATAATTTCCCCTCAATTAAATATAATATTTATAGGATTTAAGGTTTTCAAAGCGTTATTGAAACATATCTGGGGGTCACGTCTACGAAAGACAAATATGTCCCCAACGGGACATCGGCTGACAGCGCTGGTTTAGGACCGGTCGGGCCGATTGTTGGTCGTATTTTCAAGATGTTGTCATCAGTGGCGGAATTATCTCATGTGGGCAGCCACTATTTCCTCTATTAATAATTTCAAGAGTTGGGGCCATTGATTTTCACCTAATTAATGCGAAATGCTGGTGCGTATGGCAACACATACATTCCCGCGTATCCAAGTGTCATTACAGCATCAAGCCTGCCATCACCAGTAATATCGCCTATGCTTAATCCTTCATTTCTTTCTGGGGTTCCGTTATTAATATAGAAAGACTTGCTTGTATCAAGAGAATGGTCGGATCTCTGCAACACTACCAAAAGTCCACCGTAAGTATCACAAACAATGTCGTTGAGGCCATCTTGGTTGATGTCGGCTATGCGGACTCCTCCAGTTAAATGCTCTTGCCTGACTATTGGCACACCGAAACCACCATTTGAAGATTGAAAATAAATGACCATTGTTCCACTTGAATCATACGTACTGCTTGGGGTAATTGTTGCAACAATATCAGATCGTCCGTCTCCGTCGACATCACCAACAGCAATAGCGCCAATAGCGTTGCTTGTACCGTCGCCTGACAAGATTTGATATGGCACAAATGTTCTCCATGCAGTCTGTTGCATGATTTTTATGTCTTTGTCGCTGCTCTTGAAGATGAGATCCTTTTTCCCGTCACCGTTTATGTCAGCTACAAAAATCTGGACAAAGTATCTCGTCCCAACGTTCTTATAGGTAACCTCAGGCTCAAAACTGCCGTCAGGCTTTTGAAAAAGTATTGTTACGTGACTTTCCCCATAAGGTGTACCGGTCATAACAACAATGTCATTCAGGCCGTCGTTATCGAGATCAGCCACCGTGAGTCTGCCGATTTCCGTGGAGTCAAGTTGATAGTTAACCGGGGGGAGCAATTTGCCGGCACTATCCTGATAGTAAATCATGATAGTGCCCCACGAACTGTTTTTCCCGGCCACAACTAGATCATCTCTACCGTCGTTGTCCATGTCGGCAATTTTGACACCAGACCAATAAGTGATACCTAGATCTACCGGGGCGTTAAAACCACCTGACGAATTCTGATAGTATATATAACGACAATTAACGATGATGTCATTGCGCCCGTCACTGTTTAGGTCACCAATAGAAGTGTCGGAGTATGCACTAGAAATATTTTGCAGTGGGTAGTTGATCCACTGTCCTAAAGACCACTGTGCAGTAAACTTACCAAAAAGAAGATTTGATGTCTTACCCGAATCTGTTTTGAGAGAAAATTCTATTTCATAGTCCCCAGGCAATAACTCTGAGAGTGTCGCTGTGCCACTTATAAGACCAGACAAATTTTTATTTCCGCCGATGGGAGAGATCGTATCAGACAGAATTTTCCTTTCCGTGTCCCTTACTATTGCGTGGACATATGTTGGAGCTTCACCAATGCTGGAGAACTGAAAAGATACATATAATTTTCCCGCCTCAGATGGTGTGAGTACAATGTTTGATAGGGCAATTCCATCTGTACTTGAACCACCCCCCATGCCGCCACATCCTACAAGACAGAATAGCAATAGAAGCATAGTTAACAATTTCATTCAAACCCCTCCAAATTCAAAATTATAAAAAATAAAAGTTGTTTATCTCCAACGGTGTGCCCGGTTCACCCGCTTCGCCCGGTCGGTTTTCCGGGCGGGGCGGCGTGCAACCGGCTGGTTGAACCTCTCACCTAAATTTCATAGCCATGTTTATGGTGTAGTATGTACCTGCAATCATGGCGCATACGAATAGCAATACGAACATAATCGTTTTACGTTCCATTGAGGTCGAAACGTCAGCCTTATTGAAGGTAGTCGAAGGTGCTTTTGATAATATGAAATCAATCAACTCACTTGAACCGCCATGCACAAGATTTATGGTTAGTAATCCATAAGTCGTGAATTTAAGTATAATTTTCTCACCGTTAGGAGCTGCTGAAACAGATTTCATTGAAGCAAGGCTATTGTATGGAAGTAACTCTGATTCTGATGGTGTTGATTCTAAAAAAATCCCATCTTCTTTAATTTCTATTTTTCTTTTTGATCTTTTGAATTGATAGATTAAGCCATATTGGACAGGCAAGAGTGGCAGGAAAAGGGCTATCGAATACTTTGCATAAGGTGATTTGGCTGCTTTAAGCCGGAAATGCCCAAACACTCCTAAATAAAATACAACTAGCAACATAAACATGAAGAACCACAAACAATTTTCTGAAATAGGCCTCTCGCCGGAAAAATGTCGCTCCACCAATTTCTCCTTTTACTTCAGAGCAGTTCAGCCGCTGAAGTTGTTCGATTTTCTTTGTGGTTCAACGGTTTTGCACTTGACCTGGCGGGCGGATTTATCGCCCGAACATGGTCCGAGTGCTGGTTAGTGATATTTCATGGGGTAAGCAAGGGATTACTCAAAAAAACGATCAGACGACCATATGCAATAACTCCCACAATTATCAAAATCAATACATATAGCCACATTCGCTGCATTGTTTTTTTGTCCATTTGTCCATACATTAATTCATGGTTAGCCTCTACAAAGTCATTTATTGAAGATCTTGATAACTTTTTATCGTTTTGTTCACTTGTGGCAGTGCTGCCATAATCATTTGGAACGTTTGAAATGATTTGATTTATTTGTTCGATGGCTTTGCTAATCATTTCTACTTTTGGATATGAATCCCCATATTTAACTACCTTTAAGTATCCATCTTCTGAACGAATCACGTCAAACCCTTGAAGAAACAAAGTCGAGATTCCTTGCCTTACAATATCTTTTGAGAAGAACTTGCTTCCCCAATCTTTATCACCAACTTTTATGTAAAATTTTGTATCGAAATCAGCATCGCCAATTTGATAATCTGGCATAGATAAAACATGTTCTATGACCCAGTCCGTTAGCTCTGATTTTCTAATAGTAAAATAAGGATGTGAATATGGAATAGTTGATTTAATTTCAAAAAAAGGGAGAACACTTAGTCGTGCGCCTTGGCTAACACCGAGGTAATGATACATAAGATATTCTGTTTCATATCTATTTACCGTTATTTCGCCACTATTATAATTAGCGCCTAATTGGGAGGATATTTTACTCAACATCTCATCCCTAGAAAGTCCAAAATCTTCATCAAACAAATCTATCATTTCAGCCTCAAAATTATTAGCTAACGGCTTGGCCGTTGACCCGCTTGCCCAGGTTTTTCCGGGCAGACGGAGTCTAACGGACTGGTTATACGTTCTCTTATCGCTTGTCGGCCCTGAAACAGTCGATTGTCGCGGCATTACTTAGATGTGGAAGTGAAATTCCGAAAGATTGGATCTCCCTTCCCGAATACATACCCAGTCGGGAACAAGATGGTAGATTTTCTTGCTTCCTTCTCAGCGTGATCTTTTTCCTCCAATGGCACAAATGTAAGAGGGTAGTACAGGAAATCGCGGATGCGTTGTTGAACCTCAGGGCTTTGGGATTGGCGAGTGGAGCTACGTTTTGTTTACATTTCCGTATTATTTTTTCATATAGGTCACAAGTAACTATCTTCAGGTCTCCTTTTTTCATATTTTGGGAACGGCTGAACATTGTTAATCCTTGAACCAATGAGATCGACATTTGCGAGAATCGATAGATGTCTTGGAGATTAGATTTTAGTTTGGCGAGGTTTAAACCATCAGGAAACCTGCCTAATCTGTCCAAAAGTTCAACCAGAAAAGCGGATGAGTTCTTCGCTCCTGCCATTGGAGCAAGAATCTCATGGGTTACGCTGTCAAGGAAAGAGATAGCCCGTGTATGCGCACCCTTTGCGTCTAGAGCTGAACCAAGAATATTTGCATGATCAATTAAAACATCAATGTCATGTGCATTAAATTTAGTGTAATTACCGTCCTCATTCTTATTAAATGCAAATATTATTGCTATGACAACATTGCTACAATCAAAGACTTTGGCATATTGCCCGACTTATGAAACAGGAGAAGCTAAAAGCACAGGTTGGTTACAAGCGGCCCCGTTATCATGGTGGCACAGTTGCAGTAGCATCAGCAAACCTTCTCGAACAGGTTCCTCACACAAATCTGTGCAAAGTAGTTGGCATGGCTAGGTCGCCCATGCAGTGATACAAGTTTAAGATGAAGTTCTTTGCTGTTCTGAATCCGTAGGCCCGGTGGCTGATTACTTTAGCCTTGTTGTTGAGCCCCTCAACGATACCGTTCGAGATTGGCATATCGAAGTAGGTGAGAATGTTTTCTTCATGTTTCCGAAGCAGCTTGGCAACCTCCTGCATCGGCTTGATCAACGATTCATCGGCCCATGAGCACCACTGGCCAAGAAACTTGGTCGCCACATCTTTTGTTGCTGACTGCCAGAAGTCTCTGAACAGCTCTTTGAGCAGATAAGCGCGGTGAATGGTCAAGTTCAGTTTTTCCAGAGAATCCAATGATGCCTTCTGTCTGTCAGTAAGATTCCATGGATTCTTGAGCCAGATGTATCTGCTGCCGGCGACCAGTTTTTGGTGCTCTTTGCCTTTTTCAGTGATCTCTTGGCGGCGCACCGTATCGACCGCCTCTGTGAGCTTTTTGACAATATGAAACTTGTCGAAGACCAGTGTTGCCTGGGGTGCTTTGGCCTTCACCGCTTTGATAAAGGCTGGCCACATGTCGCAACAGATGCCCTTCAGCTGTTTGGTGCGTTCTGGCCCGAAGAAGTCGAAGAAACTATCGAGGCTGTCAGTTGAACGGCCTTCAGTACTCCAGAGGAGTGTTCCGGTTTTCAGGTCATACACATTGGTAAGATAGACATGACCTTTTTGCCGCGAGATCTCGTCGATACCGATGTGAGTAACCGCCGAGAGGTCACGACGGGCCAAGCCAAAAGCAACCGCGTAGGCAACGGCTGAAGCCACCGTGCCCCAAGAACAACCAAACATCCTGGCGACCTGCTGCCAAGTCAGCTGTCGCGCCCAAGTAGCAATGGTGACAGCAAGCGCCTTGGTGAAACGTTTCTTGCCGGCAGCCCATGGCATCTGTTCAACATGAATGCCGTTGCACCGCAGACAACTTACCCGGCATGGAGAATTGGCAATGTTCACGTCGATTCCCCAGATGGGTACATGACGGAAATAGCGCTTAGGCAGGGTGTCCCGATAATCACCAGAAAGCCCGCAGGCCCCACAGCGTGGGTGATAGCGTAGATCCGGTTTGATGGTAACAAGTAGTTCGGAATCCTTCTTTTCAACGGACTCGATGCGAAATCCTTGCAACTCAAGTGTCTCGCGGATAAGCTGTTCGACAAGCATGGGTTCCTCCTCAAAATAGCTATGTTGGTTGGCGCTTACATAACTATCTGAAGGGACTCATGCTTTTCAATTGTTAAAGAACAAAGTCACGCATTGATTACTGTGACGAACCCTCGAACAGAACTTTACCGTAGAACGACCCAACATTACCTGGGTCACTGATATAACTTACATACGTACCCAAGAAGGTTGGCTGTATCTTGCCGTAGTCATCGACCTGTTCTCCCGTCAAGTTGTCGGTTGGTCAATGCAACCTCGCATGCATACGGATCTGGTGATTCAAGCCCTCCTCATGGCCGTGTGGCGTCGCAAACCCAAACAAAAGGTGGTTGTTCATTCTGACCAAGGCAGTCAATTCACAAGTGAAGACTGGCGGGCGTTTCTAAAAACGCACAACCTGGAACAGAGCATGAGCCGACGCGGCAACTGCTATGACAACGCTGTTGCCGAGAGTTTTTTTCAACTATTAAAGCGTGAGCGAATTAAACGGAGAACCTACAAAAACCGAGAAGATGCGCGCCGTGACATCTTTGATTACATCGAAATGTTCTACAACCCGGTGCGTAGGCACGGACACGTTGGAAACCTGTCTCCGGTTGAATTTGAGAGACTGCATCATAGACAGCTTTTGAGTGTCTAGTAAATAAGGTGCGATTCAGTCCTGTTGACAGACCTATATATATGTAGATGATTCTCCAGCGGGGTCACCGCTATCTTGCCGTATTTCGCTCCATCTGCCACCCACCGTTTCCCAGCCACTCACCTCCAACCAATCCCTCACATCTCCGTACCCTATCCACACTCAACAATCAAGCGTAATTACAGACAGTTATGTTTCTAATAAAGTGTAACGTTTCTTTACACCCACCCAATTTCATAAATGATTCCAATATGTTAGAAAGTGTAAAATTTCGTTACACTTCTTGTAACATACTGTTTTTGTGTAAGTTTTCAAAAATGAAAATTAATTGAAAAAATGTTGTGAGGAGAAAAAACGAGGGGGATTTCCTGAAGATCTACCTGAGACGGGAGGAGCAGCGGCAGCGCGGACTTCTGCGCCGACCGCCTGCCGCCGAGAGTTTGAAATTTGGTAGGTGCGTCTTACTTTTCGATTTGATGCTGGCTTACAAGCGGGTAGTTTTCTGGATAGAGAATGCTGTTTACATCCAGATCAATATCCAGTTCAGGCCAGTAAAGGTGGTTTTCTGAGGGCATTTCGACATGAAGGATTTTCTTTATTGAAGCCTCTTGAAACCACGGAAAATGCTCAAACGCCAGAAACATTTCTCTGGTATCAATCAGCATCCAAATTCCATTGCAAGAAATATTGGTAACCTCAGCTGGGAAAATGTTGCTGCCACGCTGTGCGGATTTCATTTTGATGCTCCTTAATGAGGCTGTCTGCCTCGTTTAGTTCCTTCATTGAAAGGCCGTGATTCTGTGCAATTTGTATATCAGGTTCCAGCCAGAACTTTGCTTCTCCGTTGTTTGACTGCACATGAATATGCATTCTCGGTTCTTCTCTGGAAAAGAAGTAGAAGCGAAAACCGGCTTCACGAAAAACAGTTGGACTCATAACAAAATATCCTCACAATTCAAAATATTTATCGTGATCTTAACGGTCTCAGATAACAATGGTCAATTCAATTATTCAATACCTTTTCGCTTTTGACTTTTCTTTATTCTTAAGATTGATGAAAGACAAAGGCAACCACCACTACCCCCTCCTTAAAAGGAAGGAGGGGAACTAAAGGCAAAAACCAACCGGTCAACACTGAATAAAAGCAGTTAACCGCCGATGAACGCAGATACACGCTGATAAATCAAAGGCTTGAGGGAAATATTTGTTTAACCAAAATGTTGTTGCTGCGCTACAAGCGGATTCCTGGGAGCTCTTGCGCAAAAGCGAGATACTTCCGGCAATTGTTGGCAATTCGTGCAATCAGGTCGGCTGCAAAGGATTTTTCATCCGCAACCAGCTTTTCCGACAGGTCCGACACTTCAATTTCCCGAAGAAGATTTTGGCAGAGCGTGGCAAGCGACTTTGCTACCTGACGCTGGGACAACTTGCATGCCTCGCACATTTCCGCAAGTTGCCACGGCATGATCTCATCGGGGTTGAAGGTATCGCCAACGGCCATGGAAAGATCGCGATCATACCGCTCCCCGTACATATCGAGACAGAGCAGATCGTATGCCGGGGCAACATCGATCCCTCCCGGAGTAACGAAGAACGAGATATTCTTGGCATGGGCATCGCTGTTGCCAATGACAAGCTGATACAGTGTCCAATGCAGCATATCCCGCATGGCTGCCGCCGGTATCCGGCAGAATCGGCTGGCGGCAAAGAGCGCGGGAAGCGTTGCCCCGCTTCTGATTACCGCAGCGTCCCCGCCTTTTCCAAAAGGACGTTCATACTTGTACGTCGGCGGCAGGTCGAGCATCTGGCAGCCATCGATCAGATGCAGACGGTTAACCGTGCGGGCATCCTGCCACTGGCGGTCGAAACGCTTTACCATCAGAAACGGCTCACCCATGCGGCTCAGCTCTGCTTCCGCAACAGGCAGCTTGATCCGGCGGGCAAGTTCCATGCAGATGAATTCATTGACAACCAGATGAATATCGGCGGCCGTACCGAATTTCAGGATATGGGTGGAGGCAAGATCTCCTTCGCCAAACCCCAGCGAGCCGTCCGGCATGATCAACACCGGCAGCTTGTCCTGCACTCCGGCCACCGAAAGTCGCGGTTTGCCATCCCACAGAGCGATGGAGCGTTCGCGCCGGTTGCCGATGCGAAGGGTCAGTTCATCCGTGGAGACCGGGCGAAAGCTGGTTGGTGGAGGCTCTACGGAGACATCGCCAAGCCTGAACGTGAGAGCCCCGGTTGTTTCCATGCCGATGGCGGCAATGAGGCCAAAGGTGTTAAAGCGGGATATGTGGGTGAGTTGGGCAAGCTCTTCAAGCCACTTCCCTTCCGGCAGCAGATTGGCCAGAAAGCGCCTGACCGGCTCGGGGGAGCAGCTGTCAAGCGGCAGATGCGGCGATACGGGAAAACCATTGCCGGTAATCCAGCCGGCAGAGTAGCCGAGCCCGTACCGGTCATTGGCGCCATCCAGAGTAATTTCGCCCAGATGTCTGCCATTACAATATGCCTGTAGAAGATCAGCCATCAGTTGACCTTTGCCTCCAGGCTGATGGTGATACCGAGCATCCGGCAGACATTCAGCACCGTGCTCAACCGCACATCGCCGCTGGCCCGTTCGATCTTGGTCATGGTGCCGACAGCCACACCACAGAAAGCCGCAGCCTCATGAATGCCCATTCCGGCCTGGCTCCGGCGGGCACGCACAAAACGTCCGAGAGTTTCAGCATCGGTCAGCGGTTGTGGTTCCGGATTCACAAGAGAAATGATGGTTTTGGTCATGGAGCAACCCCTGTGACGACATAAATACTACGATGGTAGTATTTAATCATACGAGAAGGCATTTCACAACATAAATACTACCATAGTGATATTTATCAACATAGCAGGAGCAACTTTCAGTTAAATACTACGATAGTGATATCATTCAAGGATCAACGGCATATCTCTCACCAACAACTCCGCCACATCCATCCCTTTCGTCTTTTCCCAAAACTTCCGGTCTGCCGTCAGGAATCTGCACCCTATCCGACTGGCGAGCACATGATAACTGGCATCATAGACGCTGATTTTGTGCTTCATGGACAGGGTCATCGCTTCCTTATACTCGGTATTGTCCAACTCATGGACGTTGAACTCAAAGGCGCTGATTAGCCCGAATGCCTCCAGAGCCTCTTCAGCGGAAAGTTTAACTTTGGTGGCAAGGACGTTGGCTATTTCGTAGAAAAACAGGGATGGAACAGCGATCTCGTTTTTACCGGAAATATGGTCATCACGAACACGCACGGCATGTTCCGCTCCCTCCTCATCGGCAAAAATCCATTTCAGCGCAACAGAGGAATCAAGCACGATCATCGCGCATCCCTGCTTTCGCGCACCGCCTGCACAGCATCTACCTGTTTGGTTGCCGTGCGGTTACGCTCGCGCCAAGCATCCATGGCTGTGGACAGCGTTTCGAGCCGCTGGCCCCGGTTTTTCTTTTGCACTTTTTCCTCATACTCGGCAATAGAAAGAATGACCGCCAGCGGTTTGTTGGCGCGGGAAATAGTCACCGACTCGTTCGTTTGGGCGACCGTATCAAGAATATGTCCCAGGTTTTTTCGTAAATCCATCGTCGTCAATGTCTGCATGGTGTGACTCCTTGCTTACTGCGCATGACTATACGATAGACTATGATAGTAGCTATGTCAATCAGTCAAACTACGCGAGCAAGCATGAAAGGAGCGGGTAGGAAGAAAGAGGTAATCAAAGCAATTGGGACTGTGCAGGTTTTATTCTCGTTGTCTTTATGTCTGCATGTTACATTTTGTGCGCAACAAGACTGCCGTAGGCGATGGAACCGAAAAAACAGCCGCTGTCCACCCTCCGCCGCGCCTCATCCTTCAACGCCAGCGCCAGTTCGGCACTGATTCGGCCATCCGCCGCAAGCACGTCCGAGCCACGGTCGGCAATGGTCAGCATATAATCCGGTTCGTGCGTTTCAACAATCCCCAGGCTACGCTGCCTCACGATGGTAAACCCCGCATTCCGAACCAGAGCCGGCAACCGCTGGATCAGCCAGCGGTCATGGACCAGGGCGGCCATTGCCGCATCGGCGCAAGCCTGCAGCGGGTCGAAGTCGCCGTTTGCCAGGGTGGTCGTCGTATAATTGCCGTCAAACACCGCCAGCACCCCGCCGGGGCGAAGCACCCGGAAAGCCTCGTCCAGCGCCGCTTCGGGGCGGGGCACGTGGCTCAGGGTCGTGTGGAAAATCACGGCATCGAAACTATCCTCGTCGCAGGGAAGATAACGGCAGTCACCCTCGATGAAACTCAGGTTCGGCAGATCGGTCGCAAGCCTCCGCGCCATCTCCAGAAATACCGATGACGGATCGATACCGACAACCTGCCCGGCAGGGAGACGGCCGGCCAGTTCACGGCTTACCGGACCGGTGCCGCAACCGACATCGAGCACGGCAGCGGTTTCCGGAAAGTCGATGTCAGCCAGATACGTGCCGAGCATATCACGCTGCTGCAGATCGGCAGAACGCCGCTCCAGCACATGCGCCAGGCGTTCCTGAACGCCATGCTCCGCATCGGCTATCGCACTGTAGACATCAGCCACGGCTCCCCCCTCTTCAACTTCAAAAGACCTGCAAAAAAAATTCACGCGACGACACAACGAAAGGCTTTAACCACAAAAACGGTTAACCACGGATGAATCGGATGGACACGGATAGAACCAAACCTATTCGATGGGTGACGCCTGAAAGATCTTATCTTTATGATGTTATCCGTGTTCATCCCATTTATCCGAGTTCCAAATGCTCTTCATGTTGGCGGTATCCCGGTTATCCTGTCCATCCCCGTTAAATATGATTTTGACCTGTTTCACGGATCAATCGTAATGTTCCGGCAGTGCGTTTCCCTGATCCTGCTGGCCCCTACAACGGCGATGGCCGCACAGCCGAGCATCAACAGAAAGCCGGTGTGGTAATCTGACGGCGCGTACATCCGCACCCCGTTCTCGATCCGGCCGTTCCAGTTCAGATCCAGCGCCCAGCCGAACAGCGGCTGCATCACCGCCGCCCCGAAAAACAGGCCGGTATTCACCAGGCCGACCGCCATGCCGGACAGCGCCGGAGCAACCACTTCCTTGGCGTTGGCAAAGGTGACGACAAAGCCGCCTGCGCTGAGGCCGAGCAGGCTGAACTGGGCGATGCCGACCGGGCCGGGATGCCACGGCAGGTAGGCAAGGCCGAGACAGGCACCGGCATAGAGCAGCGTCCCCCCCAGAATGACCGGCTTGCGCCGTCCGATCCGGTCCGAAAACCAACCGGCCAGCATCGAGCCGACCGCAAACCCGGCCAGTGCCGCGGTGGTGTACTGGGCGGCGGCCGAGCGCCCCAGGCCGTGAACATCGCGCAGAAACGGGATTGCCCACAGGCCGACAAACGCCAGCATGCTG
>JBAYTT010000106.1:0-13708 GCA_041675485.1 Pelobacteraceae bacterium | reverse complement strand
TCGCCTATTCAAACAGTCTGCAGGATTACGTGAACCAGAAAGCCATACTTGCTCTGTTGGAAAGCATGGACAGCTTTGCCCCGTTCGGCTTCATGGCAGTAATGGCTCTGGCCGTAGCCAGTCCATTGCCGAGCCTGCCGCTTGACATTGCCGCCGGCATCTTCTTTGGCCCTTATTTGGGGACGCTTTATTCTGCGACCGGAGCTCTTGCCGGCTCTATTATAAGTTTTTCAATTGCCAGGTTAGTGGGGCGCAGCCTCATTGAGCGGTTCCTGCGCGGACATATCAATTTCTGTTCTACCTGTTCCGACCGAATGTTGACAGGGGTTGTGTTTTTCACCCGGCTGATTCCGGTAGTTTCGTTCGATATGGTCAGCTATGGTTCAGGGCTGACGAAGATGTCGCTCTCGCGGTTCAGCTTGGCGACGTTTCTTGGAATGCTTCCGCTCACATTTGTCTACAACTATTTTGGCTCTGCATTGGTTGTTGACGGACGGCTGGCTGTGGTATTCGGGATTGTAATGGTAGTACTATTGTTCCTGCTGCCGGTATGGGTTGAACGGTATGCCCCGGAAAAACTCCGCGACATGTTTCGGCATCAGCAAAAGGTTGCAAAGAGCGGATCTTGACGTGACAGAGGGAGAAAAACGATGGAACTGAATCTTCCCGAAATATCTTTGCGGCAGACGCATGATCTTCTCAACCTTGTAGAGACAACCCTGCAAGGCATTTGCTGCAGGAAGTTCGCTGACAAGGAATTGTACGTTGATGCATTGCAGAAGGTGCTTGGCAATAGTTCAAAGAGAGGTCCCGAAAGTGTTTTTATCGTTTTCAACGTACCGGATAACAACTCGCTGCGGGGGAGAGTCTTTTATCTGAACGGCGATGCTCTTGTCGAGGGGGTAGAGATGATCTCCATTGACCAGGCTGCCACCTATGCCATCAACCTGTCAGGTGAAGACGTTGTGCGGTCTAACTGGTGTGATACCTGCGAGTCAATCGAAAGCTATCAGGCTAAATTTCACCCGACAGTCAAACGTGTCATCGCCAGACCAATCAGTAATTTCATCTGCAAGCGGATCAGCGGAGACCCCGCCGGGGCGATAATTGCTTTCAATTACCCGGATGAAGCCACCACCTATGATGCGGATGTCCTGAAAAGTCTTTCGGTAGTTATTGGTTCTCTGGTCACTCTCTCAACGAAGGTTCAAGAGACGGAACTTGCCTTCATTTACACCATAGAAGCATTGGCGCGTTCGTGTGAAGCCGCTGACGAGGACACCGGCAACCATATCGTCCGGGTAAACCGTTATTCAGAGGAACTGGCAAAAGCGCTCGGCATGCCGGATCTGTTCGTAGAGTCAATAGCATATAGCGCCCAGATGCATGATGTCGGCAAGGTTCACATTCCGTCTACCATAATCAAGAAAGAAGGGCCGCTTGATGACAGGGAAATGGCGATCATGAAACAGCATCCCGAATTTGGGGCACGAATCATCGGTGACGCGCCGCGTCTTGCCATGGCACGGGAGATTGCCCTTGCGCATCATGAAAACTGGAACGGCAGTGGCTATCCCGGCAATCGGAAAGGTGACGAGATTCCCCTTTCAGGGAGGATCGTCAAAGTTGCCGATATCTACGATGCCCTTCGTTCTAAGAGAAGTTACAAACCGGCTATGAGCCATGAGCAGGTACTCAATATTTTTAATAACGGGGATTCCAGAATATCTCCTGACGAGCATTTTGATCCTGCTGTGTTACGTGCATTCTTCCGCATCGAACAATCGATGGCCGGAATCTATGCAGATCTCGGATAGAAAAATGCGCTTCGGAAAGGAATAGTCTGATGAAAATGGCATGGATAGTTAGCTTGCTGGTTTTCACTATATTGCCGTCAATTGCATTGGGAGCCGACTTCAATTATGGTCACTATGAAGAGTTGCTGAAGAGGAATGTTAAATCGGGCGTAGTTGTAAATGGCATCCGCCTCAATGCCGTCGATTATTCATCGCTGAATCGGGAATCAAAGCGCCCGGACTCCAACTACAGCCTCCTGCTGGCTGAGTTGTCAGCATTCGATACGGCTGTGCTGAAAAGTCGGGAGGAGAAGATAGCGTTTTGGGTGAACGCGTACAACATCGGCGCCATGAAGACCATTATTGACCACTACCCGGTTGACAGTATCCGGAGCAAAAGGATCAACTGGCTGGGGCAACCGTGGAGCCGCAAGGTTCTTGCGATTGGAGGAAAGGAATATTCCCTGGCTGAGATCGAGAATGACATCCTGCTGGACGGTTTCAAGGAGCTGCGTATCCATTTCGGCATCAACTGCGCCTCAGTCAGTTGTGCCGACCTGCTTGACGTGCCGTATCGTGCAGTCACACTGTTTGCCCAACTGGAAGAACAGGGGCGGAAGTTGCTGGCGGAGCGTAAAAAGGGTCTTGTTGTTGATCGCAACAAGAAAACCGTACTTCTGTCCCAGATCTTCAAGTTCGACAAGAAACACTTCGATGCTGTTGGCGGGGCACTTGCCTTCATAAAACCGTATCTGTCGCTTGCAGACAAGGCTGCCATTGAAACCGGCAGCTTGAAGCTCGATTATCTGGAGTACGACTGGAATGCCAATGACTTGAAGAATACACGTTGAACTGCCCCTTTCGGCTACACAACTATTTACAGAGGAGAGAAGAGTGACAGCAACCGTTATTAAAGATCAGGTCAAAGAGTACTATGGCAAAATCCTGGCCACCAAAAATGATCTCAAAACAAGTGCCTGCTGCAGCATCGAAGCGCTGCCTCCGCATCACCGGCAGGCACTTGCTAACATCGACGATGAAATCCTGGACAAATTTTATGGCTGTGGTTCACCGATTCCGGCTGCCTTGGAAGGGTGCTCGGTGCTGGATCTCGGTTGCGGTACCGGTCGAGATGTTTATCTGGCCTCGCAACTGGTCGGCCCTGACGGTTTAGTTATCGGTGTTGACATGACCGACGAGCAGCTTGAGGTAGCCCGGCGGCACAAGGAGTCCCAAATGGTACGCTTCGGCTACAGCAAGCCGAATGTGGACTTCCGGCAGGGTTACATAGAGGATCTGGCCGCGTGCGACATCGCGGACAGCTCGGTTGATGCTGTGATCTCCAACTGCGTCATCAATCTCTCCCCTGACAAGGAACGGGTTTTTTCGGAAATATTCCGCGTGCTGAAGCCGGGTGGCGAGCTTTATTTTTCCGATGTTTTCTCAGGTCGCCGTATTTCAGATGAGTTGCGTAGTGACCCGGTTCTCTACGGAGAATGTCTGAGCGGGGCACTGTACATCGAGGATTTCCGAAGGATGCTGCAGCGCCTCGGCTGCAAGGACCACCGCGTGGTTTCCAAACGTCAAATATTGCTCGACAACCCGGCTCTGGAAGCCAAGGCAGGGATGATCGACTTCTATTCCATCACTGTCCGCGCCTTCAAGCTGGCGTGTCTGGAAGATATTTGCGAAGACTTTGGGCAGAGCGCTACTTATCTCGGCACGATTCCAGAACATCCTCACCGCTTCCCACTGGATGATCATCATACGTTCATTACCGGCAAGCCGATGCTGGTCTGCGGCAACAGTGCCGCCATGGTTCAGGAGACACGGTTCGGTAAACACTTCCGGGTAAACGGAGATCGTTCGCTCCACTTCGGCCCGTTCGACTGTGCCCCGGCGGCGACCAAGGGAGTTGTCGGCGACCCATGCAGCGGCGGTTCATGCTGCTGATGTTCTTTCGATTACAGATGCGTGATTAGCAAAATGCGGAGATATTGATGCGACATGCACAGGATTTCATGGGTGAATTTATCGGCACGTTTCTGTTGGTGCTGTTTGGTTGCGGGGCGGTAGCGGTTACAATCCTGTTCTCGGCTCATGTCGGACTGTTCCAAGTGGCCATGATCTGGGGGTTGGGGGTGACCGTCGCCATATATGCCACCAGGCACCTCTCCTGTGCTCATCTCAATCCTGCAGTCAGCATTGCCATGGTCATCGGCAGAAGAATGTCAGTGTCAAAGCTGCCGGTCTATCTTGCCGCTCAATTTGTTGGTGCGTTTGCCGCTGCTGCTCTATTGTATCTGCTCTTTGCCGATTCCATTGCCCAGTATGAGAGCATGAACAACATCCTCCGAGGCACCCCCGGTTCTGTAAAGACAGCCATGATGTTCGGCGAGTTCTATCCGAATCCGGGTGCCGGACTTGCTGCGGTTGTTACCCCTTTTACCGCTTTTCTGGCGGAAGCGACCGGGACTTTTGTCCTTGTCACCTTGATCTTCTCCCTGACCGAAGGGTGCAACCTTGGTCGGCCGGACGATGCTCTGGCCCCCTTTCTCATCGGCCTGACCGTTACCATCATCATCTGTATCCTGGCCCCCTTGACACAGGCTGGACTCAATCCGGCACGTGACCTGTCACCCCGCCTGTTTTCCATGCTTGCCGGATGGGGCAAGGCCGCACTTCCTGACCAGAATTTTGGTTTCCTGACAATCTACTGCCTGGCCCCGATCGTGGGTGGCAGTTTGGCCTCAATAGTTTTTACCAGAATCATAGAACCGCTGATGAAGAAGAAGGGTCAAGGTGATGGTTGCCTCTGCGCTGAAAAGAGCTGTTGCAATGATTGATATTTGCTGGCCGGAGGAACTCTATGACATCGAATATTGAAGTATTACCCCATGATGACCATAACAAAACTCTGATCGCCAATGTTCACCCGTCAGACTGGGTCAATCCCGAGCCTGCGCCATGTTATAACCTGGTGGTAATCGGTGGCGGTACAGCCGGCTTGATCTCGGCCGCCGGTGCCGCCGGGCTGGGGGCAAGGGTTGCCTTGATCGAGCGGCATCTGTTGGGCGGCGACTGCCTGAATGTCGGCTGTGTACCATCCAAAGGGGTCATCCGGGCATCCCGGGCGCTCCATGATGCGCGCAACTCTGCTGAATTCGGAATTATGGGTGGCCAAAAGCTGGGGTTTGACTTTGGCACAGCCATGGAACGGATGCGTCACCTGAGGGCTGATATCAGCCATCACGACTCAGCCCGCCGTTTCCGCGACGAACTGGGGATTGACGTATTTATTGGTCAGGGAAGCTTCAGCGGTCCCGATACGGTTGAGGTTGCGGGCAAGACGCTGCGCTTCAAAAAAGCCGCCGTCTGCACCGGTGCCCGTGCCGCCGCCCCGCCCGTGCCGGGGCTGGAAGAGGCTGGATACCTTACAAACGAGACCATATTCTCTCTTACGGAACTTCCACCCCGTATGGCGGTTATCGGAGCCGGTCCCATCGGTTGCGAGATGGCACAATCTTTTGCCCGTTTCGGCAGCCGCGTATCCCTGATAGAATTGGGAACCCATATTCTTGGCCGCGAAGATGGCGATGCCGCCGGGATCCTTCATGATACGTTTGTTCGTGAAGGAATTGATCTGCAGTTGGGCGTGAATATTTTCGGCATAGAAACAAACGGTAGTGACAAGATTCTTCATCTTGAACGTGATGGCAAGCGGGTAGATGTGACCGTGGACGTCATACTGGTTGGAGTCGGGCGCGCACCTAATCTGGACGGGCTTGGACTGGAAAAAGCAGGAATAAAGTTTGACCGCTCGGGTGTTACGGTCAATGACACCCTGCAGACCTCAAATCCGAATGTCTATGCCGCAGGCGACATCTGTTTCCCTTTCAAGTTCACCCACACCGCCGACGCCCTGGCCCGTATCCTTATTGCCAATGCGCTGTTCATGGGGAAGCAGAAAACATCGACTCTGACGGTTCCGTGGTGTACCTACACGGATCCGGAAATTGCCCATGTCGGGATGTACGAAGCTGATGCCAGGGGAAAAGGTATTGAAGTGACCACGCTCACCGTCCCGTTGGCGGATATCGACCGCGCCGTTCTCGATGGCGAATCAGAGGGGTTTGCCCGGGTCCACCTGCGCAAGGGTACGGACAAGATCCTTGGCGCCACCATTGTGGCCCGTCACGCCGGGGAGATGATCAACGAGTTTTCGCTGGCCATTACCAACGGGCTGGGAATATCGGCCATCGGCAAGACGATTCATCCGTACCCGACCCAGGCAGAGGTCATCAAACGGCTTGCCGATGCCTACAACCGGACCCGGTTGACACCTTTTGTAAAGAATCTGCTTTCCGGCTGGCTGAAATGGCAGAGGGGATAACGATGAACGCAAAAAAAATTGCACTTGTCATTGTCGGGATTGTGTTAGTAGCACTATTCTTCTATTTCGACCTGCAGCGCTTTCTGACGCTGACCGCACTCAAGGCTAACCGTCAAGCCCTGCTGGATTACTACGCCGCCCACACGCTGATCATGGTGGCAGGCTTCATGGCTCTCTACATCGTCCAGACCGCCCTGTCTCTTCCCGGCGCTGCCATCCTGTCGCTGGCGGCCGGAGCGATCTTTGGTACGATCATGGGAACACTTTACGCCAACATCGCCGCAACGATCGGCGCGACCCTGGCGTTCCTGGTGACCCGCTACCTGCTGCGTGATGTGGTCCTGAACAGATTCGGCAGCAAACTGGAAGGGATGAACCGGGAACTGGAGAAGCGAGGATTCAGTTATCTGCTGTTTCTGAGACTGGTGCCGGTCTTCCCGTTCTTTTTGATCAACCTGGCCGCCGGACTGACCCGGCTGCCGCTGCGGACCTTCTTCTTGGGCACCACGCTGGGAATCATCCCCGGAGGCTTTGTCTATGTCAATGCCGGTGCCAGTCTGGCAACCATTGATTCACTCTCCGGAATCGCATCGCCACGGGTACTCGGTTCCTTTGCGCTGTTGGGACTGTTTGCCCTGATTCCGGTGCTGTACAATAAATTCAAGAGTAATAAAGGAGTTGAAAACTGACTATGGTAGCGTCTTTCCAGCAACGTCTTCATGACGTTAATCCCGACTACGAAACGTTTGAAAGCCTGCATACGCTGCAGGTCAATCTGGGCAACCTCTGCAACCTGCATTGCACCCACTGTCACGTCAACGCTTCCCGCCGTGGTAAGGAGGTTATGGGCAGGGATGTCATGGATCGGATCGCCGTATTTCTCACGCGGCATCCCGATCTTACCCTGGATATAACCGGCGGCTGCCCGGAGATGAATCCGGATTTCCGCTATTTGGTAGAGCAGACAAAGGGGCTGGCGCCGCGTCGGATGCTGCGCAGTAATCTTGCGATCATGGCCGAGCAGGGGTTCGAATGGCTGCCGGAGTTTTGCCGGAGTAATGATCTGACCGTTGTAGGTTCACTTCCCTGCTATCTTGAGGAGAATGTTGACCAGCAGCGGGGTGTTGGCGTGTATGAAAAGAGTATCAAGGTGTTGAAGAGGCTCAATTCACTTGGTTATGGAACGCAAGTCGAACTGGATTTGGTCTACAATCCGGGAGGGGATTTTGTTCCTGGCAGTCAGCAGGGTTTGGAAGCAGCGTACAAGACCGAACTGTCTGTCAGCCACGGTATCATCTTTAATCACCTTTTCACGATCACGAATGCTCCGATCGGGCGTTTCCGGGAGCATCTTGAAGCTGCCGGCACGTACTCTGATTACCTGCGCATGCTGGCCGGGCGCTTCAATCCCGAGGCAGCGGGCAATATCATGTGTCGTACCCTGATCAGTGTCGATTGGCAGGGGAAAATTTATAATTGCGATTTCAATCAGGCTCTTGGGATGCCGATTACAACGGATGACGGTTCTGAAATAACAATTTCCGAGCTGGACGATGCTGGTATGAACGGAAAGCAAATCGATCTTGCTCAGCACTGTTATTGCTGCACCGCTGGTGAAGGGTCCAGTTGCACCGGAGCACTCGTACCATGAAAGTATTCTGGGCAATACTTGCTGTCCTGAACGCATTTGTGTCGCTGTCAAGTGCGGATGAAATTCCGGTCAGTCGCTTTTCGGTCGAAGGTTTGTCAGGTTGGGAGTCAAAGAGTTTCAAAGGGGTGACTGAATACCGCCTGGTAAAAGAAGATGGCCGAACGGTAGTCAAAGCTTCCAGTCATGACTCGGCGTCAGGAATGATACGAAAAATCAGTTTTCAACCTTCCAAGTACCGTTACTTGCGCTGGAGCTGGAAAATTGCAGAAACGATCAGGGGCGGTGACGAGAAAACAAAATCCGGTGATGACTATGCCGCACGTGTGTATGTTGTCTTTACGGGACGGTATTTTTGGCAAATAAAGGCGATTAACTATATTTGGGCGAATAAACTGGCCAAGGGGAACTTTGTTCCAAGTGTTTATGCCGCCGACTCAAAAATGGTGGCTGTGGAATCCGGCAATGGAAAAGCGGGACAATGGCTGACTGAGGAACGGGACCTCTTTGCCGATTATCGCCTTTTGTTCGGTGCCGACCCTCCAGAAGCGGAAGCGATTGCTATCATGACTGATACCGATAATACCGGTGGGATTGCAGAAGCTTGGTACAGCGACATTATCCTTTCGACGGTGAGTAAATAGTTCTCGATGCACCCGCCAACTAATACACTCCTTTCCGTTATCATCCCGACCCTCAATGAGGCTGAAAATCTGCCTGCTCTTCTGGAGGATCTCAAGCAGCAGAGGAACATCACTCTTGAGATTATTGTTGGCGATGGCGGTTCATCTGATACAACCCGAGCAATTTCTGAGTCGTATGGTGCCGCTTTTGTCAGCGCCAAACGGGGGCGAGGTGTTCAGATGAACGTAGCGGCGCACCTCGCATCCGGGGGATATTTTCTCTTCCTGCACGCAGACTCCCGCATAGTTGATATCAACCTTCTCAGCAATGCCCTTCAAGTGCTATCCGCCGAGCAAATGGGAGTAAACCGCACTGCCGGGCATTTTCGCCTGCGGTTCATTCGCAGCACCTCGCGCAACGCAATGGCCTATCGTTACGCAGAGGAAAAAACTGCTTTTAATCGAGTCAATACCACTAACGGTGACCAGGGCCTGATGCTCTCCAGAGAATTTTTCGATCAGCTTGGCGGCTTCGATGAGGCACTCCCTTTTCTCGAAGACCAGCGTATTGCCGGGAAAATCCGATCTCAAGGGAGATGGATTACTCTTCCGGGGCATCTCAATACATCGGCCAGACGGTTCGAGGCGGAAGGGTTCCATCGCCGCTATATTTTGATGAGTATGATGATGGGATTGTATAGCGTCGGTGAGGAAGAGTTCTTTGCCCGTGCGCCGCGAGTGTACCAGGTGCAGCATGATACCGGCAGGCTTTTGCTTTCACCGTTTTTCGCTCTTATCCGGCAGATGATATGTAACGAATGGGGAGTTGCGGTAACCTGCCGCATCTTTTATCGTCTGGGCAGATACATTCGGCAGAATTCATGGCAGATGTTCTTTCTCATTGATGTCTGGTTTGGGAAACGGCTTGATGGGCGCTATCCCTTTCTAAACTTTCATGACCGGGTATTTGCTCCTTGCACGAACTTCAAGATATTCAATCTAATTACCGGCATAATCTGCTTCATCTGGTTCATGGGGGTGCTTGCTCCATTTTTCTGGCTTGCAGATTTTAGTGAGCGAAGCTGAACCCTCATCCTGATTCAATTTCATTCCGGCATTACCCCGCCTCCCTTTTCTCCGCTGCCGTACCTGGTGTTGCGTAATTGCCGCTGGCTGTTATACTTGCTCCACCACTTTTTTACTTCAATTAGTAGTTGAAGGCGATCAAGTATGGTGGCCCTGTGTATAGCAAACAGTAACATGGCATTTCTGTTGGAGCGGTTGCAGCAGTACGGCGACGTGCATGGACCGGTTCGGGGTGACGATGGGGTAGTGCGATTTGCCGCACTTACTCCAGGCGTACTTCCCGATCTTTCTGCCGTCCGCACTCTGCTTTCCCCCAAAAAATATCTGCTGCACCCCCTGGAGACAATCCTGACCTACACGGAGCTCAGCGGTTACCAGGTGCCGTTGGAGGAGCCGCGTCACCTGATCCTGTTTGGCCTCCATCCGTGTGATCTGGCAGGCATCAGCTACCTTGACCGGATCTTTCTGGGTGACGACCCGGACCCACTTTATGCCACCCGCCGCTCCGCACTTACCCTGATCGGCGTAACCTGCTCTCCCGATGAATTCTGCTCATGCCAGATATCTCCCTCACCGCTGGAAGCGGCTTCCGACATGTTTCTGTCCTCTGTTGATGATGGGTTTGCTGTCACCAGCACTTCTTCCCGTGGAGCAGAATTGCTGGCAGGCGTAAAAGAACTCCTCGTAGAACGGGACGGAGACCTGCCAGAGGATACCCGGTTTTTCTTTGGCCGAGCGACTTCAATACAGGAACGCCCGGATCCGGATCCAGCGCTGCCGGAGTGGCAGGAGTATGCTGAACACTGTCTGGGGTGCGGGGCGTGTTCTCTTTGCTGTCCAACCTGTTCCTGTTTTGATGTACTGGAGTTCGGCGCTCTGGATGGTGGCTCTGCAGAGAGGGTGCGACGCTGGGATAACTGCCTGTTCAAGAGCCACGCCCAGGTGGCGGGGGGGATGAGCTTCCGGAAAAATCGTGCAGAGCGTTTTCGTTATCGTTATCATCACAAATATCGCGGTTTCGGTCCGCTGCAGGGAATACCGGCCTGTGTCGGATGTGGCCGCTGCCGGGTTGCCTGCCCGACCGGTCTTGACCTGCGCCCGCTGGCGGAGCAGTTGGAAGGGGGCGGATCATGAACAACAGCCTGCCACTGCCGGCCACTGTTTTGGCAATTCGCTCGTTGTCGGTTGATACTTCGCTGATAACTCTTCGTACGGAATCGAACCACCCGGTTTCAGCAGCATTTTTACCGGGGCAGTTCCTGGAACTATCACTTCCCGGGTTCGGAGAGGTCCCGATATCGTATTGTGGCCTCCCGTCATCGGACGGCGCTGTTGAACTCTGCATCCGGCACGTCGGGCACGTCACCACCCCGTTGAAAGATGCGCATCCTGGGGATGTCCTTGCGGTACGCGGGCCTTTTGGCAGAGGATTTCCGCTATCCACGTATTTCGGGCAGGCTCTGCTGCTGATTGCCGGAGGCCTGGGACTGGCTCCGCTCCGCTCGTTACTGTTGGCGCTCCTGAAACAGCGGGATTCGTTTGGACGAATAATTGTCCTGTACGGTGCCCGCGAAACTGGAGCGTTACTCTTCGCAGATGAACTGCTGGAAATGAAAAAGCGGGGCGGGATAGAACTGCAACTGGCGGTTGATCATCACGATCAATGTCTTGACGGGCCTCCCGGTTGCCGGGTTGCGCTGTTGCCGGCATTGCTGGATCAGCTTGCTGTCGATCCGGAGCGGACTTTCGCGAGCATCTGCGGGCCTCCGGTGGTGTACCCGTACCTGGTGTCCGGTTTGCGACAGCTGGGTCTTGGAAACGTGCAGATTCACCTTTCTCTGGAGCGGCGCATGAAGTGCGGCATCGGTCGCTGCGGGCATTGCGCTGTCGGGAACCGTTTGTGTTGTATTGACGGTCCGGTGTTCAGCGCTGAAGAACTGGCCGGAATAGAGGGGGGCTTCGTATGAGGAAACTGCGGCTTGCCATTGCCGGCTTGACGGCATGTTCCGGCTGTCAGTTGTCGCTGTTGAATTGCGAGGATGAATTGCCGGCGCTTATGGCGCAGTTCGAGTTTCATTTTTTTCCGCTGGCCTGCTCTCCAGCGGTGCTGGAGGGAGAGTACGATGCAGCGATAGTAGAGGGATGTCTTTCCATGCCGCATGAAAAAGAGCTTCTTCATGAGTTGCGCAAGCGGAGTCGCTATCTGATTGCTTTGGGGACCTGTGCGGCATGGGGCGGCGTGACGGCTCTTCGTAATGGGGAGGATCGTGAGTTGATGCGTCAACAGGTGTATGGTCAGAGTCCGGTTGCTGTTGAAACATTTGATCCTCTCCCGTTGGGGAGTCTGGTACTGGTTGATGCTGCTGTCACAGGGTGCCCTCCGGAAAAGGAAGAGTTGCTCAAGCTGTTGGCCGGTTTGACCCAAGGTGCGCTTCCGGTTGAGAATGACTATCCGGTCTGCACCGAATGCCGGATGCGGGAAAACCTCTGTCTGCTGACTGAGCGGGATATGCTCTGTCTCGGCCCACTGACGCTGGGCGGTTGTCATGCGCGCTGCCCGACATTGTCTGCTTCGTGCGAGGGGTGCCGGGGACCGGTTCCGGAAGCTAATGTGAAGGAGTATCTTGCACTATGCGCCAAAACAGGTCGTGATGAGGAGGCTGTGCTGGGACGATTGCATCGTTTTTGGCCGGGGTGGGTGCTATGAGCAACCTGCGTAAACTTGATATGCTGACAAGAGTTGAGGGTCATGGTTCTGTCGAGCTGATCCGTGATGGGGAGCGGGTGGTGGATGCCCGGTTGAACCTGTTTGAATCGCCTCGGCTCTTTGAAGCGTTGCTGGTCGGCAGGAGGTTTGATGAAATACCGGATATCGCCTGTCGAATCTGCTCAATCTGTTCGACCGTTCATAAGGTAGCGGCACTCCAAGGCGTTGAACAGGCGCTCGGGATTTCCATATCACGGCAGACCGGCCTGCTGCGTGAGTTGGCAGTACAGGGTGGGCAGATCGAGAGTCATGCCCTGCATATATTCTGTCTGGCTTTGCCCGACTATCTGGGGGTAAGCGGGTTTCAGGAGTTGGCTGCCAGTGTGCCGGAAAAACTGCAGATGGGGCTCAGGATCAAAAAGCTGGGCAATCAAATCCAGGCAATAGTGGGTGGACGTGCCATCCATCCGTTTAATCTGCTGGTTGGCGGATTGGCAAGGGTGCCGGATACCGGTCAGTTACGGTTTTTAAGTGAAGAGCTTGCGGCGGCCAGTACGGATGTGGCAGCGAGCATAGCCTATATATTCAATCTGAATGAGATCCTGCCGACATTGGCTTTAGTCCCTTCGTGCGCTGTCAGCGGTGGGCCTTCGCTCTTTGGTGATTGTTTGGTCACGTCGGTAGGGACGTCCATTCCCGTAAAACAGTCTGCCCGTTGGCTGAACGAACGAATTGAGGGGCATACTCATGCAAAAGTAAGTCACTTTGATGAAACAACGCCCTTCATGGTGGGGCCATTGGCGCGCCTCCTACTCTCGATGCCGGCTGAGCATGTACACCGTTTTACCGATCGTTCGATCAAATCAGCTCTGAAAGCAAGAGTTGTTGAGCTTCAGCTTGCAGTAAGGCGGGCGCAGGAGTTGATAGAATATCTGGTTACTGACGGACTGAAAAATGAGCCGCTGTCCGCTGTCGGGCACGTGCAGGGGGAAGGCGCCGCGCTTGTTGAGGCACCGCGCGGAGTGCTGCTTCATAGTTACCGTTTCAACGACAGGGGAATCTGTCGAGCAGCAAACATTGTAACGCCAACCGCGATCAATCAGGGTGCAATTGCCGTGTCACTGAAAGCTTTGATTGCAACCATGGATGGCGCTGGCTACGCTCAGGTCAAGCGTTCTGCGGAAATGCTGGTCCGTTGCTATGACCCATGTATTTCCTGTGCTGTTCACTGATTTCCAATTTATTTTACGTTTGGATCATTTTTCTTTTGACAGGTTTAAATTGTTTGTGATAGAAAGCGAGTCCCTTTTGAGACAGCCGTTTTGTTTCGGCGGGGAAGCTCTTTGAAAACTCAAGTCGGTTCGAAAAAAAAGATTGTCACTTCGGAAAAAAGTTGTTGACAGTCGAAACTGATTTGGGTATGTTGTCCGTCTGGTTGCAACGCCGAGAATGATT